>CAYHAO010000128.1:0-1012 GCA_964354665.1 uncultured Methanomassiliicoccaceae archaeon | reverse complement strand
CTTTGGACAATTTGAGCACCTTGTGCTCGTGGGCGACCCTGTAACCGTAATCGGAGGAGTAGAGCACGAATCCCTCTAGGAAAGGCACCAAGCCCCCTTTCCTTACGTCATAGCCGAAGTATTTCACTAAGGCCGGGGTCAGGAGCATGTCGTGGGTGACGATGACCACGGCCTGGTTCTCCTTGCCCTTGATCGTCTCCATGGCGTAGGAGAAGAGCATCCTCGCCCCCTCCTCGCACGACCTCACTATCTTAGGGTCCAATCGACCGGCGACGTACGCCTCGGTGAAGGAGTACAGCCCCATCGAGCACATCAGCTTGTAGGCCTCATCCGGCTTCAGCATGGTCGGGCATCTCATCCCTAGGAACTCGGTCGCTTCCACCTCGACCTTCTGCCCGTACCCCTCGGAGATGAGCTCGCAGGTCTCCACGCACCTCGTCACCGGGGACGAGTATAGATGAAGGAAGTAGAAGCGCTTCAAGGCCTGGCCCAGCATGGTCGCCCTCCTCCTGCCCGTCTCGTTGAGGGGCTCATCCTTGGCCACCAGCCGATCCACCTGGCCGTCCCGGTCCGCGTGGCGGATGATGAGGGCGCAGCTCTTCCCCTCTGGAACGAGGGCTAGGTCCTGCAGCACCCGGAGCGATTTCATTCAGGACGGGGGAGAGGGATGACGGGATAAGGAATTTGCCTTGCCTGCTGCATCGGTCGATAAGATGACACGGCCTAAAAGAACCAATAAATAGCACCAACCATCTCTCCGCCATAAATGAACAAGAAGCTCAGGGAGTCATGGGACCTGGTGGGGATAGTCGTCCTGTCCCTGCTGCTAGTTCTCTCGATTGCCCTCGTCCCGGAGTTCCCGCTCCGGATCGTGCTGGGCCTCCCCTTCCTGCTCTTCTTCCCTGGATATGTGCTCATCGCCTTCCTCTTCCCGGAGGGGAAGAGCGGGAGGAAGAACCTGGACGCGATCGAGCGCATCGCCCTGTCCTTCGGTCTGAGCATCGCCATCACG
>CAYHAO010000127.1:0-1061 GCA_964354665.1 uncultured Methanomassiliicoccaceae archaeon | reverse complement strand
AAAGGGGCAGCAAGCACAAGGTTTCCAAGGTCCATGGCGAGTTGCAATGCCCCGAAGGACTGAAAGTGATTGAAGTGACGCTGGACTGAGGATTTTTCGTTGTTGAGGATTGCATTTAGCGCCACTCACAAGGGAAGTATTGAATAAGGGCTATGATTTTGGGAATTGTGTCGGAATAGGGTGTCAGTCAAAGATGTCCCTTTCACAACATGTTAGCAGGAGGTTCGCTTGATTGGCGGAGACTAAGGTGAAGGTCATCCGCCCTAGGTCTAGTAGGCTAGACCTCGGTCTAAATGAGATTTGGGAGTACAGAGAGCTTCTCTACTTCTTGGTTTGGAAGGACGTCAAGATACGCTACAAGCAATCGGTGGTTGGAGCTGCCTGGGCAGTCATTCAACCCCTGTTCACCATGGCTATTTTCACATTCTTATTCGGTGAGAGTGGGATAGTAGAAGTAGACACAGGAGGGATACCCTATGCGATTTTCTCGTACACTGGCCTGGTATTGTGGACGTATTTCTCGAACAGCGTGAACCACGGATCGAACAGCCTTATCGCTAATGCTTCCTTAGTGACAAAGGTCTATTTCCCTAGGGCCCTCATTCCCTTGTCCGCATGCGTAGCTGGTCTACTGGATCTTGCTATTGCCTCCATCATTTTGGTTGTGATGATGTTCTTCTTCCAGGTTAGCATAACCATGGTGATTGTTCTTTTCTTAGTACCCGTAATAATGGCATTTGTCCTTGCTGCGGGAATGGCCTTTTGGCTCTCCGCTGTAAATGTAAGATACAGAGATGTGGTCTTCCTCGTCCCATTCTTCATCCAACTTCTTCTATTTGCCACGCCAATCCTCTATGCTACTATTCCAACCAGCTGGGAATGGACCCTATATATCAATCCACTTGCAGGAATAATGTTATTGCAGAGGGGCGTCTATTTAGGAACCGTCGTGGACTGGACCATCGTAGGATGCTCTCTGGTCATTACCATAGTGCTCTTCGTTGTCGGGCTTTACTATTTCAGGCAATATGAGCGGGATTTCGCGGATGTGATCTGATGGC
>CAYHAO010000126.1:0-1061 GCA_964354665.1 uncultured Methanomassiliicoccaceae archaeon | reverse complement strand
ATAAGGGTCATTTGGGACCTGGAGCCACTATTGTTGCCCACATGGGAGGCGGACATGCTAACCCCAGTACCTATCCCTTGGACGAGACTAGAGCCGAGATTGGTCGACGCTACGGCGATCAGCTCCTGATTGGGGTCTATCTCGTCATTGTGCTTCTCTGCTATCTCGTCTCCGATGGCCACCGATTCGGAGAAACATACAAAGGCTATGCCAATGGCGGTGGGTATGACAAGGTATATCACTTCGGGGTCCAGCTGTGGGACCGAGAATGAGGGCAGCCCTGCAGGTATGGTTCCTACTAATGCGACCCCCAAGGACTCCCAATCTAACAGATAGGCGAAGACGAGGCCGATGATGAAGAGCAGAAGCACGGCGGGTATCTTCTTGAAGCGCTCCTCGAGCACGTATAGGATGATCACGGCGATGATGGACAGGCCCAGGGTCACCAGGCTAGCCTGGCCGAGTTCGCTGATAATGTGCCAGAGCTGCTCGAAGAAGTTACCTTCCCCTTTCTCTATGCCGAACAGCTTGGGCACCTGACCGATGATGATCGTCAGGGCAAGTCCGAACAGGAACCCCTTCATGACCGGATAAGAAATGAAATTGGCCAACAGCCCAAGGCGCAGCACCGCCATGATCAGGAGCATGAGGCCGGTGAGGAGGGTGATGGTCACGACCGCCGCAAGGACGTCCTCGTATGCCGTGAGTGCTAAGGCGGCTAGGGCCGTGGCGGTCAAGAGCGCCATGGCGCTCGGGGTGCTGACCACCGAGCGATGCCCGGAGCCGAAGATCGCGTAGAGGAATAGGGCAATGAGAATGGCATAAAGGCCGTGCTGAGGTTCGACACCTGCCACACCCGCGATGCCCATCGATTCAGGGATAATTAGGCCCGCAATCGCAATGCCCGCGATCAAGTCGAAGCGTATGTTCTTCCATTTGTAGTTAGGCAGCCATGTCAGGATCGGTAACAGGCTCTTGACCTTGCTTCCAGCCCCCTTTCCCTGAGCCTTGGTCATCATCTATTGACCCGTATGTAAGCCATTGAATATCGTTTTTATCGC
>CAYHAO010000125.1:0-1103 GCA_964354665.1 uncultured Methanomassiliicoccaceae archaeon | reverse complement strand
GTCAAGACCCATCCGATAGCGAGGATATCCACGAAGATCCTGGGGGTCAAGTCGGCCAGCGAATTCGGGGAGGTGCTCGCCGCCGTCGGCCTGGCTCAGAACCTGGCCGCCCTCCGCGCACTGGCGAGCGAAGGCATCCAGCGCGGCCATATGACTCTGCATGCGCGTAACATCGCCGTCACCGCAGGCGCCAGGCCCGACCAGATCGACAAAGTCGCCGAACGCATGGTCAAAGAGCGCAAGGTACGGGTGGATCGCGCCAAAGAGATCCTTGAGGAACTCAAATAGTCGAAATCAAGATTAAAGCCTTGAAGGCCTTTTCTCAAGCGATGAGGCCGGGTCTCAAGAACAAGCGAAAATGCAGAGAGTCTATGGATGAGCGAAGAGCCGCAGTGGAGGAATTCTCAAGCGTTAGGCTCAACACAATAGGCTCCTGCCCATTTGATCCAATCCTCGCAGAGAAGAACATCGAGAACATGATCGGCACCACCCAGGTGCCCTTGGGCTTCGTCGGGCCGCTGAAGGTGGATGGGGACTTTGCCCAAGGCGAGTTCCTGGTCCCAATGGCCACGACCGAAGGCGCCCTGCTGGCGACGGTGAACCGTGGAACCGCGGCCCTAACCGCTTCGGGAGGCGCCCGGATCATCATCATCAAAGAGGAGATGACCCGCGCTCCGGTCTTCCGCGTCCTGGATGTCAGGCATGCCCGTCAGGTCGTCATGTGGATCGATGAGCATTTTGACGACATCAAGAAGGTGGCCGAGTCCACCACCCGCCACGGGAAGCTGCTCAGCGCCAAGGCTTTCGCCAACGGACGTAGTCTCTTCGTACGCTTCGCCTACAACACGGGCGACGCCATGGGCATGAACATGGTCACGATAGCCACTCAGGCCGCGTCCGAGCTCATCCAGCAGAGGACCGGGGCAACGCTGATCTCCGTATCAGGCAATTTCTGCGTGGACAAGAAGCCCTCAGCCTTGAACTACATCCTAGGGAGAGGGAGACTGGTCCTGGCCGACGCCCTGATCCCCAGGGAGATCATGATGGACAAGCTCAAAGCCTCGCCAGAGGTGGTGGCGGAGACCTGCTACCGCAAGAACCTG
>CAYHAO010000124.1:0-1116 GCA_964354665.1 uncultured Methanomassiliicoccaceae archaeon | reverse complement strand
AGTGCCATAGTAACCAGGTGGCAAAAATGGAACGTTGTATAAATATGTTTCCGGCTTAAAAAATCGGACCCCTACCGCCGTTTGGTCAGAGCTTCGATATGAAGGAGTCAACCTCTTCGGGGTTCTCGTGGACCTTCTTGCCCTTGTTGAAATAGGCCCTGGTCTCGATGCCAAGGCTGTCCGCGGCTTGGTTCAATTCTTTGACCGCATTGTCCCCTTTCATAGAGCAGCAGATGAACAGAGCGACCTTCTTGGTGGCCAAGGCATCCTTGTTGCTCGCTGCGAACTTGGCGATGTCGTCGGAGATCATGCCGGCGTGGATGCGGCTTCCCAGGACGACCGAGTCGTAATCCTTCAGGTCGATGGACGATGATCTTTTCACATCGACAGCCTTCCCTCCGGTCTTCCCAGCTATGTATTCAGCGACGGCGCGGGCGTTGCCCGTAGTCGAAGCATAGACTATCAGCGTTGTCACGATATCACTGACACAAGAACGTCTTAGCAATATATCTAATCCATCTTGACCTGGGGAGCGTTCCAGCACATCTTACATCCCGAACCTCGCGGCGTCCCTAAACCCTGATTTCAGTAACCTAGCGAGTCGTTTCCCATCGGTTCCTGTTGCCTCGAACCCGTATCGACGGATTTCCTCCTCACGACCCAATGGCAAGTGCTGTAACCCTTAGTCATCATGCGATCACACATGAACTCATAATCCGGGTCGAAGGCTTTGCAGACGCCGTCGAACCCCCCCTCGAACTGCTTGCAGACCTCAGGAGTCATCCCCTTGCAAGGGCAATCCCTTGTCTCCCTCTCCACTGCGAAATTAGCAACCTCGACGAGGGCTCCTTTTTGCCACATCGCGTTGGTGGCGAGGAACTCCAGGCTCTTTCCAACTGTCATAAGATCATTCTTGACCTGGTCATCCATCGATGTATGTCGGTGGCCAAAGGAGAACTCTAAGATTCTATGCGAAACGACCTAACATCTGAATAGGAGAGTTTTTATGTAACCCCTGGGTTGTATTTTTGCTATTTGGGATGAAGAGGGGGATTCGTGATTGCCATATTGCGGTAAATGCGGGACATTGAACCCTGAAGATTCAACTAAATGCAT
>CAYHAO010000123.1:0-1147 GCA_964354665.1 uncultured Methanomassiliicoccaceae archaeon | reverse complement strand
GTATGCTGTGCCGCGTGACGGCCGTCCAGCCCTTGTGATAGATGCCGCGGTTGACGAACATCTCGAAGTACTGGGTCTCGTGGCGGTCGGGCGCCCCGGCATCGTCAAACGAGTACACCATGCTGACTCCTTCGAACGGCTTCTGCTGCAGGCCGTGTACCATCACTGGATGGGGCAGGCAGGCCGCTTCCAGCACCGTGGGCGCCACGTCGATCACGTGGTGGAACTGCGTGCGCAGCCCGCCCTTGGCCTTGATCCCATTGGGCCAATGGACGATGGTGCCGTTGCGCGTCCCACCCCAGTGCGAGGCTACTTGCTTGGTCCACTGATAGGGGGTATCCATTGCGTGCGCCCAGCCCACGGAATAGTGATTGTAAGAATCAGACGTGCCGAATCCATCCCGGTGCGCGATCAGGAATTCCGTGGTCATGAACATTTCAATATTGTTCAGGTTCGCCAGTTCGTTGAAGGTGCCACGCGGACCACCCTCGGCACTGGCTCCGTTGTCGCCGATAATGTAGTAGATCAGGGTATCGTCAAGGATCTCCAGGTCCTGCAGAGCATCGATCAGCCGTCCGATGTGATGGTCGGTGTGTTCCAGGAATCCGGCGTACACTTCCATCTCGCGCGTTAGCACCGGTCTTAGCTCTGCGGGCATGTCTTCCCAGGCAGGGATCTGAGGGGGTCGTTTGGTCAGCTCTGCTTTGGGTGGGATTACGCCCAATTGCTTCTGGCGAGCGAAGGTTTCTTCGCGCAGTTTATCCCAGCCCTGGTCGAACTTGCCCTTGTACTTATCCGCCCACTCTTTCGGCACGTGGTGCGGCGCATGCGTCGCCCCCGGCGCGAAGTAGACGAAGAAGGGCTTATCGGGCATGAGCGCCTTCTGCTGCCGCACCCAGCCGATGGCCTTATCGGTCATATCTTCGGTAAAGTGGTAACCCTCTTCAGGCGTCTTTTCTGGCTCGACCGGCTTGGTGCCTTCGTAGATACCTGGGTAATACTGGTTGGTCTCACCGCCGATAAAACCGTAGAAGTATTCAAAACCGCTACCGGTGGGCCAGTGCTCGAAGGGACCCATGGGGCTGGTCTCCCAGACCGGCACCTCGTGGCACTTGCCGAATTGCGCCGTGGCGTAGCCGTTCAGCTT
>CAYHAO010000122.1:0-1202 GCA_964354665.1 uncultured Methanomassiliicoccaceae archaeon | reverse complement strand
ACCCTGAAATCGAACGGTCTAAAATCGCTTTCAAAGGTTCTTCATCGACTGGGAATGTGAGGTTCGACGAGCCAAACCATGACGATGCCGATCCTCTGAAATACGCTGAAGCATTGGCATATGACTCGCATAAGGTAAGCAGATCTGTCCCGGCCGCTCCATAGAAGTCTCCGACCAATACCTTCCCCAGACCCAGATTAGTTCTTATCGGTGTTTCCGGTGCTGGGGTGGGAAAGCCAGTTCCATCATTTCGGTAAACATATACCTGCGAATATCCACCGACATTGGCAGCGTTCGCGAATATCAGGTCCATGCGACCATTGCCAAGCATATCTGCGAGCTGGACATCCGAGGCCTGTCCAGATATTGATTTCGTGCTCGTGGTCCAAGTCCCGCCCCATACGATGGGCTGGAGCATGATGAAGACGTTCGGCCCAGAATTATTGCCTACGACCAGGTCCTCCCTGCCATCACCACTGACGTCACCGCAGGCAAGGTATTCACTGTTTGTGAAGCCGGGGGTGCTCAGAATTGGATATGCTTTATGGTCACCAGCCAGGTTGAAAGGATATCTCCAGATCTCGACATAATCGTCGGCCACTAGTTGCGTACCCTTGCATACGACTGCAATGCAATTGTCGGATCCACTGAAATGCCCGATGCATAGATCATAAGGTTCAGTGAAAGACAATGTTAGATTTCTTGCGGAAAAACCATTGGACTGGTTGAAAATGCAAATCTTCCCGAATCCCGAGCTGTCATTGTAGCTCACAGCGATATCGTTCTTGCCATCCTTGGCCAGAAGGTCGCCGATAACGATACTCCTCATGTCCACGACGCCAGGGCTGGAAATCCTCCAGGCTTGTGCGCTCAACGACCCATCGCCGGATCGATTATAGATGCAGACCTCGTTCGTGGCATTGCTGATCACGGCCAGGTCCTCGAGGCCATCATCATTCAGGTCGCCAATGGCGAAATCCTTCGCCCAAGGGTCGACGGCCTTCACGTAGGAATGGTCGCCGAAGACGACATTGGGCTCGAACAGTTTCGTAGAGTTGTACTGCTCTGCAAGAGGTCCATTGCCGCCGGAAGGAGGCGCCGGGTTCGCTGCACCCGAAGGTATCATCGGCACGAGCATGGTCAGCAGGAATGCTACAGCTAAGGCTACCGCGCCCGCTCTGCCGATCTTTCCCATTGCTCCC
>CAYHAO010000121.1:0-1304 GCA_964354665.1 uncultured Methanomassiliicoccaceae archaeon | reverse complement strand
CCACCTTTTCGAGGTCAGGGCCTTCGACAATGCCGGTAACAGCGTCATAAAGAAGGTCAACGCCACCGTGGACAGGGCCGCACCGGTAGTCACCTTCATCGCACCGACGGATGGTCTGTTCACCAAGAGCGTCAACCTCACCGCGAGATGGAGCATTGCGGATGTGACCGGCGTCAACACCTCCTGGGCAAGGCTGGTCAACACCACTGGAGCTCCCTTGTCCTGGCTCAACGTCACGGGCAAGAGCGCCATCTGGATCACCAACTTGACCCAGAACAAGGCCTTGCTGATCAATGGGGCTTGGCAGATGGTCATCGCAGCGAATGACACATTGGGCAACAATGGCACCACCATCTGTCACTTCACCGTCGACACGGTGAGCCCGACCGTAGAGATCGTCAAACCCGCGAGCGGCTCCTTCAACAACACTGGATTGGTAACGGTCCGGTGGAACGCCACCGACATCAACCTGGACCACATCGAATACCGGCTGGGCACGGGAAGCTGGATCAACGTTAACTTGAACAGCTCCCAGGCGCTCAGCCTGACGGACGGCACCTACATCGTCCAGGTGAGGGCGACGGACAAGGCGGGCAACAACGCCACCTCTTCCGTCACCATCCAGGTGGACACCGTGCCCCCGGTGATATCCAACGTGACCCCGGCGTCCGGGAGCTTCATGAACGACGACATGCCCACCTTCACTTGGGACGTTACTGAGACTGGTTCGGGCGTGAACCAGACCATGGTCAGCTTGGACGGCGTTGATGCCTACATCGGCCTGGCCCAGACCTACACCGCTACGATCGCCCTAAGCCAGGGCCAGCATACCTTCAACATCACGGTGTGGGACAACGCCACCAACATGAACAGCACCAGCATCGTGTTCTACGTGGACCTGACCAGCCCCGTGGTGGTCATCCTGAACCCGGTCGTGGGCGGTTACTACAACGTAACGACCGTCGTTGCTGCCTGGTTGGGAGTGGACCCGACCCCATCCTCTGGAATCGCCTACTACGAGTCGCAACTGGATTCCGAGGGCTGGCAGTTCATGGGCGCAACGACCGTTAGGCCGTTGACCTTGACCGAGGGCGTGCACACCTTCTCGGTGAGGGCCTGGGACAACGCCAGCAACAGCTTCACCACCAGCGTGAGCTTCGTGGTCGACCTGACCGCCCCATTATTGGCGATCGATTCGCCTGGCGAGGGCGCGATGCTCGCCTCGATGGACGTGACCATCACCTGGACAGGCTATGATGACCTGTCAGGCATCCAGAGCTACTCGGTGCGGGTGGATGGGCAGA
>CAYHAO010000120.1:0-1414 GCA_964354665.1 uncultured Methanomassiliicoccaceae archaeon | reverse complement strand
TCGTCTTCGAGACCGACGGGTCGCTCACTGCTGTTGAGACGTTGCAGATCGCCCTGGGCATCCTGGAGAAGAAGTTCGATGAGTTCAGGGAGCTCGTTTCCGCGGTTGAGAGCGCTTAGAACTGAACCTGCATCAAACCATTTCCGTCATCTTCTATATTTCCGATAGCAAGAAGATTTCAATTCGTTCCCAGCTTCTTGCTGGTGAAATTATTTCGATAGCCAATGACCAACAATTGATAGAGCCCGATTGGAATTAATAATCTTGTACCCATCCATCTCGCGATATGAAAAGGCCTTCCGAGGCTATCGAGATTATTCAGCCCGATGATGTGAGACGAGGAATGGTCATTCGGACGCGATTCGTCGCGGTTGCCATACTTGTGGCAATGCTTGTTCCATTCTTCACCCTTAGACTTGATTGGCTCTTCTCAATCTTGTTGCCCTTACTCATTTTCTTTGAGGCTGTGTTTGCCCTGGTCTTCTTCCTCATAACGCATTTCACATTGAGAATTTCTGAGCCAGTATCTATCTTTAAAGATGGAATTTTGGCCTTTCCTTCGCCATACTACCTAGTAAGAGGATTGCCAAGGTTCATCCCATTGTCCCGTTTGGAACGAGTGCTCGTCAAACCTGAATTGACCACCGTGCAAGTGGCTAGGATTGACCAAGGTTTGAAAGGTAGATTAATGGGGGATTGGCTGGTGATTGCTGAGTTCTCAGGCGGGAGGGCGAGGGTGATTTTCTGCGGTTCACCACAGAGGGCGCTCAAAGCTTCAAAGGCTATTGAAACAAACCTTGGGGTCAGGACAGAATGGCTTGGCGATTCCAGGGAGATGCTCAATCTAGCCAGGTTCGAAGGATACGCTATACATCCTCCTTTGGTCGAAACATCAACGGATATCCACACGCCCTTTTTTTCGGATAAGGACATAATGATAATACTCCCAATCCTTGTCGTAACGCTTCTTGGGTCCCTCGTCATCTGGAACCCATTGATACCAATCGCATTGTCCATCATGATTGCCGGGACTTTCCTACTACTCAGATTAGTTCTGATTGAAGTGCCATTATCTATGAGCTTAGGGCCCTCCGGTATTGGATTAGGACTAAGATTTCATAGAGCTAGGATGATTTCCTGGGGGAATGTTAGTCACCTTTCCATCAGCTGGGGTGACGCAGAAACGTTTTGGGAGAAGTCCAAGTTAGGTGGAAGTATCTCCACTCAGAAAGGGGAATCGTTCAGGTTGGACTACTCATCAGCCCTAATACTGAGCCGAATGGTAGTTGAGCTGGCGCCCATCCTCTGAAAAATAAGTATCAGATAGCTCACATAAAGTCCGATAGCTTGCACTTCTTGACCTTGTCGTTCTCGAAGAGCGAGTTGATGGAGCGCTCGATGAGCTCGATGCGCT
>CAYHAO010000119.1:0-1422 GCA_964354665.1 uncultured Methanomassiliicoccaceae archaeon | reverse complement strand
CAGCTCTCGAAGCAGTTCTCGCAGATACTATTGATCACGCACATCGAGGACGTGAAGGACCTGGTCGGGGAGGCGATCGTGGTCCAAGAGAACGAGGACGGCTCGAGCTCGGTCAGTGTGGTCAATTGAACGCATCAGCGACTGAGCCTGCTCTCCTCGTCATGCATAATCGGCATCATTCCTGGTGATCATTACCTACGGGCTTCATCCTACTTACCCAAACAAACCTCTCCTTCTCCAAACGTCTAGCCTATCAGGTATGCCCTCGATTTGTAGGACCCGATGGAAATGTAACGATATGCGTCTACACGGGACCTACCGCGTTAAGCATGGAAGAGTGGTGGCCCAAAGAGATTTGGACTCAAGAAAAGATACTGGCGTAAATTATTTTTTGCCCTGATAAATATCGATTCCTTGAGGAGCGAGGACAAGAACCTAAACCTTTTACCATTTCCTTTTTCCAGATAGGGATGCCCTAAGGTCCGGCCTCTGCCGGGTATGCTCCAATCATCATCAATGCGCCCTCGCTCGGGGGAGCCCGCACATCATGGTGAGCCTAGGTCTCTCAGGCGTGGAGTTCGGGCTAAGGCTTTAGGGGGCCGTGAGGTTCGGGCTTTGACCCGACTTGAACTTTTTAACCCATAATCTCATCAAGAGATTGACGAATGGTATGGGATAGGGATATGAGGCTGTCGAAAGCGAAGAAGGTCGCAATTATCGGAATAGTCGTAATGGCTATAGGGGGCCTAATAGTCCTCGCTGGTACCCTGTATGACAGCGATATTGTTAGTATGGTGGCATTGTTCACACTCTGTCTTGGGCTCTTCATTGCTATCGCAGCAGATTTCTACAGGATGAGGAAAATCGAATGATGCGCGATTCAAGCGCTATATGTTGTAGTCAGCCAGGACCTTCGTTACGAACCTATTTAATATAATGGCCGAATAGAGAAAATGGGGAAACATGGAGGAAGAGCTCGGGAATCGAATATTGGTCTGCATTTTCTACTTAGTGCTGGGAATTGGCATGATCTGGGCTTTCATCCTTGTCGACCCTTATGTCTTTGGTAAAGCCTGGGCGCCGCCAATGATTTTGCTACTGCATTGGGTCTTCCCAATCGTCGGTGGAACCATGATCATCGTGGGAATAATCTATCTCGCGATGTTCACAATCGTTCCTCGTTGGGAGAATGGCATCATTAAGAGAGAGAGGACTCATGAGTCGAATAAGAACTGCCCGAGTTGTGGGAAGTCGGTGACATATGTCCTGGGAGAGGGATATTGGTGCTCCCGATGCCAGATTTTTTTCAGATAGTATAATGGCTCATTTTAAATCGATTAGAGTGCGACCCGGGGAGAGGGGCGAAAACGCCTGGGAGAAGAAAGGTGAGCTTAGCCAGATGAATGGAGGACCAATCGGGAT
>CAYHAO010000118.1:0-1423 GCA_964354665.1 uncultured Methanomassiliicoccaceae archaeon | reverse complement strand
GTGATGCCAGCGGAACGGAGGTTCTCCAGCACCTCGGGGGTCAGGTCGGCCGGCGAGGCCTCCATGGCGATGGTGGGGGGCCTGTTGAAGTTCTCCTCCACCAGCTTGCCTAGGAACTCCAGCTTATCGTGCATGAGGGACGGCGTGCCGCCCGAGATGTACAGCCTCTCGATCTTGGGCTTGTGCAGATATGCGGCGTAGAGGCGAAGCTCCTCCTGGACCGCTGCCAAGAAGATGTTGGCCTGCCTCTCGTCATATGATTGACCAGGCAGCGCGCAATAAGTGCACTTGAAGGCGCAGAAGGGTATGCGGACGTTGATGGCCGTGCGCTCGATACTCTCAGGGATGACGTCCTCGATGCGCGTCACCTTCTCGAAGCTGACGCTATCCGCTACGCGCTGGGCGAGCTTGTTGACGTAGCGCTGCGTTAGGTCGAGCGGCAAGATGATACCTCTTCCCCCAACGCAAGCGCATTATTTCAGTGTGCCGAGGATATCTCGAGCATGCCCCTGATGACCTTGACGGATTCCGTGAGCGAGCCTACGGTCTTCGTTTCCACGAGCACGGAGCAATCGTGCTCCTTGGCGAAGGATAGCATGGATAGAATGTCAATCTCCCCCCTGCCGGGGACCTGGTGGTCCGATACGCCGTTGTAGTCATGCAGGTGCATGTGCCTGACGCGGTCGACGTGGCGCATCAGGACCTCCCTCTCCTTGTAGCCGGTGCGGGCGTCGTGCCCCAGATCCCATGTCAGATAGAAGCCGTCCATATGGCAGAGGTCGTCGATGGCCCTTGCCACGAAAGGCATCTGGAAGTTGGTCACGTTCTCGGTGCACACGTTCACTCCGAACTCCCTAGCATAGGAGATGACCTTGCCGTAGGCCTCTCTCAGATTGTGAACGAACTTGTCGTAGTAGCTCTCGTAGATCCAGACCTTCTTGTCGGGCAAGGTGAAGTAGATGCCGGGGCTGAGGTGCAGGTTGATGAGCTTGGCGCCGGCCTCGGCGGCCCAGCGCGCCGTCTCGCCGAATCGTGCAACATGTCCTTCCCTAATGGAGTCGTGGAAGGATGCCAGGTCCGTATCGTCAGGCATGTGGATGGTGAAGTCCAGGCCAGTCTTCCTATGGCATTCCCTGATGGCCTTGGCAGGCAGGGACTCGGGGCAGAACTCGGGCATGTTCATGTTCAGCTCGATGAAATCCACTTGAAGCTCGAGCGCCAGTTCGACCGTCCTCTGGAAATCGGGGATCTCGATCAATGTGGGGATGCCCAGGCGCAGGCGCTCGCTCATCGAACCTCCGCCGCTCTCGCCCTTGGTATCCTTTGCGTCTCATTTGTGCGTGTAGAACGCCTTGACGTTCGCATAAGCGTCCCTCTTGCTCAGCGAGACGAAGCCGAAGCGCTCGAACTGGACCACCGAGGG
>CAYHAO010000117.1:0-1423 GCA_964354665.1 uncultured Methanomassiliicoccaceae archaeon | reverse complement strand
GTATCTGCCAGATGTAGCGACCTCCGTAATGCCCCACGGAGTTGCCCTGGCCGAATCTCATGTATTGGGTGATGCGCCTCCTGAGCGAATTCCCTGTTTGACCGATGTAGATCACTACCGTGTCCTCGACCCAGCGCGACTCAAGCTCCGCGATGCTTATATTTGGATCGTTCTCCTTATAGAAGCCGCCAACCCCAGTAGGAACAAAACCGGGGCGTTCTCCACTAAGGTAGAGTACAAGATAGACCCCGCTTTCATCAGAGATATCAGCACTATTGGTGGTAAGGTCCTTGATCGACCGAAAGCCTACGAACCCGATCTCCTTGAGGTAATCGATTGAGTCGAATCTCATTTATATCCCGTTTTAGACGGTAATTACATCAGCTATTGGAGGACAAAATATTTTCCCTGTTTAACTGCAATCATTCAAGTTGAAGCCATGATTAAGAAAAAGCCTCCGATGTGATTTTACCTGACCGGACCAGCTTCCGGCTCATGTTATCGACTTGATGATCCGGCTTTAAGTGGAAGAGCCGGGGAGGGGGAGAAGGTGATCTATCGTCATTATCTAAAATGATAATGGTTAATATCCTCTGAATTATAAAAAAACAATAAGTAACGACCGAGTGGCACTTTTAGAATAGTCCGTGATGGATGCCGGGAGGTTCGGGCTATGAGGTGAACTGGGACCGGGGTCGGACTATGAGCACCAACCTTGGGGTAAGATACCTATTTTTTCTGTTTCTTGATCGCAGCGGCTACTTCCTTTGCGGTTTTCAATGGCTTCATTACGCTTGTCTGGAAGGACATAGTGGCCATGATCTCAGGTTCCATCGAATAGTCCATCAGGTCTTCTATGCTAGGCGTGTCATAGACAGAATACACTGTGTGGCTTGGGGAATCGACCCAGGTGCCTATGATCTTAACCTTGTGCTTTGCCGCCAATGATTCATCTTTCTCCATCGCGTTTAGGAACACGTCTTTGAACTTTGCTACAAACGCGGGGCAGGCCTCGGGGCTATGTCTGCTTATTTTCATTACGTACACGCTCTCACCTCATGCCATTCAACGCGGCTCTTTCGTTAGAGCCATCTATGTGTGTCTCGATCTCTCATGTTATTTAACTCTTCTAAGGGAGGTCAAGGAAGTATAGGATGCCGTGAGGTTCAGATCATGAGCGCCCACCCAGCGACCTCAACTACTGGGGAAGAATTTATTAACCTCGTGCTCAGAGGCATATTACGGTGCAAAGCTGAAATTGGTGCGCATGGAGTTACCCTCCTGAAGAACTCCAGGTGACAGCTACCTCTCCCTCAGCTTTGCATTTTATTCTGATTGTTCTGAATTAGAAGAGAGGGGCGAAAATGTGGATGCCGTGAGGTTCGGACCCTGAGAGATTGGGGGAAAAGCACCATTACTTCAA
>CAYHAO010000116.1:0-1520 GCA_964354665.1 uncultured Methanomassiliicoccaceae archaeon | reverse complement strand
GGTTCACCAGTCAGCAGGATACCTACGGGTGTAGCGGACTTCGACTCGATAATCAAGGGCGGGTTGCCCATAGGCTCCACCGTGCTGCTGCTGGGGGACCTGGGCGCGGGCCAGGTCGAGTTCTCCTACACCTCGGCATCCAAGCTGGCGTTGGTCAAGGAGCATCCTGAGACCACTACCTACTTCTTGGGGCATGCGGCGAAGGAGGGACTGATACCTCAGAAGATCTGCTATATCACCTTCTCCCGTTCCAGGGAGGACATCCTACAGGAGATCAGGGTCTCCTTCAACAGCGATTTCTACGAGGCGTTCGAGCGCAATGTCGTCTTCAAGGACTTCTCGGGCATCTATTTCCGCAAGACGCTGGTGCCCAAGAGCTGGGGCGGCGACGCCTCATCCATCTTCCTGCCTCCGAACGAGGACAACGTGCTGGAGGCCTTGGTCAACTTCATGGACGAGAACGCCCCCAACTCATTGGTGATCATCGATTCCCTCACCGATCTAGCGGTCAGCGCCAACATCGAGATAACCGACCTGGTGCAGGTGCTGCGAGGCATGACCAGGATAGCCAAAAAATGGAATGGCATCGTGTACCTCATCCTGACCCGGGACATAGTGGACGAGAGGAAGCAGCGCATGATCATGGACTCGGTGGACGGGGCATTGGTCTTCGAATGGAGCAAGTTCGCCATGAGCTCCAAGCGGCAGAGGTACCTGTACGTGGAAAAGTTCATGAGCATCCTGCCGCACCTTGACAAGGAGAGGATCGCCAGGTTCGCTACTGTGGTCACATCGGAGAGCGGCCTGGTGGTCATAGATACGGAAAGGGTGGGATGAGCCATGGTTGACAGGGTTAGGACGGGAATAGACGGCCTGGACGAGATGTTGGAGGGCGGGCTGCCCAAGGGCCACACCGTTGTGGTCATGGGCTCCTTCGGTACGGGGAAGACGACCTTCGGCCTGCAGTTCCTGAATCAGGGGCTGAAGCAGGGAGAGAAGGGCATCTACATATCATTGGAGGAGGACGACCGGTCCATCCTCGAGGATGCCGTGGCCTTCGGCTGGGACCTCAAGCCGCATATGGACGCGAAGAAGCTGGTCATCATCAAGCTGGAACCGAACGATGCTAAGACGACCATCACCCGGATCAAGAGCGAGCTGCCCGATTTCATCAAGTCCTTCGGGGCGACCAGGATAGTCTTCGATTCGGTCTCGCTGCTGAACATGCTCTACGACAGCGATCATGACAAGCGGGTCAACCTGTTCAACCTCTCCCAGCTGGTGAAGAAGACCGGTGCTACCTGCATCATGACGGCCGAGGTGAACGATGAGAACCCCCTCGCCACGCGCGACGGCCTGGCCGAGTACGTGGCCGACGGCGTTATCGCCTTGCGCTACGTCGAGGTCAAGGACAAGAACGAGATGACATTGACACTGAGGGTGATCAAGATGCGCCGCATCAAGCACTCTCGCCGGATCACTCCTTATTCCATTGGTCAAAAGGGCATAGAGGTCCACGC
>CAYHAO010000115.1:0-1549 GCA_964354665.1 uncultured Methanomassiliicoccaceae archaeon | reverse complement strand
GGGGTGTTGATGATGATGGCCTTGGTCTTCTTGGTGATGCTCTCCTGGATGGCGTCAGCGTCGAACTTCCAGGCCGGGGGCGGGCCGAGCTTGGGCATGACGGGCTTGCCGCCGCACATCCGGACCGTGAAGACGTGGTACTGGTAGTAAGGCGCGGGGACGATGACCTCGTCGCCGGGGTTGAGGAGGGCCATGCAGGTGGCGAACATGGCCCCGGTCGTGCCTTCGGAGCAGATGATGTTCTTCTCCACGTCCGCCTCCAGGCCATTGAAGGCCTTCACCTTCTTGGCGATGGCTTCCCTGAGCACTGGCAGACCATCGTATCGGGTGTAGGTGTTGAACCCATCGTCAATGGCCTGCTTGGCGGCGTTTACCACCAGAGGCGGTATGTCCAGGTCGCACACGCCCTGGGCCAGGTTGATGCCGTTGACCTTGGCGCACTCGATGGTCATGGCGCGGATGTCGGAATGGGTCATGATCTTGGAACGCTCACTACCCGTCAGCTTCATGGTGAACAGCTCTCCCTGTGAATGTTTGACAGGATATTAATGGCTTTCAGAAGGGGGCCTCAGGATTCTTACAAGGAGCAGCAACTCAGTCTATTGGTTGGGGTAAAGAAATGGAGAGATTAGGAAGTGGTTTGCTCACTCGTCCTTCCACTTGGAGAGCAGCACGCCCGCCACGAAGAAGATGACCGCGAGAACCAGGACCACCAGGGCGTTGTTCAACGCGGCCGCCTGGTTGTCGTAGACCATGGTATTCCTTAACGCCTCTCCCACGTAGTAGAGGGGGAGCAGCTTGGCGATGGTCGCCAGCCATTCCGGCATGAAGGCCAGGTTGAAGAAGATGCCCGAGAGGAACATCATCGGGAAAGTGATGGCATTGGCGGCGGTCGAGGCCGTCTCCTCGTCATGGATGAAGCGGGCGATGATCATGCCCATGCTGCTGAAGAGCGCCGAGGACATAATGATGACCAGGATGGCCAGCGGCGTCAGGGTCAGGTGCATGTCGAACACCAGCACCCCTACCAGCATGATCACCGCCACCGACATGAACACCACGACCAGCTGCCATAGTATCTGGGCCGAGAGCCACTCGTACCGGGTGATGGGCGTGGTGGTCAGCTTCTTGAAGATGCCGTTGGTGCGGTAGCGGGTCATCACGCTCACCATCCAGAAGATGGTGGTGGTCATGGACGTCAGCGCGATTACCCCCGGGATGAAGAAATCGATATAGGAGAAGCCGGTCTGGGTAATATCGCTCATGCTCACCATTATCCAGTTGGTGCCCTGGGCGAAGGCCAGGTTGTATTGGCTGGCCACGCCCGCGACGATGCTGTAGGCTATGCCCGAAGCAGAATTGGTCGGGTCGGTGCGCAATTGCAGCTGCGTAGGTTGTTGATTGGGCCCGGGGAACGCTTCGCTGAAATTAGCGGGTATGATCAGCACCGCGTAGGGCGAGTTGTCCTTGATGTACTGGTCGATGTTGACACTCTTGTTGACGTTGGTCACGGTCACCGACCCGGTCTGGAGCAGCGAGTCGACGAACG
>CAYHAO010000114.1:0-1565 GCA_964354665.1 uncultured Methanomassiliicoccaceae archaeon | reverse complement strand
GGAACGTTTTTCCACGGAGGGGGATTGAGAAATTATGGAGAATTTATTAATGATGGATTTTTGAATGCAGTCTATTATCCTCTTGGTGGTGGTGGGAGTGGTTTTTCGAATTCTGGAACATTTGTCAATACGGTGAACGGCAGGATAAAAGGATTTGGTGATATCGGCCTCACGAATCCCCTCATTTTCCCTGCCCCGAATGTAGCGTGAAGACACCTCGTCTCGTACAAGATCTTGGTCGGAGACAGCTTCGGAGGGTGTCGTGGAGAAGGTGGAGCGGTGGCTTGGCAGTCGGCTGAAGGACGTTCGCGCGTTCATCGACGACCTGTATCAGCATGACCTTCACGCCAAGCGGGTCGATGCGCTGGCCGGGGCCGCGCTGGGGGTGATGACGAGTGCGTCGCTGGCCGTGGCGACGATCGGGCAGGCACTGGCTCAGGCGCGGGGTCTGATCACCAAGCATGCGATCAAACAAGTCGACCGCCTGCTCAGCAACCAGGGCATCAATGTCTGGGAGAGCTTCGCCCAGTGGGTTCCCCATCTGATCGGCGCGCGTCGCGATATCGTTGTCGCGATGGACTGGACCGATTTCGACAGCGACGGACAGGCGACGCTCGCCCTCAATCTGGTGACCACGCATGGACGGGCAACGCCGCTGCTGTGGCTGACCGTCTGGAAAGAGGAACTCGCGGAGCGGCGCAATGACTATGAAGACGCCTGTCTCGTACGGCTGTCGCAGGTCTTGCCGCCGGGTTGTGCCGTGACGATCCTCGCCGACCGCGGCTTCGGCGACCACAAGCTGTTCGCCTTCCTCGATGAACTGGGCTTTGGCTACGTCATCCGGTTTCGCGGCAATATCCACGTCACCGACGCCACCGGCGAGACGCGCCCGGCCGCCGAGTGGGTGGGCAAGACAGGCCGGGCGCGCAAGTTGCGCAATGCCCGGGTCACGGCGTCGCAAGCGTATCAGGTCGGAGCGGTCGTCTGCGTTCATGCCAGGGCGATGAAGGAGCCCTGGTGCCTCGCCGCCAGCGACGCCGAGAGATCGACCGCCGAACTGGTGAACCATTACGCCAAACGCTGGACCATCGAGCCCAGCTTCCGCGATACCAAGGACCTGCGCTTCGGCATGGGGCTTGGAGCAACCCGCATCGGCGAACCCGCACGGCGTGACCGCCTGCTCCTCATCAACGCCTTCGCCATGGTGCTGTTGACCATGCTCGGCGCCGCCGGCGAAAGCCTCGGTATGGACCGTTGGCTCAAATCCAACACGGCCAAGACCCGCACCCACTCGTTGTTCCGGCAAGGCTGCATGCTCTACGAACTCATCCCCACCATGCCAGAGCACAGACTGACCCCGCTCATGGCACGCTTCGCCGAGACCGTATCGCAGTGCAGGTCGTTCAGCGGTCTGTTCTCAGTCGTCTGAAATGAGGGGATTGGAAAGGGATTGAGCATATTGACCAATGGTTTCACTACAAATTTTTGCTGGTTGGCGGACTCGCTGTTGGCCTTTTTGGTATTTTGGTGATGGGACCACGGAGCCGCCATAACGGCGAGGACTC
>CAYHAO010000113.1:0-1618 GCA_964354665.1 uncultured Methanomassiliicoccaceae archaeon | reverse complement strand
AGCCCGAGAGCCCGGCGGAGTCCATTATCTCCTGAAGGTTGATGATGGAGAGCTTGCCCTTCACCAGCATTGAGTTGTTGAAGAATGTGAAACGGGGGATATTGGAGAGCATCTTATCTGGGCTCTCGATGGTGGTGATCAGAAGCCCAGGCTCCCCGGCCATGACCCCTCTGACCAGATACTCGAAGGCCAGCGTGGTCTTCCCGGTTCCGCAGCTGCCCGCCAGCAGGACGATGCTCGACGTGGGGATCCCCCCACCCAAGATGTTGTCCAAGCCTTCGATGCCAGTGGCGCAGCGCACCCTGTCCCCCTTCTTGGCCATGTGCCTCGCTATCTCATATAGGCATATTAGGGTTTTGCACTGCCCTGCTTTACACTCCTGAGGTCCGAAGGCTGATTGTACTCGATGCATCGATGAGCTTCAGAGTCGTCCAGCTATCAGTGCCTCCCGTTCGTCGAAGCCTACCCTGCGAACTCGCCTCCCCTCTTCCACCCGAGGTGAGATTCCTGATGCAGGACTTCAGGTTGATGGTGAATCGGAGCATGCGCTTCGCCTTGGAGGCTAATGTAACCGCAAAGGGCTCACTGGTCAAGCTCGCCCAATCGATGGCGAAGGAATATCACATCAACTTCCAGCATGCTAGGACGGCCACCGAGGTCGCCCTTTCCCTCGGCAAGGGACATCGGAGGCGGCTGAGAAAGGTAAGACGGTGCAAGGTTCCGTATGTCTTCAAACCGTTCCTGCGAGCGGACGATTCGACCTTCCATCTATCAATGGAGAGCGGTCACGTCCGCCTCTCGATACGAGCGGGTGAGTGGTCTGGCTTCGACGTGAAGCTCTCGCCGTACCATCTCAGTGAGCTGGCTACTGGGAAGGTCAAGCAACTCGTCCTCAACGAGAAGAGGGCGGTCCTGGTGGTCGAGAAGCAGGCGCCGGAAGCATATACACCATCATCGATCATCGCGCTCGATACGAACGAGCGCTCCCTGGACGGCGTCTCGCTCTCCGCCTCCAGTGCCAGACCGATCACCATCCCCTTCCCCGAGGTCTCTATCGTGCAGCATCGCCACTTCGCCCGCCGAAGGTGGATGGCAAAGAAGAAGCGACGGGACCGGAGGGTCGGGAGGAAGCTCCTCTCCAAGGAGGGCAAGAGGGAGCATGCCCGGGTGTCCCAGAGGCTACACTGCGTCAGCAGAGGACTTGTGAAGGCAGCCGAAGAGGCTCAGGCAGCGATCGCCCTTGAGGACCTCCACTTGCCCCAAGGGGGCGGGAGGGGGGCGAGGATGCGACGCCGGCTCTCCTCCTGGCCTCAGCGAGAGCTGCATCGTCAGATCGAGTACAAGGCTGAGGAGCGAGGTGTGCCAGTGATCAAAGTGGATCCTAGGTACTCGAGCAAGACCTGCCCGAGATGTGGCGAGATCAAGCAACGCCGAAGCAGGGTGGGCCGGGTGTTCGTCTGCGACCAGTGCGGCTGGCGGATGGACCGCCAGCTGAACGCAGGGTTGAACATCTGCAGAACCGCGCTCGCCGAGCCCTCGGAAGGGGCGATGATGCGAGGGCTAGGGGGTCTCAGGCTTGACCCCGACGCCCTGGCCGATGATGTGATGATCCTCCTCT
>CAYHAO010000112.1:0-1626 GCA_964354665.1 uncultured Methanomassiliicoccaceae archaeon | reverse complement strand
GAACCAGTCAGTCCATCCAGCGATAGCACCATGCTCTACTTGGCAATCGGAATCGCTGCGGTGGTAGTAGTCATAGCTGTGATCGTGGTACTTATGCGGAAGAAGAAGTGACGCGAACCCCTTCCCCTCGTTTCTTACTTTGAAACAGACAGAGGTCTAGAAAGTATAAGGATGCTGTGAGGTTCGGACAATGAGAGATTATTATTTGGCTCAAGCCATCAACTCCTATTCAATCTGGAAAACTATCTTGGTTGAAAAGGGACGAATGGTAGTGCAAATCGCTCGCAATCAGTTTTGCGCATGATGGACACCAATATTGCACTCTTTCTGTGGGAGGAGAGGCCAACATAATTATGTATAAACCTGCAGCCACCCTATCATTGAAGTCGGGCTCAACCACTTTGATGACAAGCTCAGACTTGCTTCCTGTCCAGCCACAGAATAAACAATTGATGATCCTTGGAGCCGATGGTTGCTTCTGCCGCTTTCTGAACATCCAACTCCCTTAATCGCATTCGAGTCAGGGATATTAAGAATTGGCAGGGATGCCGTGAGGTTCGGGCCGTGAGAACGAGCCTCCGCCTCTATCCACCACTATTCCTTTTTCATAGGTTTACTTGGTGTTCACGAGGACGATCCTGTACCGCGCCTTGTTCTCCTTCACCCTGCGGATCGCCTCGTTCACCTGGGCCATGGGCATCAGCTCGATCCTCGGAGCGATATCATGCGCCCGCGCGAAGGAAAGCATCTCGCGCATCATGGCCTGGTTGCCTAGGAACGAGCCGGTGATCGTCTGCTGGTGGACCACCATATCAATCGGCTCGAACTTGATATCTACTGGAGCGAACCCGTTCAAGATGAGCTTGCCGTTGTTCTTGAGCGTGATTAGGAGCCTGCTCCAGTCGATGTCGCTGTGGGCCGTGTACAGCAGCAGGTCGAAGGTGAACCTCAGCTTGCGGAGGGCGGCCTTGTTCCCGGCGACGACGAAGTGATCGGCCCCGAAGGAACGAGCCTCCCGCTCCTTCCCCGGGGACGAGGAGATGGCCGTGACCTCGTAGCCGAGGGCGTGCGCGAATTGGATGGCGAGATGGCCCAGCCCGCCAATCCCGATGATGCCGGCCTTGAGGGAAGGCCTGGTGGCGTGCTTCCATAGGGGCGAGAACACGGTCACCCCGGCGCACAGGAGCACGGCCGCGTCCTCCGAGGGCAATGCCTTGGGCAGCGGGTAGGCGAAGCGATGGTCCGTGGTCACGGAATCGGAGAAGCCACCGTTGGTCCCCCACGACCCCGCGTGGACGATGTCCTCGCACAGCTGCACCTCCCCCTTCAGGCAGAATTCGCAGCTCCCGCAGGAGCGGCGCTGCCAGCCGATGCCGACCCTTTCCCCCACCTTGAATCCGGTGACGGAAGGGCCCACCTTCGACACGTAGCCGACGATCTCATGGCCAGGCACGAAGGGATAGGTGGTAACCTCATAGTAGTCCTCGATGGCGTGTATGTCCGTGTAGCAGAGCCCGCAATGAGTAATGGAGACGCGCACCTCGCTCTCTTTCAGCGGAGGGGACTGGTACCTGAGCGGCTCGAGCTCCGCTCCCTTGGCCATCGCTGCATATCCGAGGATCTTCT
>CAYHAO010000111.1:0-1673 GCA_964354665.1 uncultured Methanomassiliicoccaceae archaeon | reverse complement strand
CCCCGGCGCGCGTCGCCATCGTCAGGCAGGCCACGTCCATCGTGGACGAGGAGCTCAAGGGCACGAAGGCCTTCCAGTGGCTGGCGATTTTGCATGAGGACAAGGTCACAGGGTTGAGAGGGAACAAGCGTGATTTCGGCCTCCAGGTCGAGCTGAGATGCTGGAACAGCACCGATGCCGTGACGGCCGCGCCGACCAAGATTGGGTTCGAGAAGCTGACCAAGATGGCGGACAGGATTACCAGCGAGGTTCCTGGCGTGGTGAGCGTAACATACAACGTTACCAAGAAGCCGCCATCCACCATCGAGGCGGTGTGAGCTGGAGGAATAGGCTTAAGGGGTACTGGAGGTCTCGCGGACCTTCGTCGAGTTGAGGGCGCAAGGCTCGAGCTATGACGACGTCTTCGATCAGGTTCAGCTCGGGACCTGAATCCCGGGAATTTACTTTATCGCCTTCAGGAAATCGTCTATGTTCATGGCGGCCAATGTCGTGGTCTCCAAACTCCCCCTCGACCCGAGCTCGACCATCACCATTGCGATCGTTTCGCTGTCCGGCGCCTCGAGGATGGTTAGGAAATCGTATTTCCCGAGGAGGGCATATTGCTTTACGACTTTAGCCCCCATCTTCTCGATCTCCTTATTGACTTCCTTCAACCTTCCTGGCTTGCTCTTCAACGTCTTTCGACCCTCGGCCGTTAGACGAGATAGGACCACAAATTCGGACAATCTCATCACCTAGTTTGAATCTAGGTCTGATGGAATATAATCCTTGCGTACCATGACAATATGAGTAGGTGTAAAGGAACCAGCATATCATCGGCCCAAACGCATCGTGCTTAGACCCAGATTAAAGGAAAAGGTTTTTTGAGGTGGTTCGTTTCAAGTACCGAATGATATGAAGAGGACTATCCAGGAGATTGAGGGAAAAGTTGTTGCCGGGGACGCTATCATCCTGACGGTGCGGGAGGTCGAGGAGCTCATCGCATCTGGACGGGAGAATGAGGTCCGGGAGGCGGACATCGTCACCACTGGCACCATGGGGATAATGAGCGGGACCTACGCCCTCCTCTCCTTCGCGATCGCCAAGGCCGGGGAATATCGAAAGTTCACCAAGGTAAGCATCAACGGGGTGCCAACGAGCGTCGGTCCATGCCCCAACGAGAGCCTGGGCGTGATCGACCTCATGGTCTTCGGAACCATGGAGAGCGAACATAGACCAGATTATGGCGGAAGCTTCCTCCTGAGGGAATTGGTGGAGGGGAAGGAGGTCTCGGTGGAGGCGACCTCCAATGACGGTCGAACAGTGGAGAAGACATTGACCATCGATGAGATGCCCACCGCAAAGCTGCTCAGCACCAGGAATTGTTTCCGCAATTACAGGGCGTTCGTGAACCCGTCCGAATCGGAGTTCAAGTCCATCTTCTCTTGCCAGCCATTCCCTCCTCGCTTTGGAGGGCTGTCCTTCTCTGGCTGCGGGCACCTCAATCCGCTGCAGAACGATCCACAACTGAGACACATCGGTGTAGGCTCCAAGGTGCTGTTCAACGGTACGGAGGGCTTCGTGTTCAGCACTGGTACGCGATGCTCTCCCAAGTACCCCAATTTGATGACCGTGGCCGACATGAAATCCATGGACCCTTGGTTGATGGGCGGTTTCATCACCGGAGCCGGCCC
>CAYHAO010000110.1:0-1801 GCA_964354665.1 uncultured Methanomassiliicoccaceae archaeon | reverse complement strand
GAGGTATTGGAACCCATCCAGTATGTTTAGTCCTCCATCCCCGGCACTTCTAGAACGGTCCGTGATGGATGAGGCGATGTTCGGGCCTTAGACAGATCCGATTATAAATTTCTTGAAGTGTAAATATAAATACCTAACTGAATGGCTCCTTCTCTTGGCTCTTATCGAATCATGATCTGGATATATTCTCTCTCCCTGTTCTCTGGACATAAGTATCTACCAAAGACAGGAGTGTGTGGGGCTCTACACATAATATCTATGCAATTAATGCCTCAAAAAAGAGAGAGAATACGCCGCCCTCGGACTTTCTATCTAAATGGATGGTTGTGTGTGTTTCATACGAAGGAGCACAGCGCTTCGCCTTTGGAGAGGTCTCAGGGGCTGCATTCCTTCGAACGACCTCGCTTCTAGAGAAGCATCTAGAATTGTCGGCATTGAGATGATGCACATTAATCCCAAATGCCCTCTGAGAAGCCTGGCCTTGTTAAAAAACCTGATTAGTGTGCGTTGTTTTTGTCGCTCAGCGCACATTATACTTAATTAAGCGCCCATTATCCAACGATGCCTATGAAGCTCGATGTAATCTCCATCCTCGACCTCAAGGACGACCTGGAGGATGTCATCGCCTCCGCCATGAGGCTGAAGGGCGGAGCCCTGAAGGACGCGTTCCCATTAAAGGGCAAGACATTGGCCATGATCTTCGAGAAGTCCTCCACCCGGACCAGGGTCTCCTTCGAGGCGGGAATGGCCCAGCTCGGAGGGCACGCCTTGAATCTTAGCCCGAAGGAACTGCAGCTGGGGAGGGGGGAGACGATTGCCGACACGGCGAAGGCCCTCTCCCGCTACGTCGACTGCATCATGTACCGCGCCTTCGACCACAAGATGATGCTGGACCTGGCGAAGAACGCCACCATCCCCATTATCAATGCATTAGACGACGTCGAGCATCCGTGCCAGACCGTCGCTGACCTGATGACCGTGCTCGAGCACAAGAAGAGGTTCAAGGGATTAAAGCTAGCATACATCGGCGACGGCAACAACGTGTGCAACTCCCTCATGCTCGGCTCGGCCATCGTGGGCCTGGACTTCGTGTCCGCGAACCCCAAGGGATATGGGCCGGACAAGAAGCTGGCCAAAAAGGCGGGGGAGATAGCTAAGAAGGAAGGCTCATCGCTCGAGCTGTTATCAGACCCCAAGATTGCAGTCAAGAACGCCGACGTAATCTACACCGACACCTGGGTTTCCATGGGGATGGAGGAGGAGGCCAAGGAGCGCCTCAAGGTCTTCCAGCCCTACCAGGTCAACTCCGCGCTCGTCAAGAGGGCCAAGAAGGACTGCATCGTGATGCATTGCTTGCCGGCACATCGCGGCCATGAGATCACGGACGAGGTCATGGATGGGCCCAATAGCGTGATCTTCGATCAGGCTGAAAACCGCATGCACACGGAGAAGGCCATCCTACTGATGTTGATACGCTGATCGGTCCCTCACGGACGCATCTGCCTCGAGACAATGTCGTCCAAGGCCTGGATGAAATCGTTCACCTTCGGCTCGGGGATGGTGGCTCCTGCGGCAACATTGTGCCCTCCTCCGGTCCCGCCCACGCTCTCCGCCGCCTCCCGCATCGCCCTTGATAGGTCCAGGCCCCGTTCAACCATCCTCTGGTTGCCCCGGGCCGAGGCCTTGACGTCCCCTTCGGAGCGCATCAAAGCGAGGATGGGCACGTCGTCCGCCACGTTGCCCGATCCCAGCACCATCCCGGCCACGATGCCGATGGTGGTGTCGCGGAACACCTCCCTCT
>CAYHAO010000109.1:0-1920 GCA_964354665.1 uncultured Methanomassiliicoccaceae archaeon | reverse complement strand
CCGAAGAGAGGGAGGGAGAACTCCAGCACCCTTCCCTTGACCTCCGGCTCGGCCACTAGGCCGATGGTCTGCAGGTACTCGTACAAGAGCGAATGGAAGAGCAGCGCCCGGAGCAGCTCGGGCGCCTCCTCCTTGACCAGGCCCACCGCCCTCCGATTGATGACGATGTAGTTGCAATTGAGAGGGTGGAGGGCCACTGGCACCTTGCCTTCCACGTCCTCAAGCTCCACCAGCCCCAGGTCCAGGCCGGATCGCACCACGCCCACCATCTCCTTGACCGCGTCCCTGACCAGCTCGAATATCTCTTCGACCGTCTTGGAAGAGGCGAGGCGGAGGGCGTACCGCTCGGGGAACAACTCCTTGAGATTCTTAGGACGCATCTTATCTCGATGGTCAGAGGGCGGGGCCGATATGAACTTAACCGCCCTTGGATTGGCAGGCGACGAACTAGCTGGCCGCATAAGGTTATTTAGCACGGGGTTCATCCCCGCTGCCATGAGGGAGCGGGCGCCGTTTCTCTGGGTCTTCGCGCTGTTCCTAGCGGTGCAGCTGTCCGCCCTGGCCCTGGCGCCCTTCTACCCCTCGGACTACGGCGCCTTCCCCGACCAGAACGACCCGGTCAACCCCCTTCTCTACGTGGGCATGCTCATCCTCATGACCGGCCTGATACTCCTGCTCATCCGGCTCGGGCTGCAGCAGGTCATCAAGGTCATCTTCATGCTGGCCGTGGCAACGACTTCGATATTCGTCTTCCTGCCGCTGATCTACCAGGTGCTGCCGGACGTCGACCTGGCCATGCTCGCCTCCCTCATCCTGGGGATCGGCCTGGTGGCGGCCCTCCTGCTCAAGCCGGAATGGTACGTCATCAACCTGGTCGGCTTCGTGGTCGGCTGCGGAGCGGCGATCGTGCTGGGCATCTCCTTCGGGATACTGCCGGTGCTCATCCTCCTGGTCATCCTGGCGGTCTACGACGCCATCTCCGTCTACAAGACCAAGCACATGCTGGCGCTGGCGGACGGCGTGGTTCCCTTGCGCCTGCCGGTGCTGTTCGTGGTGCCGAAGGAGAAGGACTTCTCCATGGACAGCCTGCAGCAGAAGTCGATAACCGAACAGCCGGCCGAGGAGCGGGGGGCGATGCTCATGGGGGTGGGGGACGCGGTCATCCCGGCCATTCTCACAGTATCGGTTTTCCTCTCCCTTCCGACCGAGTCGGCGAGCTTCCAGTACGCGAACCTGCTGGTGGCAATAGGAACCCTGCTCGGCTCCTGCGTGGGGTTCTTCGTGCTCATGCGCTACGTGATGAAAGGAAGGCCCCAGGCTGGCCTTCCTCTGCTGAACGGAGGGGCGATCATCGGCTTCATGCTCGCCTATCTGCTGGTGTTCCAGGACCTCACCTTCGGCATCGTGCTCTAGGCCTTGCGAAAATCTATCTCACGAGGAGAGCATTCCTCCCTATCTCATGAAGTTCCTGGTCCTGTCCGATGTCCACGGGCGCGTGAAGGTCGTCCGCTTCGCCAACCGCCTACTGGAAGAGATGGCCTTGGACGGGGTCATCGTCCTGGGCGACATCACGCACTTCGGTCCACCCTCCTGGGCCTCCGAGTTCCTTTCACAATTGAACCGGCCCGCCTACGCCATCCCGGGTAACTGCGACCCACTTGGTACGCTTCATGAGATCGAGAGCGCCGCCACCTCCCTCCATCGGAGGAAGGTCAAGCTGGGGGGTTGGACGCTCGGAGGGCATGGCGGCTCCAATCCCACCATCTTCAACACTCCCAACGAGATGCCGGAGGACGAGATCGAGGCTGGCCTCAGACCGATCATGGAGAGGGGCATGGTGCTGGTCGTCCATTGCCCTCCGCTGGGGACGTTGGACATGACCTCGGTGAACCGGCATGCGGGGAGCGTGGCCATCGCCAA
>CAYHAO010000108.1:0-1933 GCA_964354665.1 uncultured Methanomassiliicoccaceae archaeon | reverse complement strand
CGCCGGCCGACCTGACCCCCGAGGTGCTGGAGAACCTCCGTTCCGCTGGCATCACGCAGATCAGCATCGGGGTGCAGACCTTCGACGAGGATGTGCTCACGAAGCAGCTTGGCCGCAACATCACCAAGCAGCGGATGGTCGAGACCCTGCGCCAGGTCATGTCCTCTGGATTCGATTACGTGAACATCGACCTCATGTTCTCCATGCCCGGGCAAACCAAGGAGACCTTGGCGAGGGACCTGGAGATCGCGGCGGACCTTGGGGTGCATGGCGTCTCCACCTATCCATTGATGCTGCTCGAGTACACCCAGATGACCAAGAGGGTGCGGCGCGACTCCGTTTCCAAGGGCAGCGATGCCCCCCTTCAAGACCCCAACCAGGAGAGGGAGCAGTACCAGCAGATATTGGACTCGCTCCGCCCGCATGGATACAAGATGAGGGCCATCTGGTCCTTCAGCAAGAGACCGGAGGCGTACGAGGGGCCTTACGAGCATACGCAATTCCTTGGAATCGGGCCGAGGGCCTGGGGGATGCTCGGCAACTGCCTCACGCTCAACACCAGCAACGTTTTCGACTACCTCATCAGGCTGGAGGAGGGCTTCCTGCCGCTGTACGCATATTCGCCCATCCGCGCGCACGCCACCGGCAGCTTCGCCCGCTGCCTCTACCACGGGAGGATATCCAAGGCCGAGGTCAGGGAGATGAGCGAGGAGGATTCGAAGATCTCCCGCTACGTCTACCTAATGAGGTTCCTAGGCTTGGTGAGGGACGAGGGCGAGTTCCTGGTGCTGACGGACAAAGCCTTGGCGCTTGGTAGCTCGGCGACCAAGAGGATAGCCATGGCCACCTTGGAGAAGACCAACGCCATGATTCGTGAGTCATCGGCGTTACCAAAAGAAGAGGGACAGGCACCGATGGCGCAGCAGGAGTTCGTGGCGCTCTCGTGATGGCTCTAGCTGAATTTGTCTGAAAGCTGAGAGGTCATCTCCTTGGCGATAGTGATCGCCCGTTTAGCATCATGTCTATTAAAAGTAAAAATGAGGTCATAGTCTGCGTCATTGCGAAGTTCTCGAAGGGTTGCGATCTTCTCCTTGAAATACGAATCAAGGTCCGCAGCCCGCTCTTCGATCATATGATAGAATTTTGTAGTCCGGGGGATCTCGATCCCGAATCGACCGCGGAGAACATCCGCAAGCAACAAAGCTGAGGCCAGGTAAGCCCTGTCAGTGGCTGTCCTGAAGCTAGCTTCCTCGTTCCTAGAAGGCTCCCTCATCAGCCATTCGGAGAGGCAGAGGAATTCAGAGGAACGCATGACCCCACATCAATTAAAACACCTAGTCGCTCAATCTAAGGATGATTTTTCCTACCGAGGATTCATCATGCAAGCTCGCTAGCTTAAGCACAGTCAGCTCGTTCCATATTGCGACAGACCGCTCCACACTGGTTCTCTTTCCGACATGTATCCAAACCCTGATTCTCTTCATCTCAGGATATTCTGGGTCGATGGAGCCCCTCACCTCATATGCTGGCGACATTCCCAGACGGGATGCGTTCTCGCGGACGATCCTCAGGGTCTCCTTAACATCTGGGACGATTCGCGGGTACTCTTTCAGGATCTCAATGGCCAACGGGTCAAGGGGTTCTTCTTCCAAACCCGGTAGCTCATGGAACCGCCTCTTGTTCTTCGGTCCTCCTGAAGCCTCCATCTTCACTGTGCCGACCTTGGATTCCTGCGTCCTTCTTTTCACATGCCTCATACGGCGCGATGATGAATTTATACCTCACCCATGGAGTTAGCCTTCACCGCCTGGGATAGGGCGAGAAGGCGTCGAAGCCCCGCTCGATAAACCTTTTATATGACCATACCTTTGGGACGGGTGCTCTTCTGAGCCGATGAATGATGACGATGTTCATCGAACATCTGAAGGAGGTA
>CAYHAO010000107.1:0-1937 GCA_964354665.1 uncultured Methanomassiliicoccaceae archaeon | reverse complement strand
TTCTCACGGCCGAGCGGCACTACCTCGCGGTCCACGAAAAGATCCCCGAATCGCTTTCGGTCCTCATCTCCCTGGCCAAAGTCGCCTTTCAGATGGAGGAAATCGAAATCTGCCTCGGCCAGCTCCCGGCCCCTCCTGCCCATGCTCCTCAGCCTGGCTGTGTCCGCCAGCAGCGTCGAGAGGGCGTCGGGCAGCCGCTGCTCGTCGGCCGGCAGGAGCGCCGCCGCCCCCTCCTCCACCAGGTCGGTGCGCAGCCCCCTCTCGAAGGAGGTGGCCACCGGCACCCCGCAGGAGATGGACTCGATGGAGGTGAAGGGGAACAGGTCGATCCTGCTGGTCACGGCCAGAAGGTCGGCGCTGTTGAAGAGCGAGGGCATCTCCTCTTTGGAGACGTGGCCGGTGAGGAATCTCACGCTGCCGCCCAGTCCCAGGCCGGCCGCCAAGGCTTTGAGTTCAATCTCCTGGGGGCCAACCCCCTTGATCATCAGCACCGTGCCCGGCCTCTCCTTGAGGATGGCCGGCATGGCCCTGACCATGATGTCCATTCCCTTGTTGACGTGCAGTCGTCCGAGGCAGAGAATTACCGACTCCGCATCCTCCAGGCCGTGGCGGCGGCGGGAGGAATCGCGGTCCAAGGGCCGGAACAGGTCAGTGTCCACGCCGGAGTGCACCACCGTCCGGCCGATGCTCTCCTCTGGGATGCCTTCCGAGAGCAGGTGCCGCCGGGCGGACCTGGACCTAGGCACGATCAGGGAGAGGTCTCGGGCCACCTTCCGCCCGAGCGAACGGTAGAAGAGGTGCTGGGCGTAACCGGCCGGTCCGCGCATGAGGATGTCCAGCTCCTGCCAGACGAAGGTCCTGGTGGACGCGCCCTTGGCCGCCAGCCAGGTGAGCAGCGTGGCCACCTGGAAGAGCTCGGTGGTGATCACGGCGTCATAGCCCCCCTGCCTCACGATCCTCGAGAGCGAGGGGGTGAGCGGGGCCAGGGTCGGCGGGAAGGCCCGCTTCAGCCTGGTGGGGATGTACTCGATGCGCATCCCCGGGTCCGGCGCCCATCTCCTCTGGGGCAGGAACGCGTCCGAGATGTATAGGTCGACCTCGTGCCCCAGGGCCACGATTGACCTGGACATCTCCACCACGTTCAGGTCCTGGTCCGAGGGCGGCGAGAGGCTGCCCGTTAAGTTGGTGGGCAGGGCGACCTTGGGCAGGTCCGCGGTTTTGGTGATGAGATTGACGAAGCCCACCCTCAATCCTCATCCGCCTCCATAGATCATCACGCAGGCGCCGTTGTCATAGACCTTGGTCTGGTTCCTGGCGTCGCTGAGGTAGAAGTCGTAGATGTAGAGCTGGCCCCATTGCGTCATCCATAGCACCGCTACCCGGTCGAAGATCATGCCGGTAGAGCCATGCGCCTCAGTCCAATTCTGGAAGGTGTCGTTGTACACCACGTAGTACTGGGTCCGGATGAAGTCGGTCCAGTTCGACTCCCTCCATACGATGTCGGGATATGTCCCTCCCACCACCCAGGCATCGAAGGGCATGCGCTCATCGATGAAGTCGGACATGGCCCTGGACTGGGTGCTCACGGTCATGAGGCTGTCCTGGTAGAAGAGCGAGGTGCAGGCGGTGACCGCGGCCAGACCTAGGAGGACGGCCGCCACCTTGCGGGGGGCGGTGCGGCGATGGAAGACCACGAGCGAGACCAGGACCGTGGCTGCGAGCATGAAGTACAGGAACCCCCGGTCGTAGAGCTGCCCCTGGAGGAAGAAGATGTCCAGGGGCACGATGGCGATGGACAGGAACGCGAGCGCCAGCACCGTGCCGGGCAGCTCCCTCCGCTTCTTTCTTCTATATTGCAGGTAGATGGTCACCAGGACAAGAAGGCCCAACGTCCCCAGGATGGCCAACCTGAGCAGGGGGCCCAGGGTCCACAGGTT
>CAYHAO010000106.1:0-1950 GCA_964354665.1 uncultured Methanomassiliicoccaceae archaeon | reverse complement strand
ATCAAGGACCCACAGCGGAAGGCCAAGGCCGCCAAGCCTAGGCGCCCTGCGATCTATGTGGAATGAAGGGCTGGCTGATGAGAGAGCAATCCTGCGAATAGGCCAAACGGAACGAGAGCTATAATAATCCCATTACTAGATATAAATGGCTGACCCGATAGCGAAAGCCGTAAGGTCACGAAGGCGCCTACCAGCCCACGCGGGGATAGAGCCTACCGGCAATTAGAATCAGCACCAATGCGAATCCCCCCATCACGACGAAGTCCAAGGCCAGGCTGAATTCGGTCACCCAACCCGTGATCATGAGGTCCCTAAGCGCGTCCACCATATAGGTCAGGGGATTGCCCAAGGCAATGACCTGCAACCATTTGGGCATGATGGATATGGGATAGATGGCGTTGCTCGCGAAGAACAGGGGCATGGTTATCATCTGCCCGATGCCCATGAACCTCTCCCTGGTCTTGACCAAGCAAGCGATTATCAGCGATAGGGTGGCGAATATTACTGCTCCAATTACAACCGTGACCGCGACCAATAAGATATTTAACAGCTTGAGGTCGAGCCCGACCCCGATGGCTAGTGCCAGGAGGTAGACTATGAGCGCCTGGGAGAGGCTACGGATACCGGCGGAAAGGGCTTTTCCTGTGACAAGCGCATTGCGCGAAGATGGGCTCACCAGGAACTTTTGGACTATGCCTAGGTCCCGCTCCCAGACAATGGTGATTCCATAGAATATGGATATGAAAAGCACGCTTTGTGCCAACACTCCAGGGGTCAGGAACTCCAGGTAGGAGAAGTCGCCTGTCGGGATCAACCTGACCTGGTTAAGCACAACGCCGAACACCAGCAGCCATAAGGCAGGCTGGATCGCTCGAGTGAGCAGCTCGGATGGATCGTGCCTTAGCTTGCGGGCCTCGAGTTCGACCATAACAAAAGTTTTAGCAATGAATCTCCTGGCTGTCTGAAGCATACCATCGGCTTCGTCCACCATGGGTCTAGCCCAACCTCCTAGCGGTAATCCGCTCCCTTTGGATTTCCCTGATGTTCCCGCCAAACTCGATTGTGCCGCCGGTATGGTGGATAAAGACCTCGTCCAAGCTGCTTGCGTCGATCTTCTCCTTGAGCTCCTTGGGATTACCCAAAACCACCAGCTTGCTCTTGTGCATGATGGCGATGCGGTGGCAAAGCGCGTCTGCCTCGTCCATAAGATGGGTGGTGAGGAAGATGGTCGTCCCATACTCATCCCTCAGCTGTCTTATCAAATCCCAGACCGCTCGCCTGGCCAGCGGGTCCAGCCCGATGGTCGGCTCGTCGAGGAATAGCACGCGAGGGTAATGTAAGGCCGATTGGGCGATCTCAAGGCGCCTAACCATGCCACCAGAGTAGGTCCGGACCAGTTTGTCCCCGAACTCAGTGAGCCCCATCCTTTCGAGCGCCCTTCTCGCCCTCTCCTCGACCTGGTGGTGAGGGACATCATGCAACTTGGCGAATATGATAAGGTTCTCATAGCCAGTGAGGCTAGCATCAGCGGAGAGCATCTGTGGGACGTAGCCGATTATCTTGCGCACCTCGGCGGGCTTGGACCTCACGTCCCTCCCGTCCACCTGGGCGCTACCTCCGCTCGGGGGGAGAAGAGTAGTGAGCATCTTGATGGTGGTGGTCTTGCCCGCGCCGTTTGGACCCAGTAGTCCGAAGACCTCCTTTTCCTCTACCTCGAGGTCTAGGGAATCCACTGCCACGAAACCATTGAATCGTCGCGTCAGTCCCTTGGTACGCACGATAGGCATCCGAAGTCCACCTCGATTCCCACGACAGGGTCATGAACATTGGCTAGCCAGTATTTACAGGTATACCAGCGTAAGGCCTTAGAACATGAGTTACAACGAAATCATTTACCCCAGCGCTTGAACAGGTCGTGCTCCTGTCCCAGCTGATCCAGGACCTTTCCCA
>CAYHAO010000105.1:0-1974 GCA_964354665.1 uncultured Methanomassiliicoccaceae archaeon | reverse complement strand
TGGGGAACGATCTCGTCGTCATGCGTATAGAAGTCCGATTCCTTGAGAACGGTGATCATGCCCACGTTCAACGCCCCCAGGATATCGGCCTGGAGGTTGTTGCCAACGAAGTAAGAGCACTCCGCCCTTGCGCCGATGTTGGAGAGGGCGATCTTGAATATCTTGGGGTTCGGTTTCCTCAGGCCCACGTCCGTAGAGAAGACCAGATCGTCGAAGTACTCGTCCAAATGGTAGAACTGCATGTCCCTCTGGGGGAAGTAGGACGGCAGGCCCCACGCCACGTCCGAGACCAGCCCGATCTTGAATTCGTTGTCCTTGACGAATTGAAGCATCTCTCTCGTTCCAGGCACGATCTCCCTGTGCTCCAACAGGACGGCATAGAAGTCCTCCAGGGAGCGCTCCATGAGCTCCTCGTCGCCCCCCACGGCGAAGCGGTGGAAGCAGTTGCCGAGCACGTCGACCAGCGGGATCTCCAGGTGCTCCTCCAGCTTGACCTTCCTCCCCTGCTCTAAAAGTACCAGGAGATACTCGGACACATGATCGGGGTCGACTCCATCGGGCGAGGAGTCACACACCCTGCTCGCCACTTTCGCCACCGCCCTTCTCTCCGGCCCCCTCCAGTCGTTGTGGTAGTTGATCAGCGTGTGGCCCAGATCGAACAGGACGGCCTTCATCGAGTCCCCTGTCAGATTTACCCTGCAGATAAACCTTATGCATCACCGCTCGTCCGTGGTTGATGCGTCGTGTTATGGCAACAATGGTTAATTAGCCCAGCGCGGATTCTGTGCCGCATGAAGGTGTACGTGGTCGACAACGGTGGGCAATGGACGCACCGTGAATGGCGCGTGCTCAAGTACCTCAAGGTCGACACCAAGATCATCCCCAACAACACCCCCTTCGACGAGCTGGGCGATGTGGATGCACTGGTGCTCTCCGGAGGCTCGCCCCGGGTCGCTTTGGAGACCGAGCGCATGGGTCGAAACGGTGAATATCTGGATAGGGCCGGTTTCCCCATTCTAGGGATATGCGCGGGCATGCAGTTCATGACCAATCATTTCGGAGGTGCGACCGCCCCGGCCAAGGTCTCGGAGTTCGGGAAGACCACGCTGCACGTGGACGATGAGGACGACCTTTTCCTCGACCTACCCAAGAGCTTCACCGTCTGGGAGTCCCATAACGACGAGGTGTCCGTACTTCCCAAGGGGTTCAAGGTGCTCGCCCATTCCGACAACTGCCCCATCGAGGCCTTCAGGATCGAGGGCAAGCCTTTCTATGGCCTCCAATTCCACCCCGAGGTGGAGAACACCGAGCACGGTTACGACATCTTCAAGAACTTCCTCAAGGTGGTGAGATCCTGGAAGGGAAAATGACCCCAGAGGAGAAGCAGGCCCTTCGGGATGCGGTGGATAAAAAGAGGAAGGACGAGCCCTTCGAAAGCTCCTTGGCTCGTCAAGTCAAGAATCATGGCCTGGGGTATGACTACTACATCCGCCTCATTTCCGATGTTAGGGACCTCGCCAAACAGAAGGACGTGGGGTTGGAGGAAGCGGCAAGGCAACTCTCCTCCTAATGGCCTCAAAGGAAAAGGAAGGCGAGTATCAGGGCCATGACCAGAAGGGCAACGGCGATCAAGGCCAATAACGCCGCCCGGTTGCTTGAGCCAAAGACGATGGGTATCGGACCTATTAGCACGACCCCGCCAATCTCCGGCTGGGGGTAATCACCAGAGCCCTCTGGACCAACCTCCTTCACCTGATGCGCCTGGCTCATGCCGAATATTCCATCCAGAACCAAGGTCGCGATTCCAGCGAACATCAGCAGGATGGCCATGCCACCAAGCCAGGTCGAGGATTGCAGATAGGGGATGAAGAAGAGCGCCAGGCCCACTTGGACGTCGCCCGTGAGCACGCCCAGCACGGTGGCGAGGACCCCAGCCACGAGAAGCGCCAGGCCCAAAACGCGAAAGCCCCTCAT
>CAYHAO010000104.1:0-2077 GCA_964354665.1 uncultured Methanomassiliicoccaceae archaeon | reverse complement strand
GCGGCATGGACTGTCAATGCAGGAACTGGAGCATCTGTCACTCTTGTGCGTGGTCAGATGACCAACACCACAGGAACGGACTTCACGTACCCTTGGGTGGGTGTTACGACTCATGCAAATCCGTACTGGATTACCAACTTCACCCAGAAGCAGATTCTCGACTTAGGAACATGGTCCTTAAAAATGGAAGTGACAGATGGAGCGGGAAATATTGGTACATATTGGAGTAATTTCACAGTGGCTCCATATGTGACAATAACTAAGCCAGGAGCATATACTAATGAGGTTAATTTTACGTTCGCTTGGACACCTTCGATAATACAAGCTCCAGCAACGTATGATATCTCCCTTCGGAATGTAAGTTCCGCATCCTGGTTCACTTCTGTACTCGGCATTAGCGAGAATCAAGTTTGGTTGCATAATCTTACTGGTGGCGCTAACCTGTCCAATGGATTTGAATACATTGTATATGTCAACGTCACTGACGCTGTTGGCTGGGACAACACCTCGAAGAGCTTTAAGGTGGATACATTAAAACCAACAGTGTTCTGGGTCACGCCGAAGGAGGTTACGCCTAAGGCAATATTGAACAACAACACCGGTACGGTGCAGTGGTCTGCCTTAAGCAACGGGCTTGCCCCGATTGTTAACAGCAGCGTGTTCATCAACAACACTGTGACCACGAAGTGGCTCAATGTTGCTGGAACGACAAACACCACGACCGTTAGCGCGGTCTGGGGAAGCGCGTTGCCAGATGGCGTTTACACGATGAAGGTGGTTGTGTACGATGGCGCCGGTAATACCGGTCGGGCATTCACCAACTTCACCATGGATGCCACCGCACCAGCAATAACCATTGCGAACCCAGCTACTGGTTCGTACACCAAGTTGAACAACTTCACCGCCTCCTGGTCGATTGTTGAGACTGGGACTGGGCTTGTGAAGTCATGGGCTCGCCTGGTCAACGTGAGCGGCAGCCACAACTACTCGTGGGTTGACGTGACAGGAAAGACCAGCCAATGGATCACCAACTTCACCAAGAAGGCAGTGTTGGCTGAGGGAACCTGGTTGCTGCAGATGGCCGCGACCGATGTCGCGGGCAACAACGGCACCAAGGTCAGCACGTTCACCGTGGACCAAACTGCACCTACTGCCACGATCAACGTGCCCGGTGCCTACACCAACAAGGGTAACTTCACCGCATCTTGGACCGCAAGCGGGACCGGTTCACCCGTGGACTTCTACCGCGTCAGGCTCGTTAGCCCTGTCGGTGCTAGCCCCGGATGGAGCGGCAACCTCGTTGCTAGCAGCGCATGGATAACCAACTTCACCATCGGCAAGGCCAACCTTACCGAGGGCAACTGGACCATGAATCTGTTCGTCCAGGACATGGCTGGTAACAACGCCACGGTTAGCAAGGTGTTCATGGTCGACCTGACCAAGCCCTTAGTCGTCGTCCTATTCCCCGTCGCTGATGGGGATGGAGTGGCGACCAAGGACGTGAACGTTACTTGGGACGGATCCGACGCACTCGCCGGAATCGACCACTACAACGTCAGCATTGACGGCACGTGGACGGTCCTGGGGGACGTCAAGTATAACGTGTTCCCTAACCTGTCCGAGGGCTCCCACACCGTAGGTGTCGTAGCCTTTGACAAGGCAGGCAACACTCAGACCGCGAGCAGGACTTTCATCGTGGATGTGACCAAGCCCAGCGTGGCCATCACATTCCCGGCGATGGGCCAGTACTTCAAGGTGGATACCGTTAACGCCACCTGGACCATGAGCGACGCCAACCTGGACCGTGCCGAGGTTAGCTTGGACGGAGCCGCGTATGCATCCGTGGGCCTGAACAACTGGTCCGTGATGTCAGCTTTGGTAGATGGTGAGCACACCTTCTCCGTGATAGCGTACGACATTGCGGGCAACTGGAACGAGACCAACGTCACCTTCTTCGTGGACAAGGTCAGCCCAGTGGTTGTCATCCTGAACCCGGTTGATGGCGGTTACTACAACGTGACCGGCGTCATAGCCGCCTGGTTGGGAGTGGACCCGACCCCGTCCTCTGGAATCGCCT
>CAYHAO010000103.1:0-2184 GCA_964354665.1 uncultured Methanomassiliicoccaceae archaeon | reverse complement strand
TCAGCCACTCCTATGCTTTCGCTTCAGATACAGCCAAGAGGGACCTTGTCACCTACACCCTATCCAGGCATGTCAATAGCTACACCTCGGCCAATTCTGCCGTGGGGGTCATCGCCAACCTCACGCAGGACGACCTGAGGTATGTCGCAGTGGCGCCAACTCAGACCTTGTCCATTGGCTCCATAGCAGTCGACGGCCTGACCTTCCCATCATCTGGATCGTATGTGATCACGATGAACGTGAAGTACCAGACAGATCTTGGTTATGATGGAACGAATGCGATTGCCTGGAACTATGAGAACGGGGGCTCATCGGCGACAACGATTGTCCCAACCGATACTCACTCTGCATATCTTCCGAGCCAGAATTCTGACAGGGTGGAGACTTTCACGATGCCGTCGATGTCAGCTTCCGACCTTAGGAACCTTAACATCACCTTCGTGAATAATGCCGCGACAGCCTCGATTTACTTCAACAAGATCTGGTTCGACGTCGCATTTGCCAGAGAGACATATCGCAACATCACCTTCGGAGGGACCTCCTCATTCACAGGGATTGATACCTATCTCGATGTTGACTTTAGCAATGATACCCTGACTCACAACCAATTGAATGTCGTAGATGCGGCGAAGGCGTATCTCTATGGCGTTTCTGGAAATGTTACGGAGCAAACAGACCTCACGGACAGGGCACCAGCCTATCTTATCGAGGGGATTTCTGAAGATGTCATTCCGGTAAGTAAGAACTCTATTGATAACACTGGTGCTGCGTTATCGAGCATTAGATCGGTAGATGGCTCATATTATTCGGTGGCACAAACCCAGATTCTTGCTCTGGAAAATTTCAATGTTGGAGAATTATCAGGGCCCCTAAAGAGCGTCACCCTCCGTATTTCAGTCAGAACAGCAATAGGCTACGTTGCAGGTCCATATGTCCAATGGGGGACATCGTGGGGTTCTTTACAGAACACGTCAATCCAACCCTTCTATAACGGGGCGACTCCGGGCACCTTCAACTTTGATTTATATTCTGCAGGCATTAAGGATGTCAGTACACTAAACAATCTAAAGATAAGATTCCAGAACCCCAATGCACAACTCGTTCAATTTGATAGAGTAGCAGTAATTATCGAGACTGGGCCAGCAGCTTACGTCTATCGTTGGGCTGATGTTGATGCGATTGACCAGCAGGGATTGCCGATAAGCGGTGCCTATGTCAATGCGAGCCTTTTGGCAGGTGGGGCTGTAGCCTATTATTACACACCCTCTGGTGTGCAGACGGTCCCACCATCTGAAGTCCTGTCCTATCTGGGCAAGAACTCTGCCAATTATATGATGACTAACGATTCCGGCTCGGTCAAACTACCATTGCTTTCAGAGATACTGAACGCCAACAGCCAATTGCCAAATATGCAGGTCATTCTCGGGTACTCCTTACAGTTCGAGTACACGAATGTGACCAACATCTTATTCTCTGGAACAGGCACGGTGGCTTTCGACATATACCCAGCCATCTCCCAGGAGAACCAAACGCAGGCTGTCAACTTTACCATGCCCGGACTCTATCTGGACAAGCCGGATCTATTGATAACCACCATGTCCACGAGTCCTGCAACGATTTACGTCGGCGATTCAACGCTGATATCCGTCTTCGTTCGCAATAGCGCATTGACGGGGGCGACGAACGTCGTTGTCAATGTCACAGATTCCTTGAGCGGATGGACGTCTGAGCAAACCGTGCCCTTCATTGGGCCGGGATCTACTGTCGAGGTGCAATTCCCATGGACCGCCACACCATCTGGCCTACATACAATCGCCGCAAAGGCTGATCCTAAGAACACAATTCTGGAGGGTAACGAGAACAACAATGACAGAGCCATCCAGGTAAATGTTCTGGCCAATCTACCTGAGCTCTCGGTGGTAACGAATGACATCTCATTCATACCTCAGCCAGCCTTTTCGGGCTCACCCGTCACTACCACCGTCGTAGTGTCCAATTTGCTCGGTAGGGCTGATGCGAAGAATGTAACGGTATCATTCTACATCGGAGATCCGATGACCAGTGGCCAGCTCTTCGGAACGACCATAATGAACGTTACCCGTGGGACGGCGAACACAACCTCATTTGTGTGGACTCCGACCGATATCGGGACCTATAACATCTATGTCTACGTCAACAAGGAGA
>CAYHAO010000102.1:0-2239 GCA_964354665.1 uncultured Methanomassiliicoccaceae archaeon | reverse complement strand
TGGATGAGGCCAAGTCCATAGCGCTGAAGGCGTTCGGTCCCGATGTGGTGGGCCTGACCGTGATCATGGGCTCGAGCGCCGTCCGCTCCAAGAGGGTCAGCACCTGGGCCAAGGAAATGGGGTCCAAGGTCGTCTGGGGAGGGCCGTTGCCATCCGTCCTCAGCGACATGTGCCTGCGCCAAGCGCCGGTGGACTACCTGGTCGTAGGCGAGGGCGAAGAGACCATGCTCGAGCTGTGCCAGGCCCTGCAAGAAGGGCGGTCGGTGGAGGAGATCAAAGGGCTGGCCTACATCAAAGGAGGCCAGGTGACCAAGGGCAAACCTCGCCCGCGCATCCGCGACCTCGACTCCCTCCCCATGCCCTGGTGGGAGGGAGTGGCACCATTGGACCATTACCTGATCCCGTTCAGTGGCAGGATGGCCATCCCCATGGTCTCGAGCCGGGGATGCCCAGGCACCTGCAGCTTCTGTTATACCAAGACCATGTGGGGATATGGATGGACCTCGCGATCCGCCGCCAAGGTGGTGGATGAGATCCAGCTCGTCCAAGGCATGGAGCCAAGGATCTCTGCGGTCATCTTCGACGACGACCTGTTCGCGGGCAATGTGGAGCGCATCCTGGAGTTCTGCAAGGAGCTGAAGAAGAGGGGCGTTGACATCGCTTGGAACTGCGAGGTCCGCGCCCGGGACATCAAGGCGCCGCTGGTGACGACCATGAAGGAGGCGGGGTGCGTCGAGCTGCTGATCGGAGTGGAGACTGGCTCGGACCGACTTCTCTCCAGCATCCTCAAGGGGGTAAAGAGGGAGGAGATAGTCGAAGCGTTCAGGATCGCACACAAGGCGGGGTTGAGGGCCAATGCCATGCTGATGGTGGGCATTCCCGGGGAGACGATGGAGGACTTCCATCAGACCGAGACCTTGCTCGGGGAGCTGGAAGCGGACGGATACTACTTCAGCATGTACCTGCCCTCGCCTGGAACCGCCATGTTCCAGATGGCCAAGGAGCATGGCTTCAAGGAGCCTTCCACCTTGGAGGAATGGGCGGCGCATTATGGATACGACGTCTCCGCATATCCTAAGACGAGCTTGAGCGAAGTGCCGTTCGAGAAGGTGAGCCGCATGATCGAGAGGGAGCAACGCCGGGCCAAGCACCGCGCCTATCGCCGGGCCATCAAGAAGGATCCCCTGGGAGCGGTCTCGCGGGGGATTCGGGGCAAGGTCAGAGGGCAATAAGGATTCCGAAAATGAACGTCAAATCCGAGATCATCACCAGGCTCGAGGACCTCCTTCCCCTAGAGAGCGAGTGGGAGCGATTGCGCCGCGAAAACCAAGCCTCGATCTTCACTTCGCCTTTGTGGACGACCATATGGCTCAAGCACTTCCAGGACCAAGTATCGACGAGGGCACTGGTCCTGAGGGAGGGCAGGGAAATGGTGGGCTTAGCTCCCTTGGTCACCTATAGCTCGACCTTCAAAGGGTACCCGATAACCTACCTGTGCATGGTCGGCAACTTCGGGGAGACCACGGAGTACCATGAACTGCAGTTCCTGCACGGGCAGGACCTGAAGATTGCGGCCGAGGGCTTCATTGCCGGGATGAAGAGGATACGCTGGAACCTTCTACAGCTCAGGGACCTCCGCTGGAACGCCATCTCGCAGGGGGTCTATGCCCGAGCCGCCGCCAGTTGGCAATGCGAGGCCATGGTGTCGAAGGACTGCCCCTACGTGGCGCTTGACCCGAGCAGACCGATATTGGAAGGCTTCGAGGCGCGTTCTGGACGGAAGGTCAAGCGTTTGGTGGATTCCCTGGAGAAGGAGGGCCGCATCGAGCTCGCAGCCATCCGTGGAGGCGAGGAGGTGGCGAGGTCGATGGAGACTTATTTCGAACAGCACAAGGAGCGCTGGGCCAGCAAAGGAGGGAGCATCTTCCATGACCCGAGGCAGTCCGGGTTCCTCAAGGAGATAGCGTCCAGGGGCGCGGAGAAGGGCATGGTGGTGGTCTACGAGGTGCGCATCGATGGCGAAGTGGCATCCCAGCAGCTGTGCATCAAGGACGGAGCCACGTTACGCATGTGGAAGATCGGCATGAACGACAAGTTCCGGACGTTCACGCCAGGCTACCTATCGGTCTATTTCGGCATGACGGAGGCGCAGAGGGAAGGCTTCAAGGAGTTCGATCTAGGTCCTGGCCCGGAGGAGTACAAGTACAAGGTCGGAGGCGTGCAACGGTTCACCCACAAC
>CAYHAO010000101.1:0-2254 GCA_964354665.1 uncultured Methanomassiliicoccaceae archaeon | reverse complement strand
ACGCCATCCAGGAGAGCATCACCAAGAAGACCAAGGCCATCATCATCAACACCCCTTCCAACCCCACGGGGAAGGTGTACTCCATGGCGGAGCTGAAGGCCCTGCGGGACATTTGCGTGGACAATGACCTATTCTGCTTCACCGACGAGATCTACGAGTACTTCGTCTATGACGACCTGAAGCACATCTCCCCGGGCTCGCTGGAAGGCATGGCAGAGAGGACCATGACCATATCCGGATACTCGAAATCGTTCAGCATAACCGGGTGGAGGGTCGGCTACGTCCACTGCCATGAGCAGTGGAAGAACACCATCGGCTACGTGAACGACCTCATCAACGTGTGCACCCCGACCCCGTTCCAGATAGCCGTGGCCAAGGGGATCGAGCAGCTGCCGAAGTCCTACTACTCCGGCATCTGCGAGGAGTACGCCTCGAAGCGGAAGATGATGCTGGATGCCTGCAAGGACGCTGGCCTCCATGCCTACAAGCCTGAGGGCGCGTATTACGTCCTTGCCGACGTTTCCATGGTCCCTGGCAAGACGGCCAAGGACAAGGCCATGCACATCCTGAAGAAGACCGGTGTAGGGACGGTGCCCGCCACGGCCTTCTTCCCGGACAACAGCGGGGATGCAATGGTAAGATTCTGCTTCGCCAAGAAGGACCACGTCCTCAAGGAGGCGTGCGACCGGTTGAGGAGGCTGCACGCCTGAGCGCACGGACTCATTTTAAGCCGAGGGCAAGCCTCCCTCATCGCTCTTGCTTACCAGGCGCGTCCCGCTTGCAAGCCAGCTTAAGGATGGGGAAGAGGTTGGTCATGACCTTGCCCTCCGCCTTGCGAAGATGCTCGGTGAATGTCGACCTCGACACCCCTGCCCTCTTGGCCAGCTCGTCGGCCGTTACCTTGGCCGGCTGATCGAAATAACCGAGAGAGAAGGCCTCGCACAGCATCTCCACCTGCTTGTCCGTCAGCCCGGCGAGGATGCTCTCCGCTGGTACGAGCATGTCAGTGCAGAAGCATGGAAGCTCGACTGGCCTCAGCGACTTGATGCGCACCTGCCCGCCCATCTCCCTGATGCTATCTATCAGCCTGACGATGTTCTCCTGGCTGAAGGAGAAGATGCGGTAGGACTCCCAGCCGTCCTTGGTCACGTTCGGCTGAGTGTAGATGCATCCGCTGGTGGAGATGAGGTGGATGACCGAGGAGGGGTCGGCGTGCTCCGCCCCATAGGCGATCTCCAACCTACCTCGCTGGCGTGATACGTGAGCGAAGGGCAGGTACTCGCGGAAGCCGTCCTGATAGTCGTCCAGGGTGGCCTGGTCCTCGCTCTCTATCACCGCCACGTGCATGATCTCGTTGGTCCAAGCGGTGATGGTGGAGTCGGGGTGCTTCCTGGTGAAGCGACAATAGGGGCAATCGTGGCTGATCTCCAGCTGCGCCTCGAAGTTGCTCACGTGCCTTAATGTGCTGGCGCCCTCTTGAAACCCTCGATGCGGCCATCGACCGCGGGGCGTGGCAGAGGTTGGCCTGCCAAGACCTGTCAACGTACCAGCCTGCGGCGGTACTATATGAGAGCCCGCCCTGCGCCGGTGCAATCGAGAATATCCTGCAGGTAATCACATCCTTTCGAGAACATGATTTCCGAAACAGAGATGTTCAACAGGATCAGCTCCTACCACCGGACGACCAAAGATGCTCATAGAGCCTACCTCCGCGAGCAGGGACGCAGCAACGCGCGCGTCCCCATGCGGAGGCTGGTCCTGGTCTGGGGGTGGCTGATCGGAAGGAGCTGACCTTACCGAATTGCCTGGTCTGGGTCAAGCCTTCAAACCCTTTCCCAAATAACATCTTCCATTTTTTCTTACCGTTTGGTAAGGATAGCAGATAATGATTTGAGGGCGTGGATTAGAGGGTCAAGTGCCGATATATCAAGTGGAAAATTACTTCAACCACCTCTAATAAATGATTTTTTGGAGGTGAAAGGGATGTTGTTCATCCTTTTAGTCAAGAACCGAGTGAAACAAACCAAGAAGCTGATCGCTGAGGTGGACAAGCTCAAGGCCAAGATGCCAAAGGGCGTCAAGATCGTGAGCCATTACTGGACCCTCGGAAGGTACGATGATGTGGTCCTCGTCGAAGCCCCGAACGAGAAGGCCATAATGAAAGTCGCATTGACTGTGTCAGATATTGCTGCGACCGAGACCCTGGTGGCGATCCCAAGAGACGAAGCAATCAAGCTGCTAGAATGAAACCCCC
>CAYHAO010000100.1:0-2260 GCA_964354665.1 uncultured Methanomassiliicoccaceae archaeon | reverse complement strand
GCCTCAAAGAACAGCTGGAGCGGAGCAGCATGGTCCGCAAGCTCTCCGTGAAGAAGCTCTTCCGAGGATTAGGGTACCCAATACTGGTTGAAGCAGGGAAGGGGGAGGGGGCCGTGCTGAGAGGCATGGTCGCAGTCATGAAGTATGGTGGCCTGGTGATCTTCGAAGATATCTCCGAGGCGCAGGCCCTGCCTCTTTTCGTGCTCCGGCAGAACATCTACACCGATCCCCAGGTCCCGATCCAGGTCAAGCCGGGCCTATACTCAGTGAACGGAGCCAAGGAGGACTCGCCCATCCTATTCACCACTAACTTCTCGCTCACCTATTTCACGGTGCTGGCGGACATAGAGAAGTCGAAGGTCCCAGCATGGCTGCTGGTGGTGGATTCGGAAGGGCTCAGCGTCATGACCGCGTTCTCCGCTGGCAAGCTCACGCCCGAGATCGTGGTAAAAGCGCTCGGATCATCTGCTGCAAGAGAGAAGAGCAAGGCCGGCATCCTGGTGATGCCAGGCATGGTATCGAGGATGAGCGGGAAGTTGCAGGAGCAGACCGGCATGAAGGTCATCGTGGGGCCCAAGGAATCCTCCGGCCTGCCGAAGTTCCTGAAGAACCTGGCCTAGCCATTTCCAACGGAAAGACCCATTGGTGCTGCGCTGAAGGGGCCTATATAAAGGCTTTAACGGGAGGCAGAAAATTGGTGTTTTTCACGCGGATTCTCCACTCTACCTGCGTTCGTTGTGAAATACTCCGTCATTCCCTGCAAGAGCAGTAGATAAGGGTTAAGTAGGCAGTTTTCGCTTGATGCGCTCATGACACCTCAACCAGATACCAGCCCTGCCGCTCCAGCGGTAGCAAAGCCGCCCGAGCCAAAACCAGATCCGAAGCCTGAGATCTCAGCTATGATAGAGCGTGCACGCCACGCCATGAAGGCCATCGAACACTATGACCAGGCCGAGGCGGACATGCTGGTCATGGCGATAGGTTGGGCCGTCATTAAGGAGAAGGAGGCCCTCGCCAAACTCGCCGTCGAAGAGGGCGGATTCGGCACAGTTGAGGATAAGCTAATCAAGATCCGCCTGCGCATGGCTGGAACGATCCAGGACATGCAGAGCATCAAGACGGTCGGCATCGTGGAGGAGAACCCGGCCAAGGGACTGGTCAAGATCGCGAAGCCAGTTGGTGTGGTGGCGGCGATCATCCCGTCCACCGGCCCCGATGCGACTCCCCCCATGAAAGCCCTCTGCGCCCTTAAGGGCAAGAACGCCATCATCGTCGCCGCACACCCGAAGACGCAGAAGTCCTCGGAACTCGCGGTCAACCTGATGCGCAAGGGCTGCAAGGCAATCGGAGTCCCTGAGGACCTCATTCAGATCATCGAGAAGCCCTCTATCGCCAAGACCCAGGAATTGATGCGCCAGTCCGACCTGGTCGTCGCCACAGGTGGCGTCGATATGGTCAGGTCCGCATACAGTTCGGGCACGCCTGCTTACGGCGTGGGCGTGGGGAACAGCGTCCACGTGGTGGACGAGACCGCTGACCTCGATGATGCCGCGCTCATGATCAGCCGCGGGAAGACGTTCGACCTAGCGACAAGCTGTCTGGCCGATAATTCCGTGGTCGCCCATGAATCGATATATGCAGCGCTAGTGGAGAAGATGGTGAAGAACGGGGCGTATATTTGCAACGCCGAGGAGAAGGCCCGATTGCAGAATGTAATGTGGCCAAAACCATCGCCTATCCCCAGCCTGGATGTCATCGCCAAATCCGCCGAGCACATCGCCAAGCTCGCTGGCATTGCGCTTCCAGCAGGTCGCACTTATCTCGTGGTCGAAGAACATGGTGCTGGACCTGAGTACCCGTTCTCGGGTGAGAAGCTCTGCGTCGTCCTTACGCTATACAAGTACCACGGACCCATAAAGGCCGCTGTGGACCTCACGAACAAGATCACTGGGTACCAGGGACTGGGTCACACCTGCGGAATCCACACAAAGAACGACAAGCATGTAGATGCACTGGCGTTCGGCACCAAGACCGGTCGAGTGATGGTGAACCAGAACATGAACGAAGGTGCAGGCGGCCCCCGAAACGGCATGCCCTTCACCCTGTCGCTCTCGTGCGGCACCTGGGGACGCAACATCACCACCGAGAACGTCAACGCCAGGATGTTCGTGAACCTCACTTGGGTCTCGCGCATCCTCGCAACTCCGAAGCCGATACCGACCGACGAGGCGCTCTTCGCCGAGTACTGGGCCAAGTACGG
>CAYHAO010000099.1:0-2351 GCA_964354665.1 uncultured Methanomassiliicoccaceae archaeon | reverse complement strand
TACTTGAGCGCGCCGAAGGGGGAGCGCCCCACCGTCATCTTCGTGCCCAAGGGCCGGTCCAAGGTGCTCACCAACGAGCGCTCCCCCCAGATGCGGGAGCTGGTCTCCGGGCGCTTCCAGGTGATAGGGGTCCCGGTGAGCCCCCGGAGCGACAAGGTCTATGACCAGTCCATCAACCGCATGGCCCGCTACGTCCTCTTCCTCTACGATGAGTGGTACATGTTCCAGGGCGCCCTCCGGGCCATGCGCCGCACCCCCGGGAAGATGGTGGCCTGGGGGGAGGGGTCGTACTGCACTCTGGCCGGAGCCATGGCCGCCAAGCTCAGGGGCGTCCCGGCGGTCTGGGACAACCACGGCAACATCATACGCTTCGCCACCATGCAGGGCAAATCCAGGTTCTTCAAGGGGGCCAGCCTGATGTTCGAGAGGGCGCTGCAGCGCATGTGCGACCAGGTGGTCGTGGTCTCCAGCCAGGACCGGGAGGATTACCTGGCCATGGGCTTCCCAGAGGACAAGCTCATCGTCATTCCCACCTGCTCTGACCTCAGGCAGATCGAGCTCCGCACCCAGGACCGGCAACAGGCCAGGAGGTCGCTCGGCATCAAGGACGAGGAGGTGGTCGTGCTCTTCGTTGGGCGGCTCAACTATGAGCCGAACGCCCAGGCGGCGAGGTACATCGCCGAGGAGCTGTGCCCCCGGCTCCGGGCCGAGTTCCCCCAGCTCAGGTTCGTGGTGGTGGGTTCGGGGCAGCAGCCCGCCCCTGCCCCCGAGGGCATGAGCTACACCGGCTTCGTGGAGGACGTCTTCGTCTGGTTGGCGGCGGCGGATGTCAGCGTGGCCCCCCTCTGGAAGGGTCTGGGAATCCTCACCAAGGTGGTGGAGGCCCTGTCCGCGGGCCTGCCCACGGTGGTGACGGAGCTGGCCCTCCCTGGCATACCCGAGCTGCAGGACGGGAGCAACTGCCTGGTGGCCTCGGGCAAGGAGGAGTTCTCGGAGCAGGTGCGCAGGGTCGTCAGGGACAAGGAGCTTCGGGCCAGGCTCTCCGCCAACGGCCGGGAGCTGATCCGGGCGAAGTACTCGTGCGAGGTCGTCGGCGCCCAGGTGGAGGAGCTCCTCGTGAGGGTTAGTGGCCAGGGCCCCTGAGCGCGAGAGGCAAGAGGGCATATTTTTTAAGCATCGATTCTTTACTGTCTTGGCAGGAAGGGATGGGAATGCAGAACCACGGCAGGGCTGGCGTGGCGGCGGCATGGATGGAGCACCAAGGCATGGTGCTCGACATAGGCTGCGCCGCCGGCATGTTCTCCCTCCTGTCCCGGGATAACGGGGTTACGGGGGTGGGGGTGGACATCAGTCCAACCTCCCTGCGTCAGGCCAGGAAGGAGTCGCCCGGCTTCGACTTTGCCCTGGCCTCGGCTGAGCGCCTGCCCTGGACCGACCGAGCCTTCGACACCATCCTGATGCTGGACGTCCTGGAGCATGTGCCCTGCGAGCACAAGGCGCTGGCGGAGGTGGAGCGGGTCCTCCGGCCGGGTGGGAGGCTCATCATCAGCGTGCCCAACAAGGGGGAGTTCAACCGGGTGGACGCGCAGAACTCCCTGCTCTTCGCCATGGGCCGGAAGGTCTTGGGCCGGCGAGGGGACCTGATGTACCACCGCCATTACAGCATCGATGAGCTCAAGGCGCTGATGCCCCCCTCCTTCAGGCTCTCTCGGGTGCGCTACGGCGGCTACCTGCTGTTCCCGCTGTGCGGCTACCTCACCATGCTCACCGACAACACCCGCATGATCTCGCTCTCCTCGTTCATACGGTCGATCGAGCAGGTGGACTTCGACCGGGATTTCGGGCCGAAGAGCTGGCACCTGATGGCCGAGTTCATCAAGGAAGGATGAGACCTTGCGGCCGGGCGATTTGGCTGGCTGGTGGCCGACCCTGGGCGGAGGAGGGCGCGCGCATGGCTAGGCTCTTCCTGATCAAACCGGGAGGCTACCAGGACCTGGTGGCCATCAGCGCCGTCGGCGTGCTCACCGTGCTCCTGTCCATCTACTTCCCCGGATCCCTGCCGCTGGCGTTCATGGCCTTCTTCTGCGTCTTCTTCGCCCCAGGCTGGGCCCTGGCCAGCTACCTCTTCCCTGGCCCCAAGCCAGCCGCGGGCGGCGAGGAGTATAGCGAGATGACGCTGCCGCTGCGGGTGGCGGCCTCGGTGGCGCTCTCGGTCCTGATGTTCGCCATCGGCGGCCTGCTCCTGGCCTGGTCCCCGCTGGGGCTGACCGAGACCACCGTCCTGCTGGAGGCGCTTCTGCTCACGCTGGGCCTTTCCGCCCTGGCCATGTGGAGGCGGGCGTCCCTCGCCC
>CAYHAO010000098.1:0-2414 GCA_964354665.1 uncultured Methanomassiliicoccaceae archaeon | reverse complement strand
TGAACATGGTCACGATAGCCACCCAAGCCGCGTCCGAGCTCATCCAGGAGAGGACCGGGGCAACGCTGATCTCCGTATCGGGCAATTTCTGCGTGGACAAGAAGCCCTCTGCCTTGAACTACATCCTAGGGAGAGGGAGACTGGTCCTGGCCGACGCCTTGATTTCCAGGGAGATCATGGAGGACAAGCTCAAAGCCTCGCCAGAGGAGGTGGCGGAGACCTGCTATCGCAAGAACCTGGTTGGATCGAGTATGTCCCTGTCATATGGATTCAATGCCCATGTGGCCAACATGCTCGCCGCCATCTTCATCGCCACCGGGCAGGACCCGGCCCAGGTGGTTGAAGGGAGCATGGGCACCACCACCGCGGAGGTCGTGGACGGAGGGCTCTACGTCTCATTGCGACTGCCGTCATTGGAGGTCGGGACCGTCGGTGGCGGCACCAAGCTGCCATGCCAGAGCGAGGCCCTGTCCGTGATGGGATGCCTTGGTGCTGGCAAGGTGAAGAAGTTCGCGGAGATCGTGACCGCCACTTGCCTGGCCGGGGAACTGTCCACGCTCGCGGCCCAGGCCAAGGGAGAGCTGGCCAGCGCGCACCAGGCCCTAGGCAGATAATTAAAAATACCCAGGCGGCAATCGCATCCAACCATGCCAGTTATCACCTTCGGCTATCGGGACCTCATCAACCTCATCGGCAAGGAGATCCCTGCGGAGGAGCTGATCAGCATCATCCCCATGATGGGCGCGGACTTCCATCACTACGACCCCGCGACCGGGGAGCTTGGGGTGGAATTCTTCCCCGACAGGCCGGACAACTTCTCGGTGGAGGGGGTCGCGCGCTCCTTGCGCACCTTCCTCGGCATCGATCGGGGATTGCGCCATTATCACGTCACCGACTCTGGCATCACCATGAAGGTGGAGAGGAGCGTCGAGGGCATCCGTCCATACGTGGTCGCGGGCGTGGTGAGGGACGTGACCATGAACGACGTGCTGATCCGCTCCCTGATGGAGCTGCAGGAAAAGGTCCATCTCACCGTCGGAAGGAAGAGGCAGAAGGTGGCGGTAGGCATCCATGACCTGGACATGGTCAAGCCCCCCTTCGTCTACAAGGCCGTCGTTCCGGAATCGATCAGCTTCGTGCCCTTGGCCAAGGAGGAGGCCATGAATCTTCGCGAGATCCTCCATCGCCATGAGAAGGGCATCGACTACGCTTATGTCCTGGAGGGCAAGAGCAAGTACCCCATCATCCTCGATGCCGAGGGACAGGTCATCTCCTTCCCACCGATAATCAATGGACGACTGACCACCGTCACAGAGCGGACCAGGAACATCTTCATCGATGTGACGGGCACGGACCTTGACACCATATCCGGAGTCCTGAACATCGTGTCCACGGCCATGGCCGAGCGCGGCGCTAGCATTCAGTCCGTGAAGGTCGAGGGTCGGAGGAAGATGACTACGCCCCACCTCCATGCGTCCGAGTGGAAGCTCAGCGTCAAGTATGCCAACCAATGGCTCGGGCTCAAGCTAACCCCGGAGGAGATGGCCTCCTGCCTGGAGAAGATGGGGTTCGAGGCCAAGCCTGAGAAAGGAAAGTTGAAGGTGCTCGTGCCCGCGACCAGGATGGACATCCTCCATCCCGTGGACCTGGTGGAGGATGTGGCCATAGGATACGGTTTCGCCAGGTTCGGTTCCAAGATGCCCGAGGTGCACTCCACCGGCTCTGAGAGGCCCATAGAGAGGACCGCCGACCTCGTACGTCAGATGATGGTTGGCCACGGCTATTACGAGGTGACCACCTTGACCCTTTCGAGCAGGAAGGAGCAGTTCGAGGCCATGCTCCTGCCACCCAGGGAGGTGGTCGAGGTGCTCAATCCCATCACCGAGGACCACGATTGCCTCAGGGTCTCCTTGCTTCCATCATTGCTCGCGGTCCTGAGGAAGAGCAAGCACCGGGACCTGCCGCAGCGCATCTTCGAAGTCGGGGATGTGGTCCTAGATACCAAGCGCAGGAAATACCTGGCAGGGGTGTGCATTCATTCCAAGGCGTCGTTCACCGAGGTAAAGTCCCTCGCGGAAGGAGTGATGCATGACCTGGCGCAAGAGTTCAAGGTCGAGCCTTGCGGCCTTTCCTCCTACATACCGGGAAGGGCGGCCTACGTCCTGGTTGATGGCCAAAGGGTCGGGCATTTCGGCGAGGTTCATCCCCAGGTCATACTGTCCTTCGACCTAGGCTATCCTGTGGCGGCGATGGAGATCGACCTGGACGCGGTAATGAAGGGAAGAATGCTCAAGTTGGTCTGACCCCCGAGAACGAAGCAAATCATTATAGGTGCCTGGAGATGCTGACAATCGTCCAATGCCGAGGTAGCTAAGCCCGGATCACGGCGCCGGCCTTGAGAGCCGGTGGTGCTC
>CAYHAO010000097.1:0-2527 GCA_964354665.1 uncultured Methanomassiliicoccaceae archaeon | reverse complement strand
GAGAAGGCGGGGGGAGAAGCATGAGCCAGGGACTCGACAGCGTGCTGGGCCACCTCATGTTCCACAAGGCGCTCATATCCGAGGACGAGGAAAACCACAAGCTGGACAGGTACCTGGACATCGCGCGCCAGTTCCAGATGGAGCAGGACGTGGTCACCAAGGACCCGGTGGACCGCTCCATGTGTCTCGTCTTCGACCTGGTTCTCAAGAACGACTTCGATCCTTGGGACATAGATCTAGTATCTTTCACAGACCTCTACCTCCGCCGGATGAAGAACTCGGAAGTGAACTTCATCGTCGCCGGGAAATTGGTATTCATGGCCTGGAGCATCCTCAAGCTGCAGAGCGAGGAGGTCCTCGCCGCCAACCAGGAACAGCAGCAGATGTTCTGCTCCGACTGGGACTTCGACGTCATAGACGACTGCTTCGTGGATGGGCCGGCCAGCCAGGTGCAGGTGGACGTTCCCGAGAGCATCGATCTGTGCGAGGCCATCAGGCACCAGCAGCAACGACCGGTCAGCTTGATCGAGCTCCTGGACGCCTTCGAGGACGCCCGCGAGGAGGCCGAACTGCGGGAGCAGAGGCAGCGCATGCGCGATGCCATCAGCGCCGCGGAGCAGAAGTTCGACCCCAAGGACCACGCGGAGGACCTGGAGAAGGACGTGGAGGAGGTCTGGACCCGCATCATGAGGTGCGGCAACGGACCTGTCCCCATCGACGACATCTTCGGAGGGGGAAAGGAGGACAGGGTCACGGTCTTCATCTCCCTGCTCTTCCTCGCCCGCAACGGCAAGATATCGCTGTGGCAGGACGACCTTCCCTACGGCCAGATATTCCTGGAGATCAAGATCCCCTGGGACATTGGCCTGCTGGAGGACGCCAAGGTTGCCGTCAAGCTCCCCCATCAGAGCGCGGTGATGTGAATTGGAACAGGGCGACCCGCAAAGGATCGTGGAGGCCGTCCTCTTCGCCTCCTCCAAGCCTTTGCGCATGGCCGAGATCGAAGCGGCATCGCAGCTCTCCGACGATGTCATCCGCAGGGCCCTTGCCCGGCTCAAGAAGGAATATGAGGAGCGAGGCTCGGCCATAGAGGTGGTCAAGATCGGCATAAGGTACTCCATGCAGCTTCGCAAGGAGTACACCGGCTACGGCATGCCGTTCGCGGAGGTCGAGGTCCCTAAGGAGGTGCTTAAGACCGCCGCCTACATCGCCTACAACCAGCCCATCCGGCAAAGCGAGCTCGTGGAGGCACTGGGCGCGGAGGTGTACGAGCATGTGCGCGTGCTCCGCTCCGCTGGCCTCATCAGCGTCAAGAAGCAGGGCCAGACGCTCCTGCTCTCCACCAGCAAGAAGTTCCCCGAATACTTCGGCATACCTTCCTCCAAGAAGGAGGACATCAAGAGCTGGATGGAGTCGCAGGTATCGAGATGAGGACTCAGGGTTTCCTTCCGAACTCCATCCTCAGATACTTCACCATCTCTACGGGATTCAGTACCTCAAGGAAATAGCGGATGTCCTTGTCCTTCAGCTCCCTCATGACGTAGAGGGAGAGGTAGAAGACGCCGGCGGATGCCATCCAGGTCAAGATGATGTCATACCATCTCGTGGGCTGGTAGACCATCTCGATGGCCAGGAGCGTTCCGATGCTGAGCAATGCTCCGATCAAGTGGAACGACATCGCATGGTTGTATCCAAGGCCGATCATCCTCCAGATCATGATTCTGTAAATCACCACCACGATCAGGGTGGCAAGAAGCACGGCCAGGGCGGTGCCGACCGCCCTCAGTTCGAGCATCGGAACTTGGAAGAACGAGGTTGGAACGAATATGATCAGGAAGCAAAGGAGCAGGGCCAGCTGGACGGCGCTTATCCACACTAGCTCTTTCGCTCGATTCATGGCCACGATTTCGGTGATGTAAATGCCACCTAGGGCGAGGATGATGACATTGAGGGAGAGCACCTGCATCACCCCTGCCGCCCCCGAGTATTTCTCGCTCAGGAGCACAGTGGCGATCAGCATGGGAAAGACCAGGAAGACGCAGACGATCGGCGTGATGATGTAGGAGAGATACCTCTCGCCTCTTCGTACTATGTCCTGCATGGAGCGTTTCTCACCGTTCTCGTACAATCTCGAGAAGGTTGGGAACAATAAGGTGCTCAGCGCCGCCCCGAAGACGTAGAGCATGTTGACGATGGACTGACCGGCGGCGTAGTTGGCGACCTCCAAGGAGTTCCAGAAGAAACCGAGCGAGACTTTGTCGATGTTGCCTATGATGGTACCAAGGACGACCGCTATCGCCAAGGGCATCGCGAAGACGGCCATGGACCTGATCAGGGTAGGTCTCTTAAGTCTCAGTCTCTCCCTGGAAAGGAGGAAGATGCTGACCAAGGCGACCGCCAAGCCACCGATGACGTAGGTCCAGGCCAGGGCGTAGACGTTCCCAGCCGGTATGGCGAAGAAGAAGATCAGAGGTACCCGCACGAGCATCTCCGCGATCAACGAAATCTGGGTCTTCGCCGTCTTCAG
>CAYHAO010000096.1:0-2538 GCA_964354665.1 uncultured Methanomassiliicoccaceae archaeon | reverse complement strand
CCGACTTGACCCCCAGGATCTTCGTGGATATCCTCGCTATCGGATGGGTCTTGACAGCTCCGCCGATCAGGCCGACCGCCATGGGCAGCTCGATCGAGCCGTGCAAGTCGCCGTTGTCGGTCTTGGTCCATTTCGATATCGAGGTATAGGGCCCGTTCAGCGCGGCATACGCGTGCGCTCCCGCCTCGATGGCTCTGTGATCGTTCCCCGTCGCTATTACGACCGCGATTATGCCGTTCATGACGCCCTTGTTGTGCGTGGCCGCTCGATAGGGGTCCGCGGCGGCAAACGCGGAGGCGTAGGCGATGCCATCCACGACCTCCTCGCCCCCGAGGGCTTCCTTGGGCACAGTGCACCATGCCTTGGCGAGGCGCTTCACCGCCAAGTTGGAGATGATTCGAAGATAGACGTGTCCGCCGGTGAGCTGCTCGATCATTGGCGCCACAGCTTCTGCCATGGTGTTGACCGCGTTCGCGCCCATGGCATCTCGGCAATCCACTAGCAAATGCACGATGAGCATTTGTCCCATTGTGGTGTCGATGACACGCGCTTCTAGGTCCTTAGCCCCGCCTCCGAATGAGTTGAGGACAGGGTCCTGGTCGTTGGCCTTCTTGAGGACCTCCGCCTTGGCGTCGAGGACCTTCCGTCTCGCCGCCTCAGCGTTTTCTAATTTTACCACTTGGATCTGTCCGATCATGATGGGTGCGGTGCTGCTAGTATGGAAGCCTCCGCCCTCTCGTACCATCCGTGCGGCATTGCTGGCGGCTGCGATCACGCTCGGTTCCTCGGTCGCCATCGGGATTAGATAGTCCTTCTGATTGATCTGGAAGTTCATGCCGATTCCAAGCGGTTCTGGGAAGACGCCGATGACGTTCTCGACCATATGGTCCGCCGCGTCCATGGGCAAAGCGCCCGTGTTCTCTAGCAGGCGGACCTCCTCATCGGTCAAACCAGCGTAATCTTTGATGATTGCCAGTCGCTCTTTTGGCGGGAGCTTATAAAAACCTGAGATCGTTGATGATTTAACCATGTCTTATCACCGGCCAGCGTGGATTGACTGAGTAACTGACTTTTGGCTAATAAACTTTAACCAACATCGAGGGGCGCCTTTTTCACGACCTTTCTGATCATACTTGACGTTCTGGACGCGGAAAGCCAGCGCACGGGTCACCTCATCCTTGATGGTGATCATGTCGGATCCGCAGGTTTTGGTCAGCGCGGCACAGCCGGGTTGACCGTCACACGCAATTCCCCTTCTTTATTCGCAATGGGCACGGGGAAGTCGCGGGCTCACTCGACCTTGGCTCCGCAATTCTTGCAGAACTTAGCGTCCATTTCCAGATACGCCCCACAGGACTTGCATTTCAAGGGGACGACCTGTTGCGGCTGCCCTGGCCCGGCCGCGGCGAAGATGGTGCTCCAGTAGCCCGCGATCGATTCGGTCGCTCTCTGGTCGTAATCGATGTAGGACAGGCCTCCAACCACCACCGCCACCAAGGGGATCAGGACCAAGCCCACCGCCCCGACCACCGCCTCCGTGTCGCCTAGCGTCGCTGACAGGCTGAGGTCTACGGCCAAATTCTGATTGAAGTCGGTGACGTTCAGGTCGATGACCTGCCTCAAGCCCAATCGGGACTCGACGTGCTCCCCGTGCACCTGGTAAGGACCCCAGAAGTTGATTCGGTATCCTTTCTGGCTCCAATAGGCGGTGGACCTCTGCACCAGTTCCTCTTTCGTGACTCCGGCGATGATCCTTTGCTCTCGTTTGGTGAAAAGGTGCTGCAATGGCATTTGAAGACCTCCTACCTTGCTAGCACTTTCTAGCTAGATATGCCTCTTGGCATGTCATGTCATATCATAACATATCTAGTCCAAACTGGACAATCGTGATGCAAAGCTAATATAGTTGGAACTTTTTACCGACGAACTCAAGGTGTTATCCCACCAGGCGGCGAACGACCAAAATGTATAGTATGAGTCCGAAATCGGGCCCACTCATGACCGACGAACAGGTAATGGAACGATACAAACAAGGGAAGGAATGGGGACTTCTTGTTTCCATAGACCTTCACGACTGCGATCCGAAAAAGATCAGGGATGGAGACTACATCAAGAAGTTCTCCGTCGACCTCTGCAATCATATCAAGATGAAGAGGTTCGGAGAACCGATCGTGGTACGCTTCGGCGCGGACCCGAAAGTGCAAGGATACTCCCTGGCCCAGCTCATCGAGACCTCGCTGATCTCCGGCCATTTCGCCGAAGACACCAATCGAGCCTTCATCGATGTGTTCAGCTGCAAAGAGTTCCCGCCCAAGGCGGTCGCGGAGTATTGTGCTAAGTACTTCGGCTCCAAGAAATTGGAGTACTCCATATCCTTCAGGACCTAGTTCCATTAAAACCCCTGTCCGCTACTTCTCTTATTTTTTAACCTTACCCAGCCAAGGCTATACCAGGTCGCGGATGATTGTGGCTTGAAGTTCAGCCATGGAAAGGTTTAAAATGGAACGAGCTATTTGGTCGATTCACTCGGGCCCATAG
>CAYHAO010000095.1:2245-2569 GCA_964354665.1 uncultured Methanomassiliicoccaceae archaeon | reverse complement strand
ACGAAACCATAAATAACCTCAAACCAATCTCCCAATCCCGTGGCACAGATGAAGTTTATTTTCGTCACGGGCGGAGTTATATCTGGATTGGGAAAGGGGATAACATCCTCGTCCATCGGCCGCCTGCTGAAATCTCGCGGCCTCAAGGTCACGGCCATCAAGATCGACCCCTATCTGAACGTGGACGCGGGGACGATGAACCCCTTCGAGCACGGCGAGGTCTTCGTCCTGGACGACGGGGGGGAGGTGGACCTGGACCTGGGCAACTACGAGCGCTTCCTGGACATCTCGGTGACCAGCTCGCACAACATCACCACCGGCAAG
>CAYHAO010000095.1:0-2235 GCA_964354665.1 uncultured Methanomassiliicoccaceae archaeon | reverse complement strand
GTGATTGAGAAGGAGCGCCTGGGCGAGTACCTGGGTAAGACGGTCCAGATCATCCCGCACATAACCAACGAAATCAAGTGCATCATCAAGAACGTCTCCGACGCCACCGGCGCGGACGTGTGCATGGTCGAGCTAGGCGGAACGGTCGGCGACATCGAGTCCATGCCCTTCCTGGAGGCCGTCCGCCAGATGAACACCGAGCTGGGCAAGGGCGAGAACTGCATGTTCGTCCATACCACCCTTGTGCCCATCCTTGGCACCGTCGGAGAGCAGAAGACCAAGCCGACCCAGCACTCGGTTAAGGAGCTCAGGGCCATAGGCATCCAGCCAGATGTCATAGTTGCCCGAGCGAAAGAGCCTTTGGAGTACTCGATCAAGCGCAAGATATCCTTGTTCTGCGACGTGCCGCTGGAGGCGGTGATATCTGCGCCGGACGCCCGCTCGATCTATGAGGTCCCATTGATACTGGAGGAGCAGGGACTGACGGACTTCATCCTCAAACGCTTGAAGCTCCCAGAGGCGAGCCAGGACCTCACGGAATGGAAATCGTTCCTCTCCAAGGTCGTGAACCCTACTAGGGCGGTGAGGATCGCCTGCGTGGGCAAGTACACTCATCTGGCTGACTCGTACATCTCCCACCTGGAGGCCTTCCACCACGCCGGCGCGGAGCTGGAGACCAAGGTGGAGATGGCCTTCATCGACTCCGAGGTCATCCAGGAGAAGGGGATCATCCCCGACCTGGCCCAGGCGGACGGCATCCTGATACCGGGGGGCTTTGGCAGCCGGGGGATCGAGGGCAAGATCAAGGCCTGCCGCCATGCCAGGGAGGGCAAGGTCCCCTTCCTCGGCGTCTGTCTCGGCTTCCAGATGGCCACCATCGAGGTGGCCCGCCACCTGCTGGACATGGACGGGGCGAATACGACGGAGATTGACCCGGAGACCAAGTTCCCGGTCATCGACCTGCTTCCCGAGCAAAGGGACGTGAAGAAGAAGGGCGCCACCATGCGACTGGGCGCCCAGCCGGTCGTGGTGGCGGAGGACAGCAGGGCCTTCGAGCTCTACGGCAACAAGAACCTGGTCATGGAGCGCCACCGCCATAGGTACGAAGTGAACCCGAAATACATCGAGGAGTTCGAGAAGGCGGGCTGGCGCTTCAGCGGGAAAGCCCCCGATGGAGTGAAGATGGAGATCGGCGAGCTCGCGGGGCATCCCTATTACATGGCCTCCCAGTTCCACCCCGAGTTCAAGTCCAGGCCGGGGAAGCCGTCCCCGCTGCACTTCGGCCTGGTGAGGGCGGCGCTGCAGCGCAAGTACCAGTCATGAGGCCCGCATCGAGCCAAAGCAAATTTTATTAATGAGGTCACGCTACCAAGGTCGAGCGCGATAAGCATGGCCGAGGACGATTACCTTTCATTGCTGGAGAGGGCAAAGGAGAAGCTGCCGGAGAAGATCGAGAAGCACGAGCGCTTCACCGTGCCCGAGCCAGACATATTCCTGGAAGGGAAGACCACGGTGGTGCGCAACTTCGGCGACATCGTCGACGCGCTCAGGCGGGACCAGGACCACATCGTGCAATACCTTCTAAGGGAACTAGGCACGCCTGGTCACGTCGAGGGAAGAAGGCTCATCTTGAAGGCCAAGCTCAACCCGCAGCAGATCGCCGACCGCATCATGTCCTATACGGACACGTTCGTCCTCTGCTCGGAGTGCGGCCGGCCTGACACTCGCATAAACAAGGAGGGCCGCATCTTGATACTCGAGTGCGAGGCATGCGGCGCTCATCGACCCGTCAACGTCCGCAAGACCGCGACCAAGAAGGAGGAGCTCAACGCCGTGATCGAGGGCCAGATCTACGAGGTCATGATCGAGGACGTGGGCAAGAAGGGCGACGGGGTGGCCAGGCGCGGGGACGTCATCATCTACGTGCCCGGGACGGCGAAGGGGTCCCGCGTGCGCGTCAAGATCACCAAGAGGTCCGGCAACGTGTCGTTCGCCACGGTGACGCAGGAAGCGGCGACTGCCCGCTAACCTCCTTCGATCATTCTCTTCATTCGTCCAGCGCCAGCTGGTCGGAAGGCGCCACCTTGGTCCCCTTGGGCAATGCCATCCTCCTCGAGTATGTCATGCCCGGAAGCACGTGGGACAGGTCCTTGGCCATCATGGTCACCGGGTGCCCTTCACCGAAGAGAGGGAGGGAGAACTCCAGCACCCTTCCCTTGACCTCCGGCTCGGCCA
>CAYHAO010000094.1:0-2676 GCA_964354665.1 uncultured Methanomassiliicoccaceae archaeon | reverse complement strand
TCCGCCTTCGTTCCTTCCTCCTCACCAGCTCGCCTCTCGATGAGCAGCGATTGGACCTTGTAGCCCATGGACTGCATCTGTAGGACGGGAAGCTCGGGCGTGTCCTCGATGGTGAGGATCCTCTGCCCCGGGGGGAACTCGAAGAGCGCAGCCCCTAATACTGAGGACTTGCCAGCCCCGCGAGGTCCGCACACGAGGATGGTCGACCTGCCGTCCACCAGGAAAGAGATGAGGGCGGCGGTGAAGCAATCCATCGTCCCTGCGTGCACCATCCGCATCAAGGTCCAAGGCTCGCTGGCATGACGCCTGAGCGCCAGGGCCATCCCATGGGGGCTCAACGGAGGACCGACGACGGTGGCCCGCGCCTCCATCCCCTGAACGTCGCACTCCAATACCGGAGAGGCCTCGGAGAATGGCCTGCCGCTTCCTAGCTTCAGTCGAGCGATCAGGGCTTTCAGTTCGGTCTCATCGGCGACGATATTGGTGGCGCATCTCGCCAGAGAGTTATGTCCTGCGAGACCAGAGATGCTGACATGCAGAGGATTTTGGCGACAGGGGGCGTCCACGTATATGTCCTCCAGCCGTTTGTCTTGGAGCAGGACCTCGAAAAGCCCGAGGCCAGCAGTGTACCTGGCTACGACATCGGCCAGGGATTGGAGCTTGACCTCGGTCGCGATGGGATCCAGGCCGGGGAAGGCCCTTGCCTCCTTGGCGTGCTGACGCAATTGGGCCATCGCCATCGAGGAGACCCAATGGCGCAGGCCCTCCCCCTCGAGGACGCTCTCGGGCGGGGATGAAGCCTTAACCCAATCGGTGGCGGAAGCCAACAGGTCCAGCTCCGCCAGCGGAAGGGTGTATTCCCAAGGAGTGATCTGGTAGAGCAGGTCGAGCTCACCGCGTAGAGCATAGATGCGCACCTTCGAGCTTCCCAATGCATACTCCTCGACCAATCGGGCTTTGGCGGGCGGCACCAAATTCAACCAGTAATGCGAGAAACGAGGGCAGGAGCGTTTCCCCTGCTCCAGCATGCGTTCCAGGCCTTTGATCCCCGAGGATGCCGGGGCTGGGACGGACCTGCGCATGAGCACCTTAGGCATTCCCCGATTCCCCCACAACCATGAAGGCCTCTCGTGATGAGAACCTCTCGATGTGGCGCATCTTGGCCAGGACCGCGGACATGACGGCGTTGACCTTATCGGAGCAAGTGGCGCACTTCGCCCTCGCCTGAGCCGGCTGGGGCCTATGTGCCTGCCCATCCCAGTAGTAGGGGATGGAGTCGGCCAACCTTTCCAGCACCATGGAGGGGCGATTAGGGCAGCTGGAACAGGAGCGCTCATTGGTCAAGGGGGCGTCGCGACAAAGGCGAACGGCCTCGGCCATCTCCCGTAACACCTGGACGCAGCCACCCTCATAGGCCACGTCCAGGCTGCCGGAGAGCACCAGCCTGTCGAAGCTGGGGAGGCGGGAGAGGGCCCTGAGGGCGCAGCGCATGCAGCCCTGGTCCACCAGGTCCTTCGCCCCCGGGCAACCTCGGCAGTCGATTATCAAGGATCCATCCCGGAGATGGACGACGCTCTTGTCCTGGACCTGGGAAAGCGATTTGACTCTGGCCCTAGGACTCTTGCCAATTAGCCTGGAGGATCTCATTCTCGTCCCGACACAGGCAAAGTGACCAGAGCTTATCCCGGCATCAATTACCTGCAAGCTACCACGTGCAGTTTTTTCTAAGTGACAGTAGATGTAGAGCCATGGAGGTCCTCGCTCCGGCCGGGTCGATGGAGTCCCTCAAAGCTGCGATCCTAGGGGGAGCGGACGCGGTGTACCTGGGCGGAAGGAGGTTTGGGGCCAGGAGGTTCGCCCAGAACTTCAGCGATGAGGAGATGGCGGGAGCGGTGGATCTTGCGCATTCCAAGGGCGTGAAGGTCTACACTACCGTGAACACGCTCATCAAGGAGAAGGAACTGGAGGATGCGGTTACCTATGTGGGGCTCCTTGAGGACATCGGGACGGACGCGGTCATAGTTCAGGACAGGGGGCTGCTGCGGGCGATCACGGAACGCATGCGGATCCCGGTGCACGCATCAACCCAGATGGGCATACACACTCCAGAAGGGGCGAGGTGGGCCGAGGAGAACGGCATCGAGAGGGTCATATTGGCGAGGGAGCTGTCCCTGGCCGAGATCTCCAGGATCCGGGAGAGCAGCAAGATCGGTCTCGAGGTCTTCGTCCACGGCGCCCTCTGCTATTGCTTCTCCGGGCAATGCCTATTCTCCAGTTTCGCTGGCGGACGTAGCGGCAACCGTGGAGCCTGCGCCCAGCCTTGCAGGAAGCATTACAGCCTGGGGGAGAGCCAGGGATACCTGCTGAGCACTGCCGACATCTTCTGCGTAGATGCCATCCCGGAACTGATGAGGATGGGCATCCAAGGGCTGAAGATCGAGGGGAGGATGCGCAGCCCGGTGTACGTCTATCTGGCGGCCAGGGCCTACTCCGAAGCCGTCAAGAAGGCCGCGAAGGGAGAGGAGGAGCTGGTGAGCCAGAGGGACCGCGAGCTGCTGGCCGTGGCCTTCAACCGCGGATTCTCTCGCGGCTACATGATGGAGTCGGAGGTCATGCAGCGGGAATATCCCGATTCGAGGGGGCTTCCTCTGGGTCTAGCGGATGCGGCCGCTGGAA
>CAYHAO010000093.1:0-2747 GCA_964354665.1 uncultured Methanomassiliicoccaceae archaeon | reverse complement strand
GGGGGCGGACGGCATCGTGCAGGTGCACGTCAACAACCAGATGGGCTCGGCGGTGGATTACGTGCTCACAGTAGGCATCCCCTTAGAGGAGGGATTCGCGAACGTGACCGCATCCGACTGGTCCGTGCAGCACGCCCTCGTGCCCGGGGACGGATACCGCTACGAGTTCACGATCGGGGACGGCCAGGGCAAGGTGGAGGAGTTCACCTTCAGCATAGGCTCGGAGGGCTCGCAGCAAGTGCTCTTCCTATTGGACTTCGAGGAGGACACGCTAGATACGTGGCTCTGGGTGACGGTGACCTGAACGGCTCATAGGATCCGGTTGCTGACCTCGAGGTCCCTGAGGGTGCGCTCGAATGCGACATCCTCTGTCTGAGCTCTAATGGTCACGGGTTTTGGAGCGGCCTTGATCATTCGGGCTTGCGCCACCTGGACTCGCACGGTTACATCCTGCTTGGCGGTTCCTGCAACCTGTTTGGCTTTCTGTAGCTTGGATGAGGCCTTGTTCCCACTATAGCGCCACATGCCAATCGCTATCCCGATCAATGCCAAGGCGCCGAAGGCCGAGCCCACGAGCATGCCGCTTCCAAGTTCGATGCCCCCGGCGTTGGCAATAGGCGGGAGTGCCGCTGATTCTGGGGTTCCCACAACCGAGCACTTTTCGCTTTCCCCTGCCGAGTTCACCGCCGCCACGCGGAAGACGTAGCTGACGTCGTTCTTCAGGCCGCTGCAGACGTAGCTGTTGACGTCGTTCGCGACCTGTCCAAGGAATCTCTCCTCATTGCCTTCGACTACGAATACGTCGTAGCCGACCACGGCGTCGCCTCCATCATTCACGGGCGAGCCCCATTTCAGGAGCACCATCTGGTCGTATGCCGTGGCGTTAAGGTACGGCGGGGAGGAGGGAAGGCCGAAAGGCTTGCCGGATACGTTTCCAGTCAAGTCACCCTCCCCGACCGTGTTGATCGCCGCTATGCTGTACCAATAGGTCGCTCCGTTGGTCAATCCCATGTCCAATAAGGAGGTGGAATTGACCACGGCTACCTTTGTCAAGTCCCCATCCGCATAGCGGCGATAGATCGCATAAGAGGTAACGTCCGCGCCACCATCATCCTCGGGGGCGTCCCATGACAATAGCAGCTTCCCATCCTGGCTGGAGACCATGAGGTTACGAGGTGGGGAAGACTTCTTGGTCAATGCGACCGAGATCATGTCCGATTGACCGCCCTCGCCGGCCGAGTTGACCGCAGAAACGCGATAATAGGCCGTGCTCGTCTTGGGCAGGGAGGCGTCATTGTACTGCAGGACAGCCCCGACCGTCGCCAGTTTGAAGAGCGATTCCGGACTGGAGCCACGGTAGATGACGTATCCCGAGATCGCTGCCCCGCCTTCGTCCTGTGGTGCATTCCAGGTCAGGCCGACGCTGGACTTGCCCTTGGTCGCCTGCACGCCGGTGGGGGCCGAAGGCAAAGCCACGGCCTTGGCGCTGACCTCGGACGAGGTCCCGCCCTCCCCCACCCCGTTGACCGCCGCCACTTGATAATAGTATGTCTGGCCCGGCGATACTTCAGAGTCCGAGTACGTGGTCAGGACCGTGTCAGTAAGATAGCTAAGTTGAGCGTGCGCCGATCCCCTGTAGATGTGATACCCGATTATGGAGGACCCGCCGTTGCTGGAGGGGGCATCCCAAACCAGGTCGATACGCTGAGACCCGGAGTGGGCATTGAAGTTGCGTGGGACCGATGGGACCGCGGTCAACGTGGTCACGTTCTTGGCACCACTGACCGGACCTTCCCCTACCGCATTCACCGCCGAAACGGAGTAACAATAGGTGGTTCCAGGCGATAGCCCCTTGTCCTCGAAGGTCGTGCCCTTAACCGTCGCCACAAGGTTCAAGGCTTGCGGTACAAGGCCACGGTAGATGTTGTGATCCGTTATTGAAGATCCGCCATCCTGGCTAGGTGCGCTCCAGGACAAGAAGACGCTCGTTTCCGAGGCGGACCCTGCCAAGCCCGTGGGCGAGGAGGGAAGGCCCGCGGTGTAGGCAGAAGCAGCGGCGGAGGGGCCTAGCCCAACCGAGTTGGCCGCCCTTACCTCGAAGTAGTAGAGGGTGGAGCGCATCAAAGAGGAATCATGATAGCTGGTCGAGGCGGTCGTCCCCAGCTGCGCCAACGAGCTAGGTGTCGTCCCACGGTAGATCGCATAGCTGGTTATCGCGTCCCCGCCATCATCGGCTGGTGCGGACCAGGTTAGATCGGCGGTCCCAACTCCTCCGATCGCGCTGAGCAGCGAGGGCGATCCGGGCAGGGTGGCGGGCTTGGCACTGGCCAATGCCGAAAAGGCGCCCTCGCCCATGGAGTTGCTAGCGGTCACACGGTAGTAGTATGTCACACCATTGCTGACCGCCTGGTCGTCGTAACTCAAGACCGAGGACAACGGCGTCAGCAGGGCAAGGTTCTCTGAGCTCAATCCACGGTACACATTGTAGGCAACGATATCATGACCGTTATCGGAAAGGGGAGCTGCCCAGCTCAATGTGACCGCGCCGTCGTGGGGCGAAGCCAGCAAAGAGAGCGGCGCCGAAGGGACGTAACCTGGGACGCAGCTTACCGGCGAGGATGGCGCTCCCTCCCCGACCGCGTTGATGGCCGTGACCGAGTAGTAGAACGAGAGGCCGTTGCTCACTCCATCATCCTCGTAGTTGGTGATGGATCCCAGGGTTATCAGGGGCGACATCGAGGAAGGAG
>CAYHAO010000092.1:0-2875 GCA_964354665.1 uncultured Methanomassiliicoccaceae archaeon | reverse complement strand
TAGCTATGTCTTGGGCGATCTCCTCGAGGTCATCGAAGCTAGCCATATTCAGGTCTGCGCCACAATGTTGGCAAACTCCAGCGCTTGCTGAGGCTTTGCGGTCGCACACCGGGCATTCAATCTCGTAGCTCATCGAGCACCGTGAATTCCGATGCGGTTTATCCATATAATCCTTGCCAATCCCTTCTCAATCAGGGAACAATGCTGGAATGGATAATATGGCGGGGACCCGGATGAGGCGGTTCTTTGGCATTACACAATTAAAAATATCCGCAAATGCCATTGCCGTTTTAAATGAAGGGCTCGGTTAGGATTTTCACAATCATCAATTATGTTTGGTTGTTAATAATAGCCATGCTCCTCATCTTCGCCGTAATTCCCATCATACCTGGCGTAGTCGTCGTCAAGACCCCGGGACCCGATGGCTGGACGACGACCATAACCAATGATACCGTGATCATGACGGGGAACGTGAGCATCCGCAACGGTGGATTCTACGCCTTCAACAATTTCTATTTCGTCGTCAAGCTTTATAATGAGAACGGAACTGACCTGGCCACCTTCTCCTCCAATAGGACAAATTTGCTTCCTGGCCTTTGGATGGATGTTCCTGTAACCTTCTTCCTCGACAAGACCGCATTGGGAGCGGACGTGCTTGAAGCCTTGCTCAGATCGGAGGTGACCTTCGCAAGTCTGGTCTACTTCAATATCAACTACCTGTTCGATTTCAGGATCCAGGCTGGGTTCAGAGGCAATGTCACGGTCGGTCCGCTCATCCAGGACCTCTTTGTAGACTGGAACAATACCATCGTCAAGACCAACGGGACTCAGTATGAGATGCATATACCATATTCCTTCAGCTCCAGAGCTGTTTTGAATGGAAGCCAATTGAGCATAACGGGTTCAATCAGCAACGCCACGAACCTGCTTGGAAGCATTTCCACCGACGTGGCGTTGGGCGGGCAAGTCAACAGCACTCTCGTGATCATACTCTCCCAGGATGCCTACGACCATCTGAGCACCACCCCAGACCATCTATTCTTAGATATTCAGCTCACTTTGAATGACGCGACCTATAGCCTGAGCTTGGAGCGAGATTGGGTGCCTAACTCCCAAGGGGGTGGTTGAGCATGGCCAAGGAGAAGGGCAAGTTGGGGAAGTCGCTCAATGAAGGCATCAAGGGATCTGGCTTGGCTCGGGGGACGATCACCGGCGCCATCATCACGGCCATAACGCGCCTACTCTACTTCGTCATTGTACCTGTAGGAATACTCAACATCTTCATTTCCATAGCCCAGACCGACCTGAGCCCCTCAGCTCCATTGTTCATCGCCGCGGCCACAGAGCTGCAGAACTATATGATGATCCTCGGTGTGCCGATCGCCATCGTGGCGGGCCTCTGGGAATACCATCTGAGGTACACCAAGGCCAGGCTGTTCTTCGGGCTGCTGGGGTCGGTATTGCTCGTGTTGTACGGTGCGGCCCTGCTCCTAACGACCCCAATGGAGGACATTCAGAACGCGTTGGGCTGGCTATTCCCCGTGTGGATAGCGTTCGGGATCATCTGCTACAGAGCCACCCGCAACTCCTTGCGCTTCATCCGGGACTACTCCTTCTTCAAGGAAAGGGGCAAGAAAGCGGCCATGACCAAAGACGCGCCGCCCCTCAAACCCCGGCTCGGCCGCGGTGAGTTCACCACCAAGATCGGCACTGTCAGCCTGGGCGCATCCAACGCAGAGAAGTTCATCCGAACCACGATCACGGTATTGCCATTCTGGCTTACACTCATAGTGTTCATACTCTCGATTTTCGGATTCGGCGACACGGAGTCCTCTGAGAAGTTCCTCCGTGTCCTTGTGTCCATGGGCGCCCTGTTCATCATCCTGGGCATTCCCATGACCGTGCTGTCGTTCTTCGTGGGCTTCTATCCCAGAGGGACCATCTCGCGCACACTGTGCGACCTGATCAATTCCATCCTCTTCATCCTGCTGATATTCTGGTTATTCGTGGCCAGCGGCCTGCCCGATATTATCACCGATAGCGGACTGATCATCCCGCTCACGCCCCTAATCCTCGCCATCCTCATCTGGGCCGCGATCGACATCATCCGGGTCGGAGCGGAGTACAGGGATGAGAGGCGCAACTGGAAGAAGAGCGTGGGCTACGAAGTGCCGCCCAAGAAGAAGAAATACTTCCAGATAAAACCTGAGTCCAAATGGTACGACTTCAGCCCTTCCATCGGCAAGTTCAGCCGCGGGGCGGTGGACGCCAAGAGGGAGGTATTGCGTTTCGTCACCATCCCCGAGATCATCATATTACTGGGAATCGGCGCGATGAGGTCGGCGGGCACCACAGGCACCCTATACGCCATTTTTGAGACCTGGTCTAACAACATCCTGATCTTCGGGCTGCTGATCGCTTTCGTCGCTTTCTGGCGCGGCTACTTCCCTCCAGGGACGTTCAGCCGCTTGCTCATTGGCCTGCTCCTTGTGCCCGCCCTGCTGCTCTATGTCCGAGGCCTGCAACTGGGTGGGACCTTGGATGATGCGCTGAAGAATGTCGGCCTCATACTACCGATGCCGGAGATAAACCTGCTCATCCTCATATTCATCGCTTTCGTAGGGGTGATCCAGTTCGGAGATTTCCTGGACTCACGCCGCTCTTGGAGGATTGCGGTAGGGAAGAAGGTCAAGCCCATCAAGCAGATTAAGAAGATGAGCCGGCTGCAGGAGTTCAGGATCCGCTTCGGCATCAAGCATAACGGGATAGTGTGGATGCGCAAGGGCGTGGTACGATATATGTACTACACCTCCATCTTCATCATCGTCCTCATCACCATAGTCAACAGCTTGATCTACGCTGCCGTCAACGTGGA
>CAYHAO010000091.1:0-2895 GCA_964354665.1 uncultured Methanomassiliicoccaceae archaeon | reverse complement strand
TAGAGGACGCTCGAGGACAACCAGAACCGTATCTAGATGATAAATAGGAAAGGGCTGTGACCGGCCAGGAAGTAGACAAGGGGTGGGGACGGCGGAAGGATGACGATGGCTGCTGGGTGAAGAGGGGGTCCGACGGAATCGCCACCGATTATGTCCGGTCAAGGGTGTCGGGCCGCCCATGGGACGACCGGTTCCACATCTACGAACTGATGATGATCGAGGAGCTCTGCATCAGGGGCATCGATACCTGGGACGATTCCTTGCTGATGAGAGATCTTCGCCAGAGGCACCCCGATGAGTATCGCGCGATAAGGACGGAGCTGGACCCTGGATGGCCAATTAGAGAAGCCGCAAGGAAGGCGGAGGAGGAGAGACAGCTGGAGTCGGCCATGAAGAGGCTCGAGTCCGATGACCGCACCAACGCCATTGCCTTGGCGAGAGGCAACCACCTCTTCATCCAGGCCATCCTAAGGGACGTGTCGGAGCTGGAGAGCTATGTGGATTTCGTCGGGAAGGAGGCAGAGATCCAGGAGCCCATGGTAGGGATACAGGGATTGACGAAAGCCACCTCTTCCCAGGTGGATTCAAAGGACGCCCCGAAGCTCACAAGGCTCGACTACCGGATAATCGGCGCGCTTGAGCATGACGCCAGGAAGCCGGTGGCGGATGTGACCAAGGAGTTGGGCGTATCAACGAAGACGGTCAGGGCTTACCTGGAGTCTTTGGTGGAGGACAACGTCATCGCCTTCATCCTGGACTGGAACCCAGGGTTTTCGTCAGGATGTAACTCCTATGTGTTCGTGACCCTGAAGCCAGAGACGGACAAGGGCAAGTTCCGCCAGCAACTGGTGGAGAGATTCGGCAATCGTATCCTGATGACCGTCTCCTTCAGCAACCTGCCCTCCCTGCTGCTCCTCTGGGCTTGGTGCCCAACGACTATCGAGCAGAAGAGGTGCATGGACGAGATCGCCGCGAGCGAGGCGGTAGGCTGCGTGGAGCTGCATCTCATGATGTCAGGGCATCATGTCGAGTCTTGGCGGGACAGGATCGTAAGAGAGATGGAGAAGAAGGCGGCTCAATGAGGGTGCTTAGATGACTTGCTCCCTGATCGAGCAGGGAGCGGCGGGGCGCATGCTGCGAAGCGCTTGGCGGAACACGCCAATAATGGACATTAACACTAATATATAAAAAAATCCTGACTTACTGGATGCGAAAGTGGTGGACCGATCGGGATTTGAACCCGAGGCCTCCTGATTGCAAATCAGGCGATCTTCCGGTCTGATCTATCGGCCCTTGAGGTGCTGGTAACGCCCAGGCGGATAAATAGGTTTCGAGCTAACTGGATGGCCTCATCATCTGCAGATGGCGCCCTCTGACGCGCCAGACACGAGCTTGCGGTACTTCAGCAGCATTCCCGAGGGCTTCCGGTCGACGACCTTCACCTTTATCAGGCGCTCCTTGAGCTCCTTCTCAGATATCATAAGCTCGATCTTCCTGGCCGGGATGTCTATGGATATCTTGTCCCCGTTGCGCACCGCGGCTATCGGTCCCTTGACGAACGCCTCTGGCGAGATATGGCCGATGCACGGCCCCCTGGTGGCGCCAGAGAACCTTCCGTCAGTGATGAGCGCCACCGAATCCGAGAGACCCATCCCCGCTATCAAGCTCGTAGGGGAGAGCATCTCTGGCATGCCCGGCCCTCCCATAGGCCCCTCGTAGCGGATGACAACCACGTCCCCAGGCACGATGCCCTTGGCCTTTATGACCTTCATCGCCTCCGCTTCCGAGTCGAAGACCTTGGCGGTGCCGGTGAAGCGCATCATCTTCTCTGAGACTGCCACTTGCTTCACCACCCCGCCTTTCGGAGCCAGGTTGCCATATAGCACCGCGATCCCTCCCTCCTTATGGAACGGCTTGTCCAAGGGCCGGATGACCTCCTCGTCCTTGACCTTGGCATCATCGCATATCTGGTAAACGCTCTTTCCCGACACGGTCGGACGGTCCGCCAGCATCGTCTTGATCCGCTTCATCATTGCGGGGACGCCCCCAGCTTTGTCCAGGTCCTCCATGACGTATGGGCCAGAGGGCCTGATGCTAGTGAGGTGAGGTACCCGCCTGGACATGTCATCGAACGTCTTCAGGTTGATGTCCACCCCGAACTCGCTGGCTATGGCCGGGATGTGCAAGGCGGTGTTGGTGCTTCCTCCGATGGCCATGTCCAACCGGACAGCGTTGAGGAAGGAATCCCTGTTGACTATATCTCTTGGCTTGATGCCCTGCTTGGCCAGCTCCACTATCCTTCTTCCGGTCTCTCGGGCGATCTGCCGCTTGAGCTTGCTCTTGGCTAGGGACGTGCCGCAGCCGACCAAGCTGAGGCCCATTCCCTCGGTCAGGCAGGCCATGGAGTTGGCGGTGAACAGGCCGGCGCAAGCTCCCTCCCCCGGACAGGCGTCGCACTCGACCTCGATCACCTTGGAATCAGGCACTTTGCCAGCTGCCTGCTCTCCCAAAGCCTCGAACACCGACTGGAGGTCCAGATCGCCTTCCTTCCCCTTTCCAGCCTTCATCGGTCCCCCGGTCAGGATGATGCAGGGTATGTTCACCCGGCCTGCGGCCATGAGCATGCCTGGAGTGATCTTGTCGCAATTCGTCACGCCGACCCAAGCGTCCATGCAATGAGCTTGTACCATGAGCTCGACGCAATCGGAGATTACCTCTCTGGAAGCGAGCGAGTATCTCATGCCCTCGTGGCCCATGGCGATGCCGTCGCATATGCCCGGCACGCCGAAGGTCAGCGGCACTCCCCCCGCCTCGACTATGCCCTTCTTGACCTCCTTCACCAGCTGATCGAGGTGGATGTGCCCGGGGACTATCTCGTTCCAAGAGTTGGCGATG
>CAYHAO010000090.1:0-2942 GCA_964354665.1 uncultured Methanomassiliicoccaceae archaeon | reverse complement strand
GAGTGCAGGTGCCGGGATTCGAACCCGGGTGTTTAGCTTGGAAGGCTAAAATCCTAACCGCTAGATTACACCTGCAGCGGGCCACCTTATCTGTGTTTTCTATTAAAATCATTTGTCTGGTGGTTGGTGGCGATAAGACCTCATGCTCAGGAGTTTAACGAAAACTTCGGCAATGATTAATTCCCCCTTGCTGCATTACCCCTCAAGACTGGTGAAGGGATGGGTCCTTCTTCGTTGGAACCTTACAAAGAGAGGGTCAGGACCGCCGAGGAGGCGGTGCGCATGATCGCCCGCGGAAAGACGGTGTTCATCGGCACCGCCGCTGGAGAGCCGCAAGCCCTGGTCAAGGAGCTGGCCAGGCTCGCGAGCGAGATGGGCGACAATGAGATCATTCAGGCGTTATCGCTCTTCCTCTCCCCCCAGCGCGAGGACATGATGAAGTACAACTTCCGCTTCAACGCCCTTTTCGTTGGCCCGGAGGTGCGCCTCGCGGTCAAGGAGGGCAGGGGAGAGTACACCCCCACCCACCTCTCGGAGATGGCCAGCCTATTCGACGATGGCCTCATCCACATCGACTATGCCCTGATCCAGGTGGCACCGCCCGACGTCAATGGCAACTGCTCCCTCGGCGTCAGCGTCGACATAACCAAGAGCGCGGCGAAGGCGGCGGACTTCGTCATCGCCCAGGTCAACCCGAGAATGCCCGTGACCTCCGGAGACTCTTGCCTGAACGTGACCGACATAGACGCCTTGGTCTGGCATGACGAACCGCTGCTGGAATGGAAGAAGGCCCCGGAGGAGCTGGAGTACGTCCAGGCCATCGGAAAGCATGTGGCGGCGCTGGTCGATGACGGGAGCACCATCCAGGTCGGTTACGGTGCCATCCCCGATGCGGTGCTGGCCTACCTGGGGGAGAAGAAGGACCTAGGCGTGCACACGGAGATGTTCTCCGATGGGCTGATCGACCTCATCGAGAAGGGGGTGGTGACGTGCCAGAAGAAGTCATCGCATCCCGGGAAGGTCCTGGCTTCCTTCTCCTTGGGCAGCAAGAGGCTCTATGATTACGTCAACAAGAACGACTTCTTCGAGTTCTACCCCTCATCCTACATCAACAGTCCCTGCACCATCCGGGCCAACAAGCGCATGGTGGCCATCAACTCCGCCCTCTCCATAGACATGACGGGCCAGGTCTGCGCGGACCAGCTGGAGCACGAGTTCTACTCCGGCATCGGCGGGCTGGCCGACTTCATGCGCGGCGCCTCCATGTCCAAAGGAGGGAAGGCCATAATCGCGCTTCCCTCGACGGCTCAGGGCGGCGCCATCTCACGTATCGTTCCCACTTTGCCCGAGGGCAGCGCGGTCACGGTGAACCGCTGCGACGTGCATTACGTGGTGACGGAGCACGGCATCGCGGAGCTAAGGGGCAAGAGCATCGAGCAAAGGTCCCTGGAGCTCATCGAGGTCGCCCATCCAAAGTTCCGATATGCCCTCTTGGAGCAGGCCAAGAAGCTTGGCTACGTCAGGAGCGAGCTCTCCACCGCACCCTTCACCGGTAGGCCCTATCCCGCACAGCTGGAGAGGGCGATCACCATCAATGGCACGTCCGTGCGCATACGTCCGCTCAAGCCCACGGACGAGGACATGCTGAAGGAGTTCTTCTACTCCCTATCGGAGAAGAGCGTGTACGACCGCTTCATGTCCTACGAGAAGATGATGCCACGCGAGATCCGGAACCTGATGAACGTGGACTACAGCGGGCGCATGGCCATGGTGGCGCTCGTCCGCAAGGAGGAGGGCCCGGAGCTGGTCGGCATAGGCACCTACGACATCGATCCTGGAACGGGGTGGGCGGAGGTGGCCTTGGCGGTCAGGGATGAATATCAGAACTTCGGTCTGGGAACGGAGATATTCCGCAGCCTGATGGAGTACGGGAAGGAACTAATGATAAAAGGCTTCACCGCGGAGATACTAGCGACCAACATCCGCATGATCAACATCTTCCACTTCTCCGGCCTGAAGGTGGAGTCGAAGATGGTGGACGACCTCATCGAGGTCCGTGCCTTCCTCTGAGCTCACTTCTTCTCGGGGGCGATCCTCCCTTCGATCAAGCGGTCGACCACCGTCGGGTCCGCCAGGGTGCTAGTGTCCCCGATGCTCTCCGTGTCCCCCGAGGCCACCTTCCTCAGGATGCGCCGCATGATCTTCCCGCTCCGGGTCTTCGGCATTCCGTCGGCGAACTGGATGACCTCGGGGGTGGCTATGGGCCCCACCACCTTGCGCACATGCTGCACCAGTTCTTTCTTGAGCTCGTCGTTGCCCTCGACCCCCGTCTTCAGGGTCACGTAGGCATAGATGGCCTCGCCCTTGATCTCATGTGGGATGGGCACCACCGCCGCCTCGGCCACCTTCGGATGAGAGACCAGAGCGGACTCGACCTCGGCAGCGCCGATGCGGTGTCCTGATACCTTGATGACATCGTCCACCCGGCCCATGATCCAAATGTAGCCGTCCTGGTCCCTGCGCGCCCCGTCACCGGTGAAGTAGATGCCATGCCATCGGGTCCAGTAGGTCTCGATGAAGCGCTGGTGCTGACCGTACACCGTCCGCATTATTCCAGGCCAGGGCTTCTTGATCACCAGGTAGCCGCCGTCGTTGGGCGCCGCCTCCTTGCCATCTTCCTTGAATATGGCCGGCTCTATTCCGAAGAAAGGCTTGGTCGCCGACCCTGGCTTGGTGGTTATGGCACCGGGCAAGGGCGTGATGAGGATGCCCCCGGTCTCGGTCTGCCACCAGGTATCGACGATGGGGCAATTTTCCTTTCCGATGTTGTGATGGTACCAGATCCAGGCCTCAGGGTTGATCGGCTCGCCCACCGTTCCCAACAACCGCAGGGAGCTCAGGTCCCTGGAGGCCGGCCATTTCTCGCCCTCGCGCATCAGCGA
>CAYHAO010000089.1:0-2951 GCA_964354665.1 uncultured Methanomassiliicoccaceae archaeon | reverse complement strand
GAGATTCACGTAATTGGCTCGGAACCAATGCGCCTTCAGCTCATCACCTTGGGCCAGTTACCGGAGGCGGTCGATACCTGCTACTCATTGATGATGCCGATCAATTTCATCGGGGATGGGCCCGAGGTCTTGGCCGCCAAGCTTGTGGTAGTGGTATGGTGAGGCGCGTCCTTGGCGACGTCCGAGGCTTAGCCTCGATCATGGATGCCTTCATGTTCCTACTGGCCATGATCGCTCTGGGCTCCTTCCTCCTAAGCAGTCAGGAAGACTTGGGAGGGATGGAGGATGATGAATCGCAAGCATTGGTCGATAGGGCGCACTCCGTCCTGATCTCTATGACCTTGAGGGTGCCCGTGGATGATGGCCAAGGAGGGGACGCTCCTTGCGTCGAGCTGACCTCCTTAATCCAAGCCATGGAAACAAGCGAAAATCTCGCATTGCCCGACTGGGCGCTGCCACAGGTTGAAGGCGTCATCTCTGGGCTCCTCGGATCTAGCTGGGGCTTCGAATGGGGCGTCGATTGTGGCGGGGTCGAGTCGACCCTCGTAGCTCATGGCGATCCCTCGGATACCGAAGAGGTTTTTGCCTCTCGGATCGAGGGATCCAGCCGAGACAACGCAACCCTACGCTTCATCCTGAAGGCATGGCGAGGGTGAACCTACTTTGGCCTGTTGATCCCCTTCTGCACTTTCTCCTCAGCCTTCTTCTGGGTCTTGGCCAGGTCCACAAAAGTGAATGCGATGGCCAGAAAAATCAGCCCGAAGATCAGCCAGGTCGATACGTCGCTCGGCACGCTCGAATAGAAGGACGCCCAATCGAGGCTGAGGGTGTACCAGGAGGCGTGTAATACGACGAAGGCCACGGCGATTGCACAAAGCGCGTACATCAATATGCCATACACGGACCTTTTTACCTCAAAAATCACGCACTCCTTGCCACAGTTCTCGCACTTGCTCCTCGAGTACCAGTTCCATTTCTGGAGCCGGTTGCATGGTGGGCAATAGGAATACTTCACGCTGTTGCATTACGATTTGCGCTATATTTTCTTTTACGCTGACCTCACGCGCCGAACTTCTCGGACCGCCCCGCTTTATCGATGAGTATGGGGAGGATATCTTTCCCTCTCAGCCTTCCCAGGCCTCCATGTGCGCATGATGCCTCATCGTAGCTGGCATTGGCGTCCCGCACCATTCCCTGGCAATAGATGAGGAGCGGCACAGGGTCCCCGCTGTGATCCTTGACCTCGATGGGGGTGCAATGATCGGCCAAGAATGCGACCACTGTGCCTTCGGGCATCTCAGAACGGATCACACCCGCCATCTCGTCCAGCCGCTCGATCAATTTGACCTTAAGGTTGGCATTTCCATCGTGTGAGGCCACGTCGGCGGCCTTGATGTTCACGAGCACGAAGTCATAAGTATCTAGTAGGCGAACGGCCGCCTTGGCCTTCGCCACCATGTCAGTGTCCATGCCACCGGTTGCGCCTTGCACCTCTATCACATCCAGGCCGCAAACGCGACAGATCCCCTTGATCAGGGAGACCCCTGCGACGCAAGCTCCGGTCATCTGATAGCGTTCCTGGAATGCCTGGATGTCTGGGAATACCCCAGCCCCCCTTGGCAGCAGGATGTTGGCGGGCGGCTTGCCCTCCAATCTCCGTCTTTGGTTGACTGGATGGTCATTCAGAAGCTCATATGAACGCTGAACAAAGTGATTGACCACCTTCGCGGTCTTCCTGGCCTCGTGCTCAAGAGCCTGGGCCTCATGGATCTTTGCCTCCGTATGGGGGTCGACGTCAGAGACCTTCGCGGAGAGCCCCTTTCCCCGGAGCAGCAGCACCGCCCGATGCTCGGTCGCCTCTTTGACGACGATCTCCACTCCATCCACACTCATTCCTGAGAGGGACTCCACGAGCATAGTGGTGTCTGGCTCCTTGATTCGACCGGCACGCCGGTCCGTTACCACCATGTTCGTATCCACGGTGGCGAAGTTGCATCGGAAAGCAACGTCCCCTTTCTCGCCCACCAATCCAGTACCTGCGGCCTCGAAAGGTCCCCTGCCGGTGTAGACCTGGTATGGGTCGTATCCCAATATGGCTAGATGGGAGGTGTCGCTTCCAGGTCTCACCCCTGGGCTTATTATGTCCACGATGCCCGTGGCCCCGTGCTCAGCGAACCAATTGAGGTTGGGCCGGTTGGCAGCCTGGAGTGGCGTCTTCCAGTGCAGGTCTTTGACCGCTCTATCGCCCAGGCCATCCATGACCACGACAAGGATCTTACGCGGTTGCATGTTACCAGGCCAAGGTATGAGCGAATCGAGTAAAAAGAAAGCGGTTGGGAATAGCTCAAGAGCTCTCTTCCCTGATCTCTTCTCGGGACCAAACTCCCTGCGGAAGGGCGTCATACAAGCCCTCTTCATGCTTAGGGGCGTCCTCCTCGATCGAGCACTCCTCGATGTTCTCCACGTTTAGGTACCAATAGAATATGCGCCAGGTACGTCCACTTTGGAGGATGGCCTCCTCCCAGGCCGTCTTCAGCAATGAGACATCTTGCAGGAAATAGAAGAGCCGCCTGTCCTCTTGATCCAACGAATTGTCTATGACCTCCTCACCATAGCCGAAATAATTCAGTACTCGCATGGCTAGGTCGTCCGCCGCGTCCTGCTTGACGCCGATCCTCTTCGTTATCGCTTTTGATAACGCTGCATGCCTTTCTATATCGAATCTTCTTGTCATCCTTGCTTATTCCTCATCCTTCTTTCTTGGTTTACTTCATATTAAAATGTATCCAGCGATAAATCGTGCACCTCATAAGCAAGTCCTTATAGCGTGGCTTAAACAGCTTCATGGAACCGTAAAAGACGGATGATTTGCACAAGTTCCCTGCTGATGGTCTTATTATAAATAGCCAGGAAGGGGATACAACCTTGCCATGAAGTGCCCCTCTTGCGGT
>CAYHAO010000088.1:1952-3251 GCA_964354665.1 uncultured Methanomassiliicoccaceae archaeon | reverse complement strand
TCCATCACCACCTCCAAGCCCGGGAAGCATGGTGAGGCCAAGGCGCGCATAGACGCGGTTGGATTGTTCGATGAGAAGAAGCGCTCCATCGTTCACCCGGTCACCCATAAGGTCCAAGTTCCCATGATCGACAAGAGGAAGGCGCAGATCCTTGCTCTGGGGGGAGATGAGGTCCAGCTCATGGACCTGGAGAACTTCGAGAACTTCTCCCTTCACATCACCGATGAGTTCAAGGGACAGCTCCATCCTGGCGAAGAGGTCCTCTACATGATCGCCATGGGGCGGCGCAAGATAACGAAGGTATGAGCTGGTCCAAGGCTTGGGGCACCAGCCCCTTCATCAATCCCTTAAAATGCGTTCTTCTGAGGGGGCAAATGTCGGCAGTGGATGACCGGTGATGGAATGGAACTGGCACCTTTCTTCGCGGCCTTCACGCTCATATTGCTCGCCGAGCTTGGCGACAAGACGATGATCGCCGTTATTGCCCTATCTTCCAAACATTCGAAGAAGCTGGTTTTCGCCTCGACCTTGCTGGCCTTGACCCTGGTCTCGGCGGTCGGTGTGGTGGTGGGGCAGATCCTGTTCGACTATGTCCCAGAGACCCTCATCACCGTCGGCGCAGGATTGCTCTTCCTGGCATTCGGGATACTGACCATCGTGATGCCAGAGAAGGAGGAGAAGCCCAAGGGAAAGAACGGCCTGAAGTGGGGGGCGTTCTGGAGCACCTTCGCCTTGATGGCCGTGATGGAGCTGGGGGACAAGACCCAGCTCTCTATCATCGCCCTTTCCGCGGAGTACGGTGCGCCGCTCCTCATCCTGACTGGCGCGGTGTTGGCCTTCGCGGTGGTCACATTGGCGGGGGTCCTGCTCGGAGCGGAGATCGGGAAGCGCGTCCCGGAGCGCTACATAAAGCTGGGCAGCGCGGCCATCTTCATCCTGTTCGGGTTGGTCTTCCTGGCGCAGGGGCTGCTCGGCCTCGAGCTGCTCTGATCATCCTTCTAGGATTTCTTTGACCACCCTTTCGCAGCGGTCGGCGATCCGCTTCGCGGTGGCCTTGTCCTTGCCTTCGGAGTAGACGCGGAATATCGGCTCCGTGCCCGAGGGGCGGATGAGCGTCCAGCCACCATCGAAGAAGACCTTGGCGCCGTCGGTGGTGTCGATCTTGTTGGAGGAGAACGCCTCGCATACCTCCCTGAGAACCTGCTCCTTGCGCTCGTCTGGACAGTGCAGCTTGCGCTTATCGAGGTGGTAGGAGGGCACCTTCTTGAGCAATGAGGAAAGGGGACCTTCCACGGCGAG
>CAYHAO010000088.1:0-1852 GCA_964354665.1 uncultured Methanomassiliicoccaceae archaeon | reverse complement strand
TGCCCAGGGAAGGTGCCTTCCGGGTTGCAGTTCAGGGTGGAGGCGCTCGCTCCCAGCCTCTGCAGCAATGTCGGAGAGCAGAGGGAGCCGGCGCCGTTGGCGCAGTCCAGCACCACGCGCAGGTTCGCCTTCCTTATGGCATCCAGGTCGACCAGGCTGAGGACGGCCCTCTGATAGTAGTCCAAGGCCCCGGAGGTGGGCATGACCGTTCCCACCCCTCTCCAATCCTTGTGGTCGAAGGCGCGGGAGAAGTAAATGCGCTCGATCTCCTCCTCCCTGGAACGGGGCATCTCCGTGCCATCGGCATCCACGGCCTTGATGCCATTGAACTCCGGCGGGTTATGTGAGGCGGTGACCATCACCCCGCCCGAGATCTCGCTTATCTTGACGAAGTACTGCAAAGTGGGCGTCGGCAGCGCACCTAGCTCCAGTACATCACAGCCCACGGACGTCAGCCCCGCGGCCACGGCCGATCGGATCATGTCCGCGCTGGTGCGACAGTCGGTGGCCAAGGCGACCTTGCCCTTCATGAGGGTGCCGATCGCCCTGCCCACGTCCAAGGCCAGCTGGGGGTCCATGAAATCGTTCACCACGCCGCGCACGCCGTTGGTGCCGAAGAGCCGTTGGGACATCATTCTACCTGGCCTTGTGCCTCTGGGAGACCAGCAGGAGATGGATTATCTCCGCCGCATCGTTGCACTTGTCCGATGAGTTCTCCAGGCAGTGCAGGATGTCCCTCATCAGATAAATGGCCTTGGGGTCGATGTCGGAGAAGAATATCTCCTTCTTGGTGCTGTAGTGGAGGTCGTCGAGGATATGCTCTTGGACCTTGACGCCCTTCTCGTACTTCATCACCGCCTCCTCGTCGATGCCTAGGCTGTCGATGCAGCTCTTCAGCAGCTTGGCCGCCTTCTCCAGCTCCTGGGTCATGGCGCAGTACTTGTTCCAGAGGGTGGCCGGGACGTTGACGTTGGCCTCGATCACCAGCTGGATGTTCATGCCCGCCTCCTTGGCCCAGTCGGCCGCGAAGTCCAGGCGCCTGATGAGGTGCATCATGTCCTCGCGCTCCTTCGAGGCGAGGTCGCCCTTGGACAGCTCCTCGGTGATGCGGTCCTCCAGGTTGTCCGCCTCCTTCTCCGACAGCGCCGAACGCTTTATGGCATCCAGCGCCGCGTTCCGGTCCGACTTGCATAATGCAAGAACGGCCCTGTTCAGCTCCGTTATGGTGTCCGCCACCTTCTGCGCATGGTCGCGCAGCAGGCTCATAACCACCGACTCTCTCCTCTTGCCGAACCAATCCAGCAAGTTCTCCTTCTCACTCAAGTTTCACCGCCTCCGATACTCCTTCTATCGGCCTTGGATACACCACGGCCGCCTTCCTATTGAACATTAGATAGACCTCCTGGCCAGGATGGTAGAGCTTGCCCTCGATCGAGGGAACGTCGAATTCGACCAGATCGTCTGACTGGGATCTGGCGCTCACCCTGGAGAAGGTCCCCAAATAAGTCAAGTACTCGATGCGGGAGAGCAACCCATCGGTGAAGGGGAAGACGAACTCTGGCCGAACTGACACCACCACCGCCTCACCCACCTGCGGGTCGCAGTTCTCGACCATGATCACCGAGTTGTCGCGCAGCTCGATCCAGCTCCCTCCTTCATGCCTCTCCTTCACCCACCCTTCGAGCAGGTTCGTCTCCCCCACGAAGTTCGCAGTGAAGACGTCCCTCGGTCTGGTGTAGAGCTGCTCCGGAGTGCCGGACTCCACGATCCCCCCAGCCCTCATGACCACGATGCGGTCCGAAACGGACATGGCCTCCTCTTGGTCATGGGTCACATGCACCACGGTCAAGCC
>CAYHAO010000087.1:0-3375 GCA_964354665.1 uncultured Methanomassiliicoccaceae archaeon | reverse complement strand
TCTTCGAGGTGCTGGTGGGCTTATTGTTGGCGATCATCTTCGCCATGGGCCTGCTCATCTGGAGGGTGAGCAACGAACGCGGTTCCCTGCTAGGACGGATGCCAGACGGTCGCTTCAAGGACCTCAGCCTGCACCCGGAGGCCAAGGAGGTTGAGGGAGTGAAGATCCTCCGGCTGAGCACGGTGATCTTCTACGCCAACGCGCCTGTGATCAAGGCACATTTGCTTAGCCTGATAAGAGAGGAGCCCAGGCCGAAGCTGTTGATCGTGGACATGGAGACCCACACCCGCATCCTGGACATCAGTTCGGGTCGCGCCCTTGAGAAGGTGGTCAAGGAGGCAAAGGAGAGGGATGTGAAGGTGACTTTCGTTGGCGTGCACACCTTGACGATGAGGGATATGGAGAAGCAGGGGCTGGTGGAATTGGTGGGTAAGAATCGTTTCAAGGATACCATCGAAGAGGCCCTGCTCGATATGAGAGACAACTAAGCCCATTGAGCAACAATGCAATTGCCTACCGCTGGACGATGGCCATGCTTCATTAGCCCACCCCTAGCAATCTATTTCAATTGCCGTTCGACTACTCGATTGGGTTAAGATGACGACCAGAATCCTGTTCGTAGAGCCTCCCAAGGACTACTGGTTCCTCATGGGCGAGTACCTTCCCCCTCCGACCGGGTTGCTCGCCCTCGCTGCATATGTAGAACGGGAACTGAAGGACGTGGAGATAGGGATCTTGGACTGCCAGGCCGAAACGAAGGACTGGAAGGGCGTGGAAAGGTACATCGCGTCCTACTCGCCCCATCTGGTGGCCACCTCAGGATTTTCCTGCAACGCCTATGCGTGCGCCAAGCTCGCGGAGACGGCCAAGAAGATCGATCCTGACATCGTGACCGTGGTAGGCGGCCAGCATTTCTCCTTCACGGACATCGAGAGCCTGACCTCCTTCCCGGAGATAGATTTCATCGTGCGCGGGGAAGGGGAGAGGACGCTGGTCGAGCTGATCGAGGCTGTCCGGGAAAAGGGCGACCTGGGGAAGGTGAATGGACTTTCCTTCAGAAATGAAAGCAAGATAGTGCGAAGCCCTCCTCGCGATCTCATCGAGGATCTCGACGCCCTGCCCTACCCCGCCTATCATCTGGTGGAGAGGAACCTATCCATGTACCACTTCACCATGATGGCCGGTAAGTCGCGCTATCTCATCCTCGAGGGGTCGAGAGGGTGCTGGCATAGATGCTCCTTCTGCACGCAATGGCGCCATTGGAACGGCGTTTGGAGAACCAAGTCCCCCAAGCGCATCGCCATGGAGATGGCGCACCTGAGGGACGAGCTAGGGGCGGGGTTCATCTGGCTCACGGACGACAACTTCGAGTACGGCAAGCGAGGCGAGGAATTGGCGCAGGAGCTAGGCGCTCAAGGATTCGACGATTCCACTCCCTGGTTCTTCCAATCGCGCACGGACTCGATCGCCAAGAACCCCAAGGTGGTGGCGAAGCTGCGAAAGGTCGGCAACATCTGGCAGCTCATCGGGGTGGAGAACGGCTCCCCTCAGGCGCTCCAAGACTTCAAGAAGGGCGCCTCGGTCAACGACGCCAAGGAGGCGGTGCGAATCCTGAAGGAGAACGACATCTTCGCCCAGGCCATGATGGTCATAGGGTCCAGGAAGGACAGCCATGCCTCCATCCAGGGGCTGAGGGAGTTCGCCTTGGAGCTGGATCCGCACATGGCCATATTCAGCATCCTCACCCCTTTTCCAGGGACGGAGGTCTACCAGGAAGCGAGAACGAACGGCTGGATCGAGGACGATAACTTTGGCCATTATGACATGGTACACGCCATCATGCCTACCGAGACCCTGTCCAGGAGCCAGGTGCAGGAGGAGCTCCTCGCCTGCTACAAGGAGTTCTTCGGGACGCCGGTGAACGCCTTAAGAGGGATATTCTCCAGCAATGAGATAAAGAAAAGATGCTACCGGCATCTGGCGGGAAAGAGGGTCCTGGGCACGCTGAGGCAGATGATTTGAACCGAAGGAGAAATGTCTTAGGATACGTCCTGCTCTCGACGTTAGCAGCGGCGATGCTTGGCATCATGGCCTGGAATGGCGCACAGCACTCGAATGGACTGGACCTGATGGACAAGTTCATAGTATCCCTGGCCTTCATGTCCAGCTGTGTCTGGGGCATCATCCAGAGTTATTGGCCAGGACGTCTTAGATGTAAGCGTAAAGTCAGCCCCAGCGCCACCCCAGCTGAAGCATCGAGGCCCGTCTATGTGGCCCACCATCCCGATTGCGGGCGGTTCGATGACCGTGTCGTCGCCATCCGTGGGGGCAAGTATTGCGGCGGGTGCCTGGGTTTGCTGCTCGGTTCACTGATAGCTTTGATGTTGGTGGTAGCCTATCTTCTCACTCCCGGACTGGAAGCTATGATGGGGGTCCTCACCCTGTCTTTCGGAATCGGCCTGGTCGCCCTATGTCTATTGGAAATTGGATTGGACCGGGGGGCACCATGGTCACACGTCTGGGCCAACGTGCTCCTTGTGCTAGGCTTCTTCTTCGTGACCATTGGCGTATTGGAATCCACAGGCAGCGCCGCATATGGCCTGATAGCGATCATTGTATGCTACCTTTGGCTGGATACGAGGATACAGCTCTCCGACTACCGACATGCGAACACCTGCGGCTCGTGTGGTCGGGGCTGTGGTTATTACTAGCGCTGGTTCGCCTTCAAGATCAGGGATATGCCGCCGATAAGGATGGCGACGCCAATCACGACACCGAATATCCAGGACCATTGGATGTCGTAGACCCAGCTTGGGAGACCAGTGATGTTCTTTACACCAAGTTCGAAGATCACCCAGATCCCGATCAGGGAGACGATAACGCCCCAGAAAATGAGCCCGGTGCGTCCCTTTCCAGAGCAGGTGTCACCGCAGCGATTCTCCCATTCCTTATTTGCATCCCTTCTTCCAGTCAAGGGTGCTCCGCAATTGTTGCAGTAGGTCGCGTCGTCGGCATTCTGCTTACCGCACTTGGGACAATAGACCATTGCGGATTCATTGCTCCACGCTATTTAATAATTTATTGGGCGCTCATTTGTCCCGTTCATTAGGCGCTTGACCATCTGGCATCGACCGAGGCCACGACGGCGATCGTTAGAGCTATATCGCCGCCGCTAGTACCGGGGGCTCATTCCCTAAGATTGGCAAAGGGCAGCCTTCCGTAGATGCCTTTGAACTCCCGCAGCACCTCGCCTTCGATCTGTCTGGCATCCTCCTCCCCGCTGCAAGCCAGCCAACATAGGACGAGTTTTTGGTAACCGCGTATCTGCCAGATGTAGCGACCTCCGTAATGCCCCACGGAGTTGCCCTGGCCGAA
>CAYHAO010000086.1:0-3455 GCA_964354665.1 uncultured Methanomassiliicoccaceae archaeon | reverse complement strand
GAAGCTCACCGACCTGATCTTCAACGGCGGGCCGAGCAAGCAGCCCGCCGACCATTGCAAAGTCTCCCTGGTCTTCGACAACCACGACCGAACCATCCCCATAGATTCAGACGTCGTGCGTCTGACAAGACACGTCAAGCTCTCAGAGAGCTCCGACGGCTACAACTCCTACTTCTATGTGAACGATCGAAAGTCATCCTTGAGCGAGTTCGATTTCCTGCTTCAGAACGCGCGCATATCCGCCGAAGGATATAACTTGGTCCAGCAGGGCGACGTGACCAGGATAGTCACCATGTCATCGGTGGACCGCCGTCGCATACTGGATGACATGTCTGGCATCATCAAATACGACGAGGAGATATGCAAAGCCGAGGCGGAGCGGAAGGTGGCTGAGGAGAACATCGAGCGCATCAGCATCATCCTCGACGAGCTCAACAAGCAGATCAAGCAGCTGGAGGAGGAGCGCACCTCAGCCCTCAAGTACCTGGAGGTGAAGGACAAGCTGACCATGGCCAAGGTCCAGTTGGCCCATAAGAGGAAGGAATCGACGCTCACCGAGATCGACTCAATAAAGAAGCAGATGCTGGCCTATGAGCGCGAGATAGAAGGGCTGAAGGTCAAGAAGACCGAATGCTCAGATAAGATAAAGGACCTGGAATCGAAGATCGTTGCCGCAGAGAAGGAGACCGAGAGGCGGGGCGGCAACGAGTTCAAGGAGCTCAAGGACAGGATGGACGCCGTCAAGATCGACATCGCCAGGAACCAAGAGCAGGGCAAGAGGGCCCAGGACGACCTGGAGGAGTTCAATGCGATTCTCAGCTCCCTAGGGAAGGAGAAAGCAGACCTGGCCAAGCAATTGAACGATCTTTCCAGCGCCCTGAAGTCAACCGAAACCTCATACCTAGAACAGCTCACCCTCCTGGACAAGAAGAGGAAGGAGCTGGAAGAGGTCCAGAAAAAGGTCTCCCACCACGACCAGGAGCTCGGAGACCTCGATAAGAAGGTGGCCTCCCTCGACGACCTGGTGCGCGAGCTAGAGGAGGAGCGCAACGCCCTGATCCTGGAGAAGGACAGGTTGCAGGACAAGAAGGAGCGCCTCAGCCAGGAGATGTCCAACCTGGACGAGGGAAAGAAGACCCTGGAGTTCGAGGCCGCCGATGCGGACTTCAACATCAAGGGCCTCCGCTCCGCCGATAAGAATTCCACTCAAGAACTGAAGGCTCTTCAGGAGGAGCTCTTCCAGAAGAAGAACCTGGAAGGGAAGTTGAGCCGCCAGGCCGAGGACCTGGAGCAAGCGATACGCCGCCTGACAAGGGAGTACAGCCAGCTAAAGGCAGAGACGGAGGCCGCCGAATCCGTGGCCAAGGGCTACAATCGCGCCGTCCGCTCCCTGCTGGAGGCGAGGGACCGCCGCGAGCTCAAGGGCATCCACGGCACCATCGCCGAGCTGGCCGAGGTCGACCCCAAGTTCGAGGTCGCCCTCAATGTCTCCGCAGGGAACCGGATGCAGTCGATCGTGGTGGATGACGATGAAATGGCGGCCACCGCGATCCAATTCCTGAAGAGGAACGGCCTGGGGAGGGCCACGTTCCTGCCTTTGAACAAGATGCTTGACGGCAAGCCGCGCGGCAAGTCCATCCTGGCAGAGAAGGAATCGGAGGGCTTCGCCATCGACCTCATCCGCTTCGACGAGAAGTATCGCGCCGCCTTCTGGTACGTATTCGGGGATACGGTGGTGGTGGACACCCTGGACAAGGCCAGGAGGCTGATGGGCGGAGTTCGGCTGGTCACGCTTGGCGGCGAGCTCATCGAGTCGTCCGGCGCCATGGTGGGTGGGACGGTCGAGTCCTCCCAGCTCAAGTTCGGCACGGCCAAGAACAAGCTCGATGAGCTTGGAGAGGAGCTGAGGAAGACCACCGAGCACGCTGAGAAGGTCCAAGAGGAGCTGCGCAAGGTCCGCGCCGACCTGGTTGCCGTTGAGGCCTCCATGAGGGACACCAACAACTCTGGCTCGACCAACAATGTCAAGATAGCCGCCTTGGATGAGAGAAGGAAGGAGGTCAAGGCCAGGCTCTCACAAGCGGAGGAGGACCTGAGGAAGCGGCATTCGGAGCTGAGCGAGGCCGAACGGTCGCTCGAAGGCGTCAATGTCAAGCTCACCGAACTGACCTCGCGATGGGAAAGGAACAAGGCGGAGCGCGATTCTGGCCGCAGGCGCATCGTGGAGATCGCGCCTAAGGAGCTCTCCAACCGCCTTAAGTCCTTGCAGTCCGGGATCACCGAGCTGTCCGGCAAGGTTGCCGACCTGAAGGCAGAGAAGGAAACCACCGCCGCACAGCTGACGATGGCCAAGGGGAAGCACGCCGATCATGTCAAGGAGGAAGGCGACCTCCATCAGAAGATCTCTCGCCTCCGGAAGGTCATCAAGGATTCTCAAGAGGCCGATGCCCGCCTCAACGTGGAGCTGAATGGCCTGAAGAAGGTCGAGGAATCGATGGGCAAGGAGATGAAGGGCCTTAGGGACAAGCGCGACGACCTGTTCCGCCAGAAGACGGTTCAAGAGGGCGAGAGGGACAGGATACAGGGCAAGATCGAGACCTCTGGGGATATCAACATTGGAATGATCACCAAGCAGCGGGCGGCAGAGGACCGGCTCAAGGAGGTGGAGGTTGAGATCTCCACTTACACCGTGGTGGTCCAAGTCCCCTTGCCCACCCTCGAGGACCTCAAGGAGACGATAGCATCTTGCGAACGCACCCTCAACACCATGGGCGCGGTGAACCTCAGGGCGGTCAAGGACTATGACGAGAAGCGCACCAGGCACGACGAGCTCAAAGGCGAGAGCAACCGCTTGGACGCGCAGCGCAAGGACCTCATCAAATTGATGAAGGAGCTGAACGAGAGGAAGAAGGAGGCCCTATCCAAAGTGTTCCTGGCCATCAACGAGAACTTCAAGGTCACCTATGCCGACCTCTCCGGCGGCGGGGAGGCCGAGCTGGTGCTGGAGAACCCCGACCAGCCGTTCGAGGGAGGCCTGATCATGAAGGTCCGTCCCCGTAACGGAAAGGTGCTCCGCCTGGAAGCCCTGAGCGGAGGGGAGAAGTCGCTGGCGGCGCTGGCCTTCATCTTCGCTCTACAGCAGTACCAACCATCACCCTTCTACCTGCTGGATGAGGTGGACATGTTCCTGGACGCGGTCAACGCCGACATGGTGGCCCACCGCGTGCAGAAGTCGTCCAAGACCGCTCAGTTCGTGATGATCTCCCTGAGGAAGGTAACCTTGAGCAAGGCCGACCACATCGTCGGCGTCACCAAGGGCGAGGCCGGCATCACCAACGTGATCATGCGCCCCAACATCGGGGACATCAAGGACCTGCAGGAGGAGCTGCACCTCCCAGAGGAGAAGGCGGGGGGAGAAGCATGAGCCAGGGACTCGACAGCGTGCTGGGCCACCT
>CAYHAO010000085.1:0-3666 GCA_964354665.1 uncultured Methanomassiliicoccaceae archaeon | reverse complement strand
CACACTTATGATGATCGCAGCAGGTACGTCATAGTCCGAACCTCACGGCATCCCTAAGTGGGGGACCACAGACGATCGGCTTGTAAGACATCATTAAGGGGATTGGTGCATTCATCATAAGCGAGGAACCCCCATGAAGATCGAGTTATATCACGCCTCAAAGTTCGGTAACGGAGCAAAGGTTGCCGAGGAATTGCGGCGGGTTATGGAGACCAAGGGCCACCAGGTGAACGTGCATCATATCGGCGAGTCGAAGCCTAAGGAGCTACCCCTCGCAGACCTGTACGTCTTTGGATCACCCACACGATTCGGTGGGCCAATAGGGAGCATGCACCGTTTCATTAAGAAGGTCTCACTGCCGTCAGGAAAAAAGTATGCTATTTTCGCGACCCACAGTGACACGGTACCGAATAAGAAGACAGGGCAGATGCCGACCGAGGAAGAACTTAATCGAGAGAGGAAGACCATACCCATCCTGGATGAGGCTTTGAGAGAGAAGGGGCTGGTGAAAGTTGCCGAAATGAAGTTCTTTGTCACGGCGGAGGAGATGAAAGGGCATCTGAAAGAAGGCTGGCAGGGAAAGGTAGAGGAGTTCGCCACCGCTATTCTCAGCTCATCCTGAAGCAATCTATAGCCTGAACCTCACGGCATACTGATAGGTCCTAGAGCACCCAAAACAGAAATAGTCTGGGCGCGATATTGCGGATTGTGGGGGAGGCTGGGTGAACCGTGGACAAGGAGGATGATTATTCCGATTACTTCGGGCACAACAGGACCATCTCATAGGTCCTCTCCCTATTCTGCGGTTTCCTATTCACGTCCATTATTATCCTGCTGACCGCCTATCCGAACACGGGAGAGGTCCTTTTCCAGGCAACGCTCTTTTTCTTGACCTTCATCTTCTACATCGCGCTCTACACGCTCATCGACAACCTGGAGATGGGTTTCCACTACATCAAGGATATCCCGCCATTGACCCTGAGGGTGGCTCCATTCTTCAGAATGGTCATAGTCTTTTACCTCTTCGGAACGGCCGTGGTGATGATGTTCCTCCTTTTCGCCCTCTTCAGCCTGGCGTTGGCTTCTGGCATACTCTGGGCAATATTCGTGCTGGTGAGCATAAGGTCCATCATCATTCCGTTCGTGAGAAATTCCCGGGAGCGGGTATGGATGAAGAGATGATGGGGGACAGGTACTGGAATGGACTGGCGAGTAGATTTGCCTACCACAAACAGCCCCGGGGCTATGCTGTATCTATTGACGAAAAGAAGAATTACCTTTCCAATACATTCAGGATGGAGGAATTATCATGAAAATCGAATACTTTCACGCATCAGTGCATGGCAACGGGGCCATGGTCGCAGAGGAGTTCAAGAAGCAGATGGCCGCCAAGGGAGTGACGGTGGACGTCCACCATGTTGATAGCATGAAGCCTGATGCGATTCCGCCTGCGGATATATATGTTTTCAGCTCGCCGGGGCGCTTCGGCAAGCCGATCAAGGAGATGCGACGCTTCCTGGAGAAGGTCAACCTGCCCACAGGGACGAAGTATGCCATCTTGACCACCGAGCCATCACCAAAGCCCGACAAGAAGACTGGTGAGATGCCTACAGAAGAGGAGGTGGGCCGTTATCAGCATGTCATCCCGATCATGAACGAGATCCTGCTGGGCAAGGGACTGGTCAAGATGATCGAGACGAAGGTCTACGTGACCGGCATGAAGGGACCTCTGGAAGCAGGCTGGCAGAAGAAGGTGGAGGTCTTCGCGACCGCCATCCTCGGCTCCCCTTAAACCTCGGCATCCCTGACTTACTTCTCGAGCAATAGATCCCTCAGCTGGCGGTACTGTTCGGGGGTTATCTCGCCCTTGACCAGACGCTTCTTGAGCAGTTCCAGGGCAGACCCACCACTACAAATATCCAGTATTGTTGAATCCATCGTCAATAAGGAGAGTTTTGTACACTTTTATCGGTGTTCTTTCCAAACGTCCTTGAGCCAGCGACCGGAGGCGCATATCTACTTTGACTGCTGACCTTTGGCTACACGTTTCCTCATATCTTCCGCCATGTACTCAAAATTCCCGAACAGGTTCGCCACGTTAAGTGGGGATTCTTTCGCCCTCATGCCATAGATTATCGGTTTCATATAGGTCCAATCTCTAATGGTAAAAGGGGCATAGATCTCACTGAATATCTTCCTGTCGATATATTTCTTGCAATATAGAACTCCGAGTGTTTCGTACCACCCAGCAACCGAAACAAAGGCCCAAGAGACTTCATTGTCGGTGGTCCCTAAATCTCCGTACCGTTGCACGAAGTCGGGATAGTCTTTGAACTCGCATGAGTAGATTAATCGGCCTAATCGGTTCAGCTCTCGACCCATGTCCGGCCTAAGTGAAGGAACCCAGGTAAGAATCATACTCACCTTTCTTTGAATTAAAAGGTTCCTGAGTTGGAATATGGCCGTTATTGTGGTTATCAGCACGCATATGGCTGCTACGATGGCGATAATCGTGGCTGTGTCTGCCATAAGAAAGAATTCAAACTCCAGAGAGATAAATTTAGCTCGAACCTCACGGCATTCCTTAAAATGATTGTTCTGGTTCCTAAAATGTATTATATCCAATGCCATTAAATGATATTATAAGTGGTACCTACGCCATACTCAACGAAGATGCTGGCCGTGATACTGGTGGCTGGCCTCGCCATTGGTGCTGTATTGGGCTATGCCCTCACTCCGAGACCGGACACAGAAGCCACGAAGGAACAGCTGGCCGGAATTGATGACCAGCTGGCGCAATTGATGAAAGAAATGACCGCGCTCAACGACTCGGCCCGGACCGGCCTAGACTCCTTGATGAATGGGGGATCAGGATTGGACTTCTTCTTTTCGGTAACTGGCATAGAAGGCTCCTCAAACGACGCGTCCCATAAGAATTGGATTGAGCTGTTGTCCTTCCAGTGGGGCGTGGGGAGGGCTTCTTCGATGGACATCGCATCTACCTTCTCAGAGTTCAAGATCTACAAGGTGTTCGACAAGTCCACGCCCAAACTGGCCGAGGCATGCTGTAGCGGAGAGGTCTTGAACGAAGCGGTCCTGGAGGCCATGGACGGCTCCATCAAGGTGATGAAGATCACGTTGGTGAACGTGGTGGTGATGACGATGAAGCAAGGGAGCTACATCCAACCTGGTGACGTTCTTCCTTCGGAATCGATCTCCTTCGACTTCGAGAAGATTGGGTGGGAGTATACGCCAGTGAACGCCCAGGGTGTCCCGTTGGGCATCATCTCGGGTGGATGGAACCTATTGACCAACGAGCCTTGGAATCCATAGGCTAATCTTCCACCATTTCCTATTTTTTTCCTTGCCATGAATAAATCGCCTGATTTCGGGTATTTCCAGCACTAAGCTAGCTTCGCGAGGTGTAATCATCTCCTATTGCCCATAATTATACCCCATACCTCATGGCATCCCATCTTGCCCCTTCCTTCTAGGTTCTAAATGAGTCCCTTGGGGAGTAAAAAGATGGAAAAGGTTTAGAGTGCCGAAAGTTCAATCCCCCGCAGATTGAAGCATCGTACGCGATGTCTGGACAAGCTCGAGGAGCTGTTCCCCCCTTCGCGCTTCAATTGTATCCAGTCATATGGTAATTTCAATCAATCAGAG
>CAYHAO010000084.1:0-3765 GCA_964354665.1 uncultured Methanomassiliicoccaceae archaeon | reverse complement strand
TCATGTCGGTGTTCTCGATGACCTTGTCGATCTCCTTCTTCAGGTTCTCTGGCAATCCGCGGATCCCGACCTCCAGGAACCCTCGGACGATTATGCCTACGGCCTCATCCTCCGACAGGCCACGCGCCATCAGGTATTCCACCTGGTCCTGTGCGATCTTGCCCACCGCGGCCTCATGCGTCATCTCCAAATCGGGCACGTAGGCCTCCAGCTCGGGTATGGCCACCTGCACGCCCCCCTCCCCGAAGATGAGGCCGCGACACTCGAGGTGGCCCCGGACGTTCTTGGCCTTGCCGATCATCTGGCCGCGGGCGATGACCTTGCCGCCGCTGGCGATGGTGCGCGAGATCATCTCGCACCTCGACCCCTCCCCGGAGAGGATGGCCCTCGATCCCAGGTCGAGCTCGCTTCCTTTGTGCGCGATGGCCACGGTATTGAAGCGGGAGAAGCAGTTGCGCCCCTCCATGCGCGCCGTGGGATAGGTCTGGATGGTCTTCACCGGCCTCAGAGCGACGTAGTTGTTGAGGAAGGTGGAGCCCTCGTCCTGAACGATGACCGTGCGCGGCCTGACCCCGATCTGCTCGGACCAGTTGTGCACCATGGTGAATGTCAAAGAAGCATTGCGCTTGATGTAGAACTCGGAGATGCCTAGGTGCAAGGCCTTCTCCACCCCCTTGGAGGTGGAGCATCCCGTGACCACGTCCAGTTCCGCCCCCTCCTCCACGATGACGATGTTGTGCACCGTCTGGGCCACCCCCTTGCCCTTGAGCATGAGGCAGGTCTGCACCGGGGCCTTGACCTTAGCCCCCGGTAAAGCGCGAATGAAGTAGCCATCCGCTTCCTCCAGATAGGTGCGGGCGGTGAACTTGTCGGCCTCGGGGGACACCGCCTTCCAATAGTAATCCTTCATCCAGCCATATTTCTTCAAGGCCTCGGACACCGGCATGACCTCGACGCCCTGGACCTTGGATGACGAGTGCACCACGCTCTCGTCCATGAGCACGAAGGAGCCTGAGCGCCCCTCCTCGCTAGGTAGCACGCCTGCGTTGAGGAGGGTCTGCTTCTCCTCATCCCCCAGCTCAAGCAGGGCCTTCACCTTCTCCAGGTCCTTCGAGCCCTCCTTGAACCTCTCGAGGTCGATGTCCTCGCCGAAGGCGGCCTTCTTCTCCTTGGCCGCCTCCGCCTTCCTCCTCAGTTCACGGTGGTCAGTCTCAGCTTGCATTTAATGCACTCCTCGTAGCCCATCTTGCTTATCTCCTGCAGCAGTTCCCTCGGGTTGCCAGAGCACATCACCATGCCATTGCACATGACGTAGCCGCGGTCCGCTTCGATGTAATCCAGGATCTGCCCGGTATGGGTGATCACCAAGGCCGCCTTCCCCGCCTTGCCCTTCCTTCCGGCGCAACTGGTGCCGTGCAGGAGCTCGCCCACCTTGCTTCCTACCCTCTCGATGCTCACCAGGTCGACGCCGCTCTCCGGTTCGTCCAGTAAATATAGGCAGGGGTTCTGCGCCTCGAGCTGCAGCAGCTCGGACCGCTTGATCTCCCCGCCCGAGAACCCGACGTTGACGTCCCGGTCCAGAAGGCGCTCCATGTCCAAATCCTTGGCCCCCTCCTGGGGCATCGGCCTATCCTTGGCTGTGACCTTGAGCATGTTGCGCAGGTTCACGCCCACGAGGTTGGGCGGTCTCTGCATCATGATGCCTATCCCCCGGTCGGCCCTTTCGGTGACGGAGAGCTTGGTAATGTCCTCACCGTTGAAGAGGATCCTCCCCTGGGTCACCTTGTAGCCAGTGAAGCCCATGATGGTCATGAGCAACGTGGACTTCCCGGACCCGTTGGGACCGAAGAGCACATTGGTGTAACCGGCCATCACGCTCAGGTCCACCCCCTTGAGGATCTTGCGTCCTCCGACCTCAACATGTAGGCCCTCTATCTCCAGCATGTCTAACACTCCGGCGAAGTTGATGAGCGCTCGATGATTTTAACCCTATGCCTAAGACCCGCTTCCCCCGCGGCCGAGGGGATCGACCGAGACAATCATTTTCTACGAAGTAGGGCCTAGTGGGCACGGGGGAGCGTTACATGGACGCAATAACCACCAAGGGTACGGTGCTGATCGTGGGAGGGGGCATAGCTGGCCTGGCGGCGGCGTTGTCCTTGGTGGACCAGGGCATCCAGGTAAGGTTGGTGGAGAAGGAGCTGATGCTGGGCGGGCGGGTGGCCCATTCCTCCGCGGTCTTCCCCTCCATGGACAAGGGGCAGGACATCATCGACGTGTTCCTCGGGGAGCTGGGCAACACCGATGATTTCGAGGCCATGCTTGGCGCCGAGATAACCTTCATCAGGAGGCTGGGAAGAGGCTTCGAGGTCGAGATCGAGCTCAAGCCGGTCGGAGGGGAAAAGGGGTGCGTGCAAAGGCTGATGGTGCATGCGGACGCCATCATCCTCGCCACCGGGCTGGAGCCGATCGACGCCGGCGCCATTCCGGAGCTGGGCTTTCCCAAGCTCGCCAATGTCGTGCTCTCCACCTCCTTCGATGAGGTACTGGAGAAAGGCTTGAGAAGACCGAGCGACGGGGAGAAGGTCGGAGCGGTGGCCTTCGTCCAGTGCGTCGGGTCGAGGGTGGAGACGAGGGGCGTGCCCTATTGCAGCGCCATCTGCTGCATGAACGCCATAAAGAACGCCATCGCCGTCAAGGAGGCCGACAATTCCATCGAGGCCTACGTCCTCTACATCGACATCCGCACCCATGGCAAGGGGTACGAGGCGCTTTACAAGAGGGCCAGGGAGAAAGGGGTGCGGTTCATCCGCGGTCAGCCTGCGATGGTGGTAAGGAAGCCCGGTTCGGAGAGATTGTTGGTGGTGGGGGAGAACACCCTGCTCAAGGAGCTCTACGAGATCCCCGTCGACCTGGTGACCCTGAGCGTGGGCCTCCGCCCGTCCCGAGGAACGGCCGAGCTGCTGGGCATGCTCGATATCAGCGTGGACAAGGACGGCCTGATCGGGGAGGACAGCAGGTTCGAGAGCACCAGCACCTCCGGGCACGGGGTGTTCGTGGCCGGCTGCGCCGAGGCGCCGAAGGACGTCCGCGACTCCATCGCGCAGGGAGAGGCCTCCGCCCTGGCCGCCTCCCGATACATCTCATCGAGGTGAAGCAAAAGCATATCCTTGCCCATGCGATTCCTTAATGCATGCAAGGCCCAGGCGGAAAGGACCAGAAGCACCAGTGGGACGAGACCTACAAGCAGAAGGAGTTCTTCGGCTCTGAGCCCAGCGAGCTGGGGCAGCGGGCCTTGCAGGTCTTCAAGCAGCGAGGCATGAGGAAGATATTGGAGCTCGGATGCGGGCAGGGGAGGGATACCTGGCTCTTTCTCCAGAACGGTCTGAACGTCACGGCCCTGGACTATTCCGAGACGGGCGTCTGCTACATGCGGGACCGGTCCAAGGAGAGGGGGCTGGACAGAAGCTTCGTTATAGAGGTGCAGGACGTCCGCAAGGGTATACCGCTACCGGACGGCGCCTTCGATGCCATCTTTTCGCACATGTTCTTCACCATGGAGATGTCCGAGGCCGAGATATCGGCCATCATGAAGGAGTGCCTCCGCGTGCTGCGCCCTGGCGGCTTGAACATCTACTCCGTGAGGAACTTCCACGACCCCCATTATGGCAAGTTCACCCCGCGCGGCGAGGACATGTACGAGAACCCCATGGGCTTCGTGGTGCATTTCTTCGATGAGGCCAAGGTCAAGAGGCTGAGCCAAGG
>CAYHAO010000083.1:0-3795 GCA_964354665.1 uncultured Methanomassiliicoccaceae archaeon | reverse complement strand
AGCGGGAGGTGTTCCCCAACGTCCTCGACTATGGGCTGTTCGGGCACAGGTTCACCGGGCACTGGATGGACTGCGGGACGAGAGAGAGCTTCCTGGCTGCGCAAGCGAAGGTTCTGGAGCTGGAACCATGTCTACCATCTCCAGCCTGTGAAGGTTGCGATATCGAGCCCCCCACTCTCATCCGCTCGAGCTCCATCAAGTACTCCAAGATCGGGCCGAACGCCTGCATCGAACCTGGCGTGATGATCTCCGACGGATGTCAGGTCTCCAATTCATTGATAATGAAGGGAGCGGTCCTGGAAACGAACTGCAGCGTCTCAGGGTCGATAATCGGGCCCAAGATGATCATCAATAAGGACAGCAATATATCAGAGACCATCGTGGCCAACAGGTAATTGGGAAACAATACTGAATAGTTATTTATTGACACAACAATTCCACTGACAATAGGCGTACGGGGTTGCTGATGAGCCGACTGGAGAGAGCAACGGAATTCGTTAGCAAACCCGTTGTGCGAAAACTCTGGACCGTCTCCTTCATCGTTTTCTTTCTCTGCTTCGTCATCGTCCCCACCCTCTTCGTCCTCACCTACGCCTTCACCAACTGGGGCCTCATCCAGGACGAGGTCATCCAAGACCCGGAGATAATGTCGCAGATCTGGACAGCCATCGGCAATTCCTTCGAGATCGCGGCCATCGTCACAATCATCGACATCCTGGTGGGGCTGCCCATGGCGTGGATACTCGTTCGGAAGAAGTTCCGGGGCAAGGAGCTCTTGGACACATTGATCGATATGCCTCTGGCGGTACCGACCGCCGCCCTAGGTTTCTCCGCCGCCATCTTCTGGGGCATAACCCCGGCCGACCTCACCAATCCGCTCGGCCTCAAGATAGTCAGCTCCCCCTTCATCCTCATCATCCTGCTCCACATCATCTTCTCCTACCCTTACATGGTCCGCTCCCTGGCTGCGATATTGGAGCAGATCGACCAAACCTTCGAGACCGCTGGTCAGACGCTAGGGGCGAGCAAGCTCACCGCCGTCCGCACCATCACCCTGCCCCTCTTCCGCGCGGGCTTGGTCACGGGCATCATCCTCTGCTTCGCCAGGAGCCTGAGCGAGACCGGAGGGACGGTGGCCGCATTGGCCACCATCAGCAATGTCGATTTCAACACCGCCCCTACTCTGATAGACTCGCTGAAGAGCACTCCTGCGTTGGCCTTCACCAGCATTGTCCTCATCATCCTGGCGCTCGTGCTATTGGTGATCGTGGCCATCATCGTCAAGAAGGTGCATATCCCCTTCAGGAAGGTCTGGCCCAGGCCCGAGAAGATCCTCTCCCGGGGACTGTCCCCCAAGCTCAAGGACGCGACCTCGGTCCTATTCTTGGTCTTCATCGTCCTCATCCCATCCTTCTTCGTGTTCACCTTCGTTTTCACCTCCGAGCCGTCCACGACCGCGGATTGGTCCGAGTTCGGCCAATCCCTTATCAATTCTTTCTTCATCGCCGGCGTGGTCACGGTCATTGATCTGGCGTTCGGGATACCCCTGGCACTTTACATCGCCAAGAACCGGTCCAAGTGGCTGCCCGAGACCTTGGACATCCTGGTCAACGTCCCGTTGATCGTCCCCACGGTGGCCTTGGGGTTCTCCCTGAAGCTTTTCTGGACCGGAGGTACGCCCGTGACTGGGCCATTCGCCATCTTCCTGGTGATGCTGGCCCACATAGCCTTCACCTATCCGTTGATGGTGCGGAACGTCACTGGCGCGGTGGAGGAAATCGACCCTACCTACGAGGAGACCGCCAGGACGTTGGGGGCGAAACCGGTCCAAGGGTTCAGGCGCGTGCTCTTCCCCATGATCAAAGCCTCGATATTGGCCGGGGCGATAATGGCCTTCACCCGCAGCCTGGGTGAGACAGGTGCGACCCGTGCCATTTCCACGACCGTATTGACGGCGCCCAACTACATCGTTAACCTCATCAAGCTGGACAACGACTATTACACGGCCGCCCTGGCCTGCATAATCCTCATCGTCATCTCCTTCGGCCTGATGCTCGCCCTGCGATACCTGACCAGAAGAAGGAAGGGGGCGATCTAAGATGCCCGTCGTAAAGCTGCAGGGTATCGTGAAGCAATATGGCAACATCAAAGCCTCTGACGGTGTGGACCTGGAGGTCCGGAACGGGGAGTACCTCTGCTTGCTGGGGCCGACCGGGGCGGGAAAGACCACCATCCTGAGGATCATTTCAGGCCTGACCAAGCCGGACCACGGCAGCGTTCTCTTCGACGGCAAGCCAATGGACAAGGTGGAGCCGGAGGACCGTCGCGCGGTGATGCTCTCCCAGACCTATGCGCTCTTCCCCCAGCTGACGGTAGCGGAGAACATCCTCTTCGGGCCTGACATCCGCCAATACGAGGAGGAGGTCAAGGAGCGCACCCTTGCCGACATGCTGGACCTGGTCAGGTTGACCCATCGTCCCGATGCCTTCCCCAGTGAGCTCAGCGGGGGAATGATGCAGAGGACGGCCTTGGCCCGGGCGCTAGCCTCAGGAGCCAGCGTTCTCCTGTTGGACGAGCCGCTCAGAGCTCTGGACGCGAGGTTGCGCATAAGCCTTCGTCATGAGGTACGCTCCCTGGCCAAGTCCATGGGCATCACCACCATCCACGTCACGCATGACCAGGACGAGGCCTTGGTCATGGCCGACCGCATCGCCGTCATCAGGGAGGGCAAGGTGGTGCAGGTCGGGCTGCCCGGGGAGGTGTTCGACAACCCGGCCACACCGTTCGTGGCCAATTTCGTGGGCCAGTCGAACTTCTTCGTAGGCGAAGTAGAGGAGAAGAAGGAGTCCACATCCATACGTGGTGATTCCGGCCAAGTGGTATTGGCCAGGCCCTGCGAGCAGAGGCTGGGCGAGAAAGTGGTGGTGGGCGTCAAGGTCGGCAACACCGAGGTGCACAAGGAGGGCGAGGGCTACTTCGACGGTACGGTGGAGCGCATCCTCTTCGAGGGGCGCAACATCTATCTTGACGTGGACGTCCCCGGACTGGGGAGGTACTCTTCGAAGATCCCCTCGTGGCGCCTGGGCAGGCTGTCGGTCGGGGACAGAGTGAAGATAAATTGGAGCGCGGACAAGGCGACCGTTTTCACCATGCCGCCGGAAGGGCTGGAGAAGGAACTGAGGGTGGAGTGAATGCCTGAGGTATCGCTGAAGAACTTAACCATGCGCTTCGGCAAGGTCGTGGCCGTGGACGAGGTGGACCTCACTATCCATGACGGGGAATACGTGACCATCCTTGGTCCGTCGGGCTGCGGCAAGACCACCTTGATCCGGGTGATCGCTGGCATCCTCGAGCCCACCCAAGGCGAGGTGCACATCGCCGGGAAGAGCATGAAGGGCGTCCCTATAGAGGAGAGGGACCTCGGCTACGTGTTCCAGAACATCGCCTTGTTCCCTCATATGACGGTGAAGATGAACGCGGCCTACGGCCCTACTGTCAAGGACAGACCCATGGAGGAGAGGGAGCAGACGGCCAGGAAGTACCTGGAGATGGTCAAGCTCCTGGATAAGATGAGCATGTTCCCCTCCGAGCTTTGCGGAGGGGAGCAGCAGAAAGCGTCCCTGGCCAGGGCATTAGCAACTGGGGCCAAGCTCCTACTCCTGGACGAGCCGCTGTCGGCCTTGGACGCCAGGGTTAGGGTGGACCTGCGCTACGAGCTGAGGAGGATCGCCAAGAACCTAGGCTTGACCGTGGTGCATGTGACCCATGACCAAGAGGAGGCCATGTCCGTTTCGG
>CAYHAO010000082.1:2693-3860 GCA_964354665.1 uncultured Methanomassiliicoccaceae archaeon | reverse complement strand
TGCTCTTCTGAGCCGATGAATGATGACGATGTTCATCGAACATCTGAAGGAGGTATGGATTTGGCAAAGGCAATATTCGTGCGCTTCGAAATGCCGAAGGAGCTTCAAGATAAGGCTTATGAGATCATCGAGACCGCTCGCGACACCGGCCGCGTGAAGAAGGGGACCAACGAGGTCACCAAGCTCGTCGAGCGCGGTGAGACATCGTTCGTGGTCATGGCCGAGGACGTCCAGCCGCCAGAGATCCTGGCGCATATGCCTATGCTCTGCGAGGAGAGGAACATTCCGTACGCGTACGTCGCTTCCAAGGCGGAGCTCGGGAACGCCTGCGGGCTTTCCAAGCCGACCGCGTCCGTGGCGGTCGTCGAGGCCGGAAAGGCCAAGCCCCTGATCGACTCATTGGCCGAGCAGCTCAAGAAGCTGAAGAAGTAAAAGGGTGGATAGAATGGCTGAGGGAGACGATAGCATACCCTGCGAGGTGGTCGAGATCATCGGTCGGACTGGTATGACCGGCGAGGCCACCCAGGTCAAGGTACGCGTCCTCGAGGGCCGCGACAAGGGGCGCATCATCACGCGCAACGTCATGGGGCCTATGAGGATGGGCGACATCTTGATGCTGAGAGAGACCTCCCGTGAGGCCAGGAAGCTGGCCCTCCGCTGATCTGACAAGGAGGAGATTCACTATGGTCGAGCTTAAAATCTGCTCGTTCTGCGGCAATGAGATAGAGCCCGGGACCGGCACGATGTTCGTGAAGAAGGACGGGACGGTCTATCTGTTCTGCAGCAACAAGTGCTCCAAGAACATGATCGACATGAGCCGGGTGCCGCGCACCATTACCTGGACGAGGGCGTACGCCCGCGAGAAGGAGGTGCGCATGCACGCTCCAGAGCCTGGAGCTGGCAAGGCGGCCCGCGCCGCCAAGAAGGCCGCTGCCGCGGCCGCCCCCAGGTACACCGAGGCCCCGGTCGAGCCAGCGCCCGAGGCGCCGAAGGAGGAGCCCAAGGTCGAGGCGGCCCCCGCACCTGCCCCAGAACCCGCACCCGTGCCCGAGGAAAAGGAAGAGAAGCCCGCCAAGGCCAAGAAGGCCAAGGCCAAGAAAGAGTGATGTCGATGATCGAGCGCACCTATGTGATGCTCAAGCCGGACGCGGTGCAGCGCGGCCTCAT
>CAYHAO010000082.1:0-2593 GCA_964354665.1 uncultured Methanomassiliicoccaceae archaeon | reverse complement strand
GAGAGCGCCAAGCGCGAGATCCAGCTCTTCTTCAACGAGTACGAGCTGGTGGACTGGAAGCGCAGCGTCGACGCCTGGCTCTTCGAGTGAGCCAATAGCTTACCCTGGCTAGCCCAGGGCGATTTTCCATTTTCTCCATCATCCAGACGTTATACTAATCCCTGTGCGCATCCTCAGGAAAGATTATAATTAACATCCTTGATGCCAAGGGCATGAGCATCAGGCAGCCGATCGTGAGCGTGCTGGGCCATGTCGACCATGGCAAGACCAGCTTGCTCGATTACATCCGCGGCACGGCTGTCTGGAAGGGCGAGGCGGGCCACATCACGCAGCACATCGGCGCCACCGAGGTCCCCCTCGACCACATCTACAAGATCTGCGGCCCTCTCATGGGTGGAAAGAAGTTCAGCGTCCCTGGCCTCCTGTTCATAGATACGCCGGGGCACCATTCCTTCACTACTCTCAGAGCTAGGGGCGGGTCCCTCGCCGACCTGGCCATATTGGTCATCGACATCAACGAGGGCCTCAAGCCCCAGACCATCGAGTCGATGAACATCCTGCGCAAGTACAAGACGCCCTTCATCATCGCCTTGAACAAGATCGACCTGGTGCAGAGCTGGGTCCCCGATCCGGGCAAGCCCTTCATACTGAACATGAAGAAGCAGACCGAGGACGCGGTGGACAACTTCGAGAAGAGGATGTACGCCATTATCGGGAGGTTCGCCCAGGAGGGCTATTCTGCCGACCGCTACGACCGCATCGAGGACTTCACGCGCAACATCGCCCTCGTCCCCGTATCCGCCAAGACCGGGGAGGGCATTCCCGACCTTCTCTTGGTCCTGATCGGCCTGGCCCAGAGGTTCTTGGAACAGGAATTGAGCACCGAGGAAGGACCGGCGAAAGGCACGATACTCGAGGTCAAGGAGGAGAAAGGCCTCGGACCCACCATCGACGTCATCGTCTATTCTGGGTCGTTGAAGAAGGGCGACATGATCGCCTTGGGCACGAGGTCCGCGCCCATGATCACCAAGGTCAAGGCCATCCTCAAGCCTAGGCCGCTGGACGAGATACGCGACCCCCGTGACAAGTTCGATTCGGTGGATGAGGTGACCGCCGCCGCTGGCGTCAAGCTATTATGCCAGAGCCTCGAGGGAGTCATGGCCGGAGGGCCTCTGCGTGTGCTCAAGGGCAATAAGGTCGCCATACTCGAGGAGATCGCGCAGGAGACGTCGGTGCGCATCGAGACCGTAGAGTCGGGTGTTTTCATCAAGGCGGACGCCATCGGCTCTTTGGAGGCGCTCGCCTACGAATGCGCCAAGGCAGGGATACCCATCCACAAGTACGAGGTGGGGGACGTGTCCCGCCGCGATCTGGTGGAGGCATCGTCGTACAACGACGAGCTGCACCGCGCCATCCTCGGTTTCAGCATCTCCATTTTATCGGACGCCAAGGACATAATGTCCAACTATGCCACCAAGGTGTTCCTGGGGGACGTGGTGTATGGCGTCATCGATAGTTACAAGGCCTGGGAGGCAGAGGAGAAGCGCAAGGGCGAGGCGGCCAAACGCGCCCTGGTGGCCTTCCCGGGCAAGGTCAAGCTCCTTCCCAACTGCGTATTCCGGGTGAGCAAGCCAGCCATCGTGGGAGTTAGGGTCCTCGGCGGCCGCATCCGCACTGGCCAGATTCTTCTGGACAAGGAAGGGAACGACATCGGCAAGATAAGGTCCATCCGCTCCGGGGAGGAGGCGCAGAGGGAAGCGATCGCTGGTCAAGAGATCGCCGTGGCCATCGAGGGTCCGACCGTGGGAAGGCAGATCAACGTCGATGACATCCTCTGGGTCGATATACTGGAGAGCGAGGTACAGGGCATCGCCGACTACGACCTGAACACGGACGAGAAGATGGTCCTGGACGAGCTCATCGAGATCAAGCGCAAGAAGGACAAGTTCTGGGGAATGTGAGCCTAGGCGTAGCCAGTATAGTCGAATTCTGATAATTTGCAGCTGGCATTCGGATGACATCTTATATACCAGATTTACTATTGTTAAAAGGCTTCGGGATTAATGGCTGAAAGGTAATATTCCTCCAACTAGCGCCGTAATGATGGCCTTGAAGGTAGGATGTTCCCCCTCAGTATTTCTCCTGGGTCATACAAGGAGTGAAGAATATGGTAATGTTTGGACCGTTGCAGATGTTCGTGTTCGGTTTTCCAGGAAATAAGTTCAAAGGGAAAATCCTTCCGGCCTTGGACGAAGCGAGGAAAAAGGGAATAATCCGATTTGTGGACTATATGTTCGTCTCCAAGGACAAGAAAGGCGAACTTATCCAGGTCGAGGGGACAGACCTAGGAGATACCGAGTTAATCGATTTGGGCGCAGGTATCAGTGCCTTGATAGGATTCGGCGCTGCAGGAGAGGAAGGTGCCAATATTGGATGGAGGGAAGGAGAAGAGATGGTCGCTGAAAGCGGCATCGGCTTCACTAAGGAGGACATGGACCGCATAGCCGATGACATACCGAAAAACAGCTCGGCGTTGATCATGATCATCGAGCACCTCTGGGCAAAGAATCTGAAGCAGCAACTCCTCGACGCC
>CAYHAO010000081.1:0-4064 GCA_964354665.1 uncultured Methanomassiliicoccaceae archaeon | reverse complement strand
CCGGGGTGCAAGAGGTGAGCGGACGGCCAGGGAGCACTGGACGAGTCGCGATCGAATGATGCCGACCTTGGGTGCAAAGCTCTTCAGCGTGAGGCGGGCCCGCCGGGATGTTCGCCCTCGGAAGGAGGGTTTCGAACCCGGGACCTCTGGCTTTCCTCGCTCTGCCTCGAGGGCAAAGTTAGAAGGCCAGCGCTATATCCAGTCTAAGCTACGAGCCCGCTGGACCCTCGATGCGCACCCCTTAATTTAAAGGTTGGTCCCTCCCCATTGGACATAACCATTGGTCATGCTTTGCAATATACCCCCACCTAAATGGCCATATGTCCTACCGACATTGAAGGGGGCACATGCCCCCTCCATTGGTTTTTTGGCGCTTAGGTGGTCAAGGAGTAGATGGCGACGATTATGCCGAGGATGCCGACCACGAGCAGTATCATCCTGGAGCCGAACACCGCCCCCACGGCCCGTGCCGTCCCAAAGATCAGCTTGAATACGAACCACAGGACGAAGAAGACGATGAGGAAGACGATGAGTATCGCCCATCCGCCCCAGCTTTGCACCGCCAATCCGGCCATAAGCGCGATGATCAGCGCCAGAATGGTCCCCAGGTTCATCCTGGGAAGGAGCGGGAACAGGAGCCCGATGCCGAGCACCAGGATCATTATCAGCATCAGCAGCTTCCACGTGCCGTCGAGGACCATCAATATGGCCCAGACGATCATGACCACGCCAGTAATGGCGCTGATGATGATGAGGTATTGCTTGTACTCCTTGCCGTCCTTGTTCTTTCGGCCCAATATCCCAATCATGATGGCTATGATGGATCCGATTAGAAGCACTATCTCGGTCGACGATGTGCTGGTTAGGGTCATGCGGGCAGTAATGGAGGCAACATGGATATATTTTTATTGACGGCCGGTTGCATTCGCCGGGTGAGGCAGAGGATGAGAGAGATCCGAAGGCGCTCCTCCTTTCCTCATTCAATTCAGAGCCCAGTGAACCCGGATAAGGAGCTGTTCATGAACAGCAGCGCAGCCTCGATCAGCCCCAGGATACCCAGGATGAAGAGAACTGGTCTGAGCCCAAGTATCCTTCCGACCAGGTCCGCGATAAACTCCACGAACCGGGTCAGTGCGTATGCCAGAATCATGACCACCAATACCACTATCGCGATAACGGTGGTGTCGACACCTGCATCGTACAGTAGGAACCCCACCACCGCGGCGAGCATAAGAGCCAGCATTGCAGCGACTGGAACTTTCCTAAAGATCTTGAAGAAGAGCCCGATGCCGAGAAGGAATCCGATCAGCCAAGTAGAGGTCGCCCCTATTCCATTCCACAGCATCATGGCGGACATCAGCATCAGGAGGGCGCCGACAAAGAGACCGAGGACCCTGGCGATGTTGTCCATGGCCGTCCTTGGGTTATTCCCTAGTAGGGCGATGGCGATGGCCAGTAGACCGCCCAGCAGAAGCAATAGCTCTGGCATCGGCGATTCGGTCAGGAATTCTAGCATATGAATTGATATCACTCTTCACCCTATAAGAGGATGTTGAGAGCCAGTCATTCTATGATTTGAATGGGGGGGCTACCGAAAATGAATTATCCATAGGAACTCGCATTCTACTCTGGTGCACATTATGGACGTTCATGATGCGATTCTCACGAGGAGAGCCAAGCGGGCTTTGGGACCCAAGCCAGTAGAGAAAGAGAAGCTTTCAGCCCTAGTGGAGGCGATGCGCCTCTCCGCGTCCTGCAACAACAGCCAGCCATGGAGGGTGGTGGTGTGTAGGTCAGCAGAGGCATTGGCGAAGGCCAGGTCCGCCCTTCCCAAGGGCAACGTATGGGCCACGCGCGCGCCCATAATAATGGTGATCGCGGCGAGGCTAGAGGATGATTGCCATGGTCTGTCCGATAAGCGGGACTACTTTATGTTCAGCTCCGGCCTCGCAGTAGGCCAGATGCTGCTAATGGCCATCGACCTGGGAATGATTGCCCATCCCATCGCTGGTTATGACCCTCTGGTGCTGAAAATGGAACTAGGGATCCCTGAGGACTACATGGTCATCACGATGGTGATCATAGGTTACCTGGACAACGATGCCTCGCTCCTATCGGACAAGCAAAAGGCCATCGAGCTGGCACGTCCGGAACGCAAGCCGGTGGGGGAAAATTTCTTCGACGATGGGTGGGGGACGCCTTTCCCAGGCTGACCACTCACAGCCGCAGCAGCTTGCCCATGGTCCCGCCCAGGAGCTGCTCCTTCACGCCTTCGCTGGCCCAAGCCTCCTCCCTGACGAAGCGCACCCAGTAGGTGTACGGATAGGCCATGTCGAACAAAGGCCAATCGGAGCCGAAGATGACCCGTCCCGGCATGTTGGCGACCGCCTCCTTCAGCCTGCCCTTGCAGACCTCGGGCTCTGAAGGCAGCCAGCCCTGCAGGGCGGAGCAGTCGGTGTAGACGTTGGGGAAGCGCTTGGCCAGCTCGTAGGTTTCCGGCCTGAACTTACCTCCCAGGTGCGCGATGACCAGCCTCATCTCCGGATGCTTCTCAAGGACGGGGGCGAAATGCTTGGGGTGGGAGAAGTTCTCGTCCAAAGGCCCCCAGGACGCACCCGCATGGGTGACCACTATCAAGCCGTGGTCCTCCATCAACCTCCAAAAGTAGTCCACCCTCTCCTCGTATGGGAAGTAGCCGGTCGGTGGGTACACCTTCACCCCCTTGGCGTCGCAGTGCTTGACGTACTTGCGCACCAGTTCCTCGGCCTGCTTCCCGCGGGTGGGATCGACGCCGACGAAGGGGACCAGCCTACCTTCGACGGACTTGCATGATTCGAAGACCCAGTCGTTATATTCCTCGACACCGAGCTCCGGCTTCTCCACCACGCCGAAATCAAGGGGCAGTATGACAGACCGGTCCACCCCCGAATCGTCCATGGAGCGCAGCAACCACTCCGTGTCCACTTGGGACATGGGCCAATCCTGCTCCCTGTCCAGCTTCATGTCGAAGGCTATGCCGTCAAGGGCGAGCAGCGGCTCGAGGTAGGCCCGGAGCAGCGAGCCCGGAAGCATCCTTCTCCTCCAAACATGGGTGTGGCCATCGATTATCATGACGTCAGGGAATCGGATTCGCCGATAACAAACTTAGCGAAAACGATAGGCAAAAATACGCGTAACTAGACTGGTACTCTCAGGAGATGTAACATGACCAAGGTCAAGGTCGCCAAGCTATCCGAGGTCCAGCCAGGAAAGATGATCGGACTGGATGTCCAAGGAAAGAAATTGCTGCTAGCCAACGTCAGCGGCAAGTTGTACGCCATGGATGGGCTATGCACGCACATGGCAGGTCACTTATGGGAGGGAGGCCTCACCGGGATGACAGTCAAGTGCCCTAAGCATGGTGCGGAGTACGACCTGGCCACAGGAAAGAACACCAAGAAACCTTGGCTGCCTTTTGCCAAGGCCTTCGACCTGAAGACGTACCCGGTCTCGGTGGAAGGGGACGACGTCCTGGTTGAGGTGTAGGTAAATTGCTTGCGGTCAGCTGGAGGTGCCTTTGCCCTCCATCTGGTAAAGGGAGACAGATTCCGCGATCCATCTCAGGTCCGATCGGGTTAAGATGCAATCCCCTTGAAATCTCTGAACCAAGAGCACTAGAATCTGAGGGGAAAAACATTACCCCTTATGGTTGTTATCGTCCAATGACGAATGAGGAGGTGGTAGCATGTCCGACAGGAAGGAAGCATCGGCATATTCTAGAAGGGCAAACAAGACCCTCGTTGACTCTCCGGATCTAGACTGGGAGGATAATGAAGACTTCGAATCATCACACCGCGGTTTCATTGCCAAATTGGAGAACCCTTCGATTTATAATGCGGAGGGGCGCCTGGTCTGGGACCTGAAAGCATATTCATTCCTGGATGATCCCAACGCTCCGCCGACGGTCAATCCGAGCCTCTGGCGACAGTCCCGGTTGAACATGATCCATGGTCTTTTCAAGGTGACGAACCGGATCTATCAGGTACGAGGCTACGACCTGTCTGTCATGAGCTTCATAGAGACCG
>CAYHAO010000080.1:0-4157 GCA_964354665.1 uncultured Methanomassiliicoccaceae archaeon | reverse complement strand
ATGGACCAATCGGACTTGAGCTTGAGGGACAAGGACCGCTACCGCCGGCAGCTGATCATCGAGGGCTTCGGGGAGGAGGCCCAGCTAAAGCTGAAGAAGGCCACGGTCGGGATCCTGGGTGTAGGGGGTTTGGGCTCGCCGGCCACCATGTACTTGGCCGCGGCGGGGGTGGGCCGGATATTGCTGGTGGATGACCAAATCCCCGAGATGTCCAACCTCAACCGCCAGGTGCTGCACTGGCTCAGGGACGTGAGCGCCTCCCGCCTCAAGGTGGAGTCGGCGGCATGGAAGATCAAGGAGATGAACGAGGAGGTCCAGGTGCTGGAGCGCTGCGAGCGCGTCACCAAGGAGAGCATATCCTCGGTCCTGAGCGATGCCGATGTGATCCTGGACTGCACTGACAACTTCGAGACCCGCTACGCCCTCAACTCCTTCTGCGTGGAGACGCGCAAGCCCTTCGTTCACGCTGGCGTTGAGGGCATGCACGGGCAGATAACCACCATAGTACCGGGCGAGACCCCTTGCCTGAGGTGCCTCTTCCCCAAGGCCCCTCCGAAAAAGGGCGAGCTCCCCGTACTGGGCGCCGTGGCGGGGGTTTTCGGGGCGATGCAGGCGGCCGAGGCGATCAAGCTCATCACAGGGGTCGGAGAGGCCTTGAAGGGGCAGATGGTCCTGGGCGACCTTCGCACCAACGTCTGGGACCGGGTCGAGGTCCAGAGGGACAGATCCTGCCCGACCTGCTCAGGCCTTCGTTCTGGCAAATAGGTCCATGGACTCGAAAATCTCCAGGCCTACGAGCTCGCCTATGAGCTTGTAATCATCATCGACGACCGGAAGTTCGGTCAGATGGTAGTCATGCATCAGGGAGATCGCCATCATCAAAGGGGTGGAAGGCTTGACCGGCCGAGGCTTATCCATCGCTTGCTCCACCCCCTCCCGTAGAACTTGCCTGATCAGTTCGATGAAGGGCTTGGCGCTGTTCTCCCTGATCCCGGCGCGGTGCACCACCAGCTTGATGACGCTCTCGCTGGTGACGACCCCCACCAGGTTGCCCTCGACGTCGATGACGTAGACCTTCCTCGACCGGGGGCTGGTGAGCATGACTTCGATCGCCTGGCCCAGAACAGCGCTCTTCTGCACCGCAGGAGGCATCTGGGAGATGAGCTGGTCGAAGTCCCCCACCCTGAGCTGCTCGAGGCGCTCGCCGGACAACATGCCATCAGATGAGGGGGAGCGATTTACTTATCACTTGCCATGATTCATCCGTCTTTAAAATGGCAACCCTATCCAGAGCAGGCATAGGAAATTTAAGAGCCAGGCTAGCAGTGCAATGATGAGCGTGATCTTGCCCGCATCCTTCTTCTCCTGGTCCTTGTCCAGGATCCAGATGATGCCCCAAATGACCCCGATGATGGGGATGAGGAAGGCTACTAGGTAAGCCACGTACTTGATGGCCCCCAACGGCTCCTTCTGGTATGCAGGGTAGGGCCGATAGGGCGTCCCCATCGCGGCACTTCCCGTCGGATAGGCGCCGCAATGAGGGCAGAAGGAGTACTCGAGGGGATAGCTCCTGCCGCAGGAGGTGCAGAGCCTGGTCGCGCCTTGGCCGCTAGGGACGGAGGTTTCGCGGCTGCGCACGCTCGCCCCGCAATGGGAGCAGAATTGCGCGTCCTTCTGGATGGTCTGACCGCAGCTCAAGCAGTATATCTTTTCCTCTTCCAATTTCCACGACCCGCTAGGATGTAAGCATAAATGGATTTAAAAACCTGGCCTCACAGGGAGAGCAGGCGGTTAAGGCGCTTGATCGCGTCCTCCGCATGGCGAAGCGCGACCTCGAGCGTTTCCTTGCCCAAGGGCGTGATCTCGTAGATCTTCCTTCGCCCGCGCGGGGTGCATGTGACCAGGCCGTCCTGCACCAGCTCCTGCAAAGCGGGATAGATGGAGCCGGGCGAAGGCTTCCATTCTTCGTCGGTGAGGTGCTCGATCTCCTTCATGAGGGCGTAGCCGTGCATCGAGCCCTTGGAGACCAGCTTGAGCAAGGTCAGCTTGAGAAAGCCTGCCTTGAAGCCGTACTTTTGGAAGGCCTCACGTAGCTCCCGGGGCAAATTCCGTTCCTTCTCGGCCCGTGCCTATACGAAATAGAATCGCGCCTTGTATTTCAATGCTATGTTCGCGACCCCTTCGAGGCGCTCCAGCACCCCACCGTAGCGGGACATGAGCAGCTTTCCCTTGGGCTCGTCCGGCATCTTCTGCCTCAGCACTTGGACCTCGCGCAACAGCTCCTTGGCGTCCTCGCCGGAGAACGTCTTCTTGGTCTTGGCGCTCTCCACCACGTTGGCGATGATGGGCAGGTCGTGCTTCTTGGCGATCTGGGGCAGGAGCGACGACTCCGGGCCGAAGTCGCCGATGCAGCCCCTCCCCTTGTCCCAGGACAGCCCACATTTCTTGCAGGTCTCGCCCATCTCCTCGAAGGAGAGCATGTCCCAACCGGTGAGGCGGTCGTCGGATGAGGAGGCCTCGATGACCTTCTTCTTGACCTCGGCGGGCACCTTGTCCAGCAGCACCCAACCGGTATAGGTCTTCTTCATCTTCGGGGCGAGGTGGGCGCGGTCGACGTCGTTCTTGACCTTGTCCATGTAGATCACCTCGGCCTCCGGGTCGATGCGGTTGCGCTTGAGGAAGTTCTCCCACTCCGCGCCCATGACCTCCTTGGCCTCCTTGGCGCTCATGGTGATGTCCGATTCGGCGTAGGCCTCGTATCCCTTGACGTCGCGCAGGAACACCTTCTTGATGTCGGTCTTGCCGGCCTTGCACAGGGCCTCATTAGAGTCAGTCTCGCAAATGGCAATGCTGATACCCATGGAATAACCTCAACGGCTTACCCGCTCCTCTCTATATATCTGTTGCCTTGGCCGTTCCGAATCGCAAGTTTTTGCTTCACGAGATTTGCCATCACCGTCGCACCCTGTTCTTGGACTTTCAGGGGGTCTCAACCTTCATCCTCCATTTTCCATTCCCATAATCTCCTCCTTCTCTTTTTCTTCTGATCTTGAGCCCCATCCGAGGTGAACCTGGCCCGAGCATTGTCGATGCCAGGGGCGCTCGGGGAATCATTAAATAAGCTGGCCAGATTATATTGGGGTCAAGGTAGGAGCGAGCGGCATGGAGAGGGTCTCCACAGGAATATCTGGACTCGACAAGCTCATCGGCGGTTATCCCAAGGGGAGCTGCATCCTCATCAGCGGCAGCGCCGGCACGGGGAAGACCATCTTCGCCCTGCACCTGGCCCACGCGACCTGTGAGGCGGGCAAGAAGGTGGTGTACGTGGCGATCGAGGAGAAGCGCTCCAACCTCATCACCCAGGCCACGATGTTCGGATGGGACCTGGACGCGTACGAGAAGAAAGGGCTGCTGAAATTCGTCAGCGTCCTGGAGTCCCGTATGGCCGACGCCAAGTACCAGTTCGACTCCTACGGTTCGGAAGGGGGCTTCAGCACCATCATGGAGGGCATCGATGGGGACGTGGACGTGGTCATCGTCGACAACCTGGGCATATTGGCCCTGGACATGAGCATGTCCCATTTCCGCCAGCAGCTGGACTATCTGGTATACGCCCTAAGCTACCGCGGCTGCACCACCCTCCTCATCTGCGACGAGACCACCATGGTCAAGTTCGGGGAGGTGGCCAACTACGCCGTGGACGGCGCCATCCGGTTGATGAAGCGCGACAACGCCTACACCGACTCCAAGGAGAGGGCGCTGGAGATCCTGAAGATGCGCCACACCAAGCACAGCATCGATTACCAGCTCTTCGACATAACCGACAAGGGAATCGCCTTCGTGGACTGAGCTCACTTCTTCTTGATCGTGGCGGAGTAGTCGAAGGAGATGCGCAGCCATTCCCGCATCGCCGGTTTGTTCTTCAGCAGGGCGTGGGGCGCCACTAAGTACTCCCCCATCTTCCTCCCCTCCACCGGCTCGAAGGCCTTGGCCCCCTTGTTCTCCTTCAGGAACCGGGCCCGCTCCTGGTCGGGCAGCCGGATGAAGATGTCCTCCGCGAACACGCCGGCGAACATGCTGTGCTTGGCGAAGCACACTGGCGCCCCGAACATGCGCTTCTTCTCGCAGGGCAGGCCTTCCACCAGCTCATCCAGCAA
>CAYHAO010000079.1:705-4244 GCA_964354665.1 uncultured Methanomassiliicoccaceae archaeon | reverse complement strand
TTAATGCCCAATCCCAATGGGGTCCCGGGTGCACTGGTGACCTCAATCAAGGGTTCTGTGACCGAAGTACTGCTTTCCAGGGGCTTCATGGTCACGGAGCAGGACCCGTTCCTGCTCGCGAAAAAGGGTGAGGTGGAGGTCGCCATATGTCTGATCGGTGCGGGAGAGGAGAAGCTCCTCCCCGCGTTCCTGGACAGGTTCAGGAGGTTCAAGGGGAAGAAGCTGGTCGTAAGCATCGTCCCGGTGCCTGAGATACCCCCGGAGAGACTGGACAGCAACCTCATCATCTGGGACCGGGAGGCTCTGGCGCAGGAGATCGGCCGGACGCACCTGGAGAAGCTCGTGGGGGACTCCGACCACGGCCTAGTGGATGAGCTGGTGGCGGATGATTACCCCAGGATGATGACCCAAGCGGACATCAGGAAGCTTGAAGGCGCGGAGGTGGGGGATAGGATCATCCGGCCGACCATCGACCCCAGGGACGTGAAGGAGATAGGCATGCGCTCGGTCGGAGGCTTCCGCCAGAAGCTGGAGCTGGTCCCGTATTACGTCTTCGACTTCTCTTGCCCCTTGTATCTGGGGAACGAGCTGGTGGGCGAGGAGAAGGGGCGCCTGGGGGTCAACGCCCTGACCAAGCGGGTGGAGCCTTGGAGCGACTTGCTAGAGGTCGTCTATTCCCTGGAGCAGGACCATCGGAAGGCCAAACCCACCTTCGATGAGCAGGTCGCCATCGATCTGGCCAAGAAGGAGGTGGTGAGGCTGCACAGCGCAGAGCGCGAGGTGGTGCGCGACGAAGGCCATGTGACCATCACCGAGAAGAAGAAGATCGCCCCCAGGCTGGACGACGTGCATCTTGAGAGCAAGGGCATATTCTATCTCCCAATCTGGTGCGTCGAGGGCATCCACGGGGTGATGATCATCAACGCCGGGACAGGCAAGATCGTCAGCGAGGACTTCTATCGCATCTGAGGGCCCTCAAGGCGGAGGGCGCCCAATCTCTTGCGGATATTGTTCCAGTGCGACCCTTTCCAATAGACCTTCCCGCAACCTCGGCATTTGAAGAACTCCTGGTGGTTCTCCAGAGCCCCCTCGGGGACCTGTCCGGCCAATTGCTCCTTAGGCATCAGCTCCAGCTCTCCGTTGCACACCGTGCAGCGGACCATGCCCTCATCCGCCACCAGGCCAAAGGCATCGGCGACCTGGCGCAATTGTTGGTCGAGGTCGTCGCTCAAAATGTAGAGCGAGGAGGGCGCACCCCGAGCAGCCAGTTCCTCGTCCCGGGTCAGGAGGACGCGTCCCTCCTCCTTCGAGGACCGGAGGATATCGTTGTCGCCTCGGTCCTTCTCATAGGTGGTGTCATAACCCATGATCCTTAGCCAGCGCGCCAAGGATCCAAGCATCTCATCGGCGGCGAACCTAGGCTGGGGGGACATCCCTCACGACCTCGTAACAGAGGAGGGCACCGTCCCCAAGGACCTCGGTGCCTTTCAGTTGCAATCTGACACAGCCATCATCCTCGAACCCTTCGCCATCCACCGGCGAGGGGGCGGTCCTCCCTCCCAGCACCTTGGAGCCAACGAAGACCCGGTACTCGTCGACCAGCCCGGCCTTGAAGAAGGACCAGATGGTCTCACCCCCGCCCTCGACCATCAACCTCTGCACCTTCCTCGCCTCGAGCTCCCTCATCAACTCGTGCAAGTCCACCATGCCGTCCCCCAGGCGGAGGACCTCCGCGCCAGGCCAGGTGCGGGCGCAAGCCCTACTGGTCACAATCAAGGTACGAGCGCGGCCATCAAGGACCTTGGCGCCATCAGGGGTGCGGCCATTTGAGTCCAAGACGATGCGGATCGGCCCCATCTCATGGCTGAGTCCCTTCACGGTCAGATGAGGGTCGTCGGCCAAGACGGTGTTCACCCCTACTAGTATGGCCTCGCTCTCCATCCTCAACTTCTTGACCCGCTCCATATCCTCGGGCGAGGAGATGCAGACCTGTCTCCTAGACTTGCCCGCGATCTTACCGTCCGCGGTCATGGCGCAGTTGACAATGACGTGCGGCCTCATTTGCACGCAATCAAGGCAGGGACGAAAGATAAAGCTTTTCAGAAGTGCGCCGTGAGCCCGCATATCCTAAAGTATACGAAATGCGAATTAGCTGGTCGATGAACGACATCGACATCATCGACATCAAGGAGAAGAACATAAAAGGGGCCTACGTCATCGATGGCTTCCCTTCGGTAGGGCTTGTCGGATCCATCGTCGCCAACTACCTGGTCAGCTTCCTCAATCTCGAGCAGATCGCGGTGGTCGATTCCATCTATTTCCCGTCAATTTCCTTGGTTCGTGACGGCGTGCCATTGAGCCCGGTCCGGGTATACGGTGGCTCGTTGGGAACGAAGGGCCAGGAGAAAGTGGTGGTCTTCGTCTCTGAGTTCCAGCCGGCCCAGGACATTCTCAAGTCATTGGCCATCACCATGATGGACTGGGTGGAGGACCACAAGTGCAAGATGGTCATCTCCCCCGAGGGATTGCTGAGCAAGGAGGACACCGAGCGGATTGAGGCCTATGCTCAGTCGGTGGCGGCGAACAAGGAGGTTGCCGAATACGTGGTTCCCAGCCCCAACAGCAAGTTGGCCGGGGAGGGGATCAACGTCCTTGGAGTTGGGTCCACCCCCGGGGCGAGGCAGATGCTGAAGCAGATCGACGTTAAAACCTTCGAGAACGGCGTGATTGCTGGCCTTGCCGGCGTCCTGCTGAACGAGGGAGTGGCCCGGGACTTCGACGTCATCACCCTGCTCTCAGAGGCTCATGCCGAGTATCCAGACGCCAGGGCTGCAGCAGCGATCATGACGGTCATAGACCGCATGTTATTGCACGTTGAGCTGGACCTGAAGCCGCTCCTGGAGGAAGCCGCGCTAATCGAGGGCACGCTCAAGGACATACAGAAGAAGGCCACCACAGAGGACGACGTCACCAAGAAGAGGTCTAGTTACATGTACAGCTAGGTTGGACGTCTACCCTCGCCCCACCTTCGATCGTGGTGAAGGTTACACTGGCTCCTAGGAACTTGCTCAACAGTTCGGCTTGAGCGGCTAGATGGCCCGTGACCTCCTTTACGAGGAAGGAGGAAGCGCTTTCTGCAAGGCACATGTAGGGAAGGAGCTGATCGGCGGAATGGACGTCAATCGTGGAAATGGAGTCCAGCTCGCCTCTGAGCATGCTCGTGGCCTTTTCGCCCACCAGCTCAGCTGGCACCCCCTTCTCCCCCAGGCTGTCGCCGCTCAGGAGACAGTTGGAGAAACCAGCCACGAGAAATACGCCTGCGCCCTTGGAGGTCCCTTGGGTGATCTCATCTCGTAGATGGACCCGAGTATCGAGGAAGGCCTTCCTGACGACGTCCCCCATTCTTTTACCGACGTGCTGGGGGAGTCCCTGAACGAAGACGCAGCCAAAGATCTCCTTCAACTTCCCCCTTTCCAACATCGACAACGGGACAAAAGAAACAGGAGGGCGCCAGGCTGCCACGACCCTCCCCCCACCCT
>CAYHAO010000079.1:0-695 GCA_964354665.1 uncultured Methanomassiliicoccaceae archaeon | reverse complement strand
CCCCTGACGACTTCTATCAACGAAGCGCGTCCGCCTATCTTCTCCAGATGAGGGAAGAAGACCTGTCGGTAGAAATCGATGGGAGGGGACCATCTGACGTTAGTGCCACCGGTGACCTCGAACCACGATTCTTCTAGGCTTCTTGCACTGGCCAGCATGCATGCTTGCAGCACTAGTGTAACGCTTCCTGCCGTTCCTACGCTAAGATGGTGCCTCCCGCCTTTCACCTTGCCCGGGGAGAACTCTATCTCGCTGCAGCCCACGACCGCCCCCTTGACCTTGGCGTCGCAAATCCTAGCCACGCCGTTCACGGCGCAGAGATGCTGGGCTTGGAGCCCGGGATTGTCACGTTTGGAGCGAATACCATGTACCGCCACCTCGTTTCCGGTAAGGGCTGATAACGCGACGGCCGTACGCAGAATTTGCCCCCCTCCCTCCCCCGCTGAGCCATCAATCTCGATCAAAGCGAGCGTCTCCTAGTAGGTGATCGCAATCCGTTCGATTGCTCATCGACCCTCTTCACATAAGCCGTCCTCGATTTAAGCTCGCCGAGGACGTTACTCCCAGGAACGGACCCGATTCAAATTATGCGTCGGCCATTCGTCAGACACGCCAGATGTTCGAATCGCTTTAAGAATGTATCATATTTACTGGCTAGAAAGATATTTGTATTAAACATTCACATTATGGGAAGC
>CAYHAO010000078.1:0-4255 GCA_964354665.1 uncultured Methanomassiliicoccaceae archaeon | reverse complement strand
ACAATCGCCTGCCCGGTCGCCTCCGGGACGTAGAAGATGTAGAATATCTTGCTAGAGATCAGATCGAATAGGAAAACGGAGTACTCCAGGGCACCGGTGACCAGCCAGGCGGCCCAGATGAGGGCCAGCTCGATCACTGGCCAGGAGATCTCCCGCTTCATCCCCTTGGTCCTCATGTTGCGGTACAGCACGAGCACCTGACGGCCGATGAGCGCCAGCATTATGAAGAACCCGGTGGTGGGATGAGAGATGGTGACGTAGGTGAAGGCGGCCAGGGCCAGGATGAGCCAGTAGAAGCCCTTCTTCTCCAGGAAGACGAAGACCAGCAGGCCCATGGCAAGTCCCAGGGACTGGGGGGAGTAATGGTACGCAAGCCACACGTTCCCCAGCAAGATGACCAGGAGGGCGATTCTCCCGTCCACCTTGTTCAAGTAGGTGCGCACGAACAGGTACATCGAGAGCGTGGTCACGGACAAGGCGAACATAGGCCAGTACTGAAGAAAGGTCAGCACGTCCGGTTGCGCCATGAGCCCATAGGTGGCGCCAAGGAGGAAGAACCCGGGATAATTGGCGGAGTAGGAGAATATCCCCTCCCCAATGGTAGTGCCGGTCTCAATCATCCTCAAGGAGGAGAAGTAGTGCATGTACGAGTCCCAGATGGTAGGGTTGGCGGTGAAGAGGAACCTCGCCCCCCATATCCCAAGATAGAGCAGGAGGGCTTGCATGAAGAAGCAGGCCTCATTCTTGGAGTTGAGGCCTAGAGTCATGGACAAGGCCATCAGCCCGATGCCGACATAGTATGCAATAGGCAGCACGGCGAAGAGCCCGAACTCCACTGGGGGCACGAAGTCGATGCTCTGACCAATTGACGATGCCACCACGATGATGAATCCGCTCAACGATAACAGGGCCAGAAGCGGCCATCTCACTGTCGGCAATGCGGCTAGCCTCGCCAAGCGCCAAGCAACCTCCCTGTGCATCCGATTAGCGCCATATCGTATGGAGAGATATCAACGCTTTCCTATGGAGCTACGCGACGACAAAACCTGGGGCAGCGATATATATGCGGATGGACATGGAAAGGCGATGTGGCTGCCAGGGCACCTAGCTATCGGGCTGTTGCTCTCGCTCTTCGCCCTCGCGCTGTACGCTAGGGGGCATCGCCCGCTCCTGGTGCCCTTGGCCTTCGTGGCCTTCTTCTCCGTCCTACCGGACTTCCTTCACATCGGAGGGCTGCGGGCCTTCAGCCACAGCATACTCGGGGCGACCGTCCTGCTCGTCGTCGCGCTGGTCGTCATCTTGGCCATGAGGGGTTTGACCCCCCTATTGGCGCTGGTCGCGGCCATCTCGCTGTACTCCCATCTGCTGGCGGACATATGGATAGGGCACATCTATCCCTGGTGGCCCTGGTCGGATCAGATCGTCCAGAACAACCCCTTCAACACAATCTATGACCTGAGGGTGGAGCTCTTTCTATCCTTCTTGGCCTTCGTCCCTTTCGCTTGGATCATTCTTAGGAGGCCTCGGGACCTGCGCATTGAATCATCGGACAGGAGGGACTTGCTTCCATTAACGATGTTAATGGGATTGTTCTTCGTCTTCTCCCTCGCCCAGACGGTCTACTTCATCGACCTAGACATCCTCACCGAGCCCATGGTCTCAGCCGTTCTCCTTCTCCTTGTCTTCTTGGGGTCGTTGATCGCTTCTCTCATCGTCCTAGTCGGCTCTGTCCGACGCATCGGCAAGGAATCAATTATTCCTCTGGGGAATCGATTTTCCGGGCCTTAGCATTATCGCATTCGATAACATTTATGCCCTGTGGGTAGGTGATTTCATACAGGCAAACATTTATTTAGGGAAAAGTAAGAATATCTGTTACCCGTTGAAGGGACCTAGTCGATGCATCAGCATCTAGCCTCGATTTAGGGGGAGGCAGGAATGTACCGGATGGAGGGCAGCGAACAGCGCGAGCAGGAAGTGGCGTGTCCACTATCTGAGGGGAGGTTCTAGGTGTCGCCATCCAGGAAGATAGTAGTGATGATACCAACGCTCAACGAGGAGCACAGCCTTGGAAAGGTAATCGACACCATTCCAATGAAGGAGTTCCACGAAAGGGGATTCCTGGTCGAAGTCATCGTTGTGGATGGCCGTTCAATGGACAACACCAGGGAGGTGGCATTGTCCAGAGGGGCCAGGGTCTATGTACAGGAAGGGAATGGCAAGGGACTGGGGGTGAGGCAGGCATTCTCATTGAGCCATCCTCAGGAGGTGGTCCTAAAGGCCTTGTCCGGAAAAGATGGCGCGGTTGGCGACCTATACGTGTTATCCACGCTCCTAGATTCTCAGTACCTTCTAATGCTCGATGGCGATGGAACATACCCGAGCCGATACCTTGTCGACCTAGTAGATACCTTGGAGGAGGGCAAGGACGTGGTCATGGGCTCGAGGTTCCGTGGCAAGATCATGTCAGGGGCCATGTCCCGATTGAACTACTTAGGCAATATTGCGCTCAGCGCCACCGCCTCGATATTGTACATGCATCCATGCTCGGACGTTTGCACGGGCCTATGGGGATTCAGGCTCGACGCCATAAGGGCCATGGACCTAGACTCGGACCGGTTCGAATTGGAGGCGGAGATGTATGCGGTCTCGGTCCGCAACCACCTCAAGTTGAAAGAGATCCCGATTGACTACTACCCCAGAGAGGGCGAGTCCAAGCTCGTCCCCATCAACTCGGGGACCATGATCTTCCGAAAGCTCCTACAAAGAAGGTTCATTTCTGCGAGCGTGGAGCGGTTCTGTGGTGACCCAGAGACGGACATGGTCCGTATGAACGCCAGGGTGCGGCCTCGCAGAGAGCCTTGAGCCAGTGGTTCGGATGCGGGTAGCCATTGCTACGCCTGAGTTCCTGCCCAATTGGGGCGGCATCGGCACATACGTGACCCTTCTGGCCAAGGAGCTTCCTGATGACGTCGAAGTGCACGTCATTACCATGAGGCGTGGCTCGATGTCCGACCTGGCACCGGAGACCAAAGAGATCCTCGACCGCATCCATGTGCATTACCTAGGGAGCGCCGAGGACTTCTTCGTCTACAACAGCCAGTTCCAGATGGATATGCTTTTCAAGTTCAAGGCGTTGAAGGCCCAGCACCGGTTCGACCTCCTGCACGCCAACCACGCGCAGATGCCAGACCTCTTCCTACGCTTCCTCGATGCGGAAACGCCCAATCTCACCACGGTGCACACCACCATCGATTCTCAACGGATGGGCACCCGTCGCTCCAAGATCCCCCTGAGGAAGTTGGAGAGGTCGGAGAAGATGACCTTCCTCATGCTGCCAGAGTTGCGCTTCCTCGAACGGATGTACTTCGGAAAGGGGCAGCACATGATCTTCGTCTCGGAGTTCATCAGAAGGCTCTATTCGAAGATGTATCGCATGCCCAAGGACTGGCGCATCATCCACAACGGGGTGGATACCGAGATGTTCAAGCCCATGGCCCGCTCCGAGTGCCTCTCCAAGTTCCCCCGCCTTGATGGCCTGGAGAGCATCGTCCTCTTCTCCGGCCGTATGATCGCCCTCAAAGGCATCGACATGGCCATAAAGAGCTTCGCCCTCATCCACAAGGAGACCGAGGCGACCCTGGTGTTCGCCGGAGCGGGCAAGATGGATCCTTGGAAGGCCCTCCTGGAGCAGCATGGGGTGCCAGAGGACCGGTACGTCTTCCTGGGCGGCGTCCCTTACCTGGACATGCCCTACTTGTACAATCTGGCAGACGCCTTCGTGCTCCCCAGCTACTCGGAGAGCTTCCCCATGACCGTCCTGGAGGCCATGTCCTGCAAGCTCCCGGTGATCGCCACGGACGTGGGGGGGATACCGGAGATGATAGACAGCAACCGCAACGGTCTGCTTTTCCAGCCTGGTAACCCCAAGGGCTTGTCGGCGAGCCTGCACAAGGTCCTAGGGGATCGCAAGTTCGCGGCCCGCCTCGGCGAGAACGCCCGGGCCAAGGTTTGCTCGGAGCTATCCGCCACCAAAATGGCTTCTAGTACGGCAGAGATGTACCGAAAGGTCCTAGAGGTGCGCTCGTGAGGATACTCCTTGTCAACCCCCCACGCTTCGAGGGCATACCTGTAATCAGGGAGGAGAGGTGCGAGATAACCGAGAGGTACTCCATCCTCGAGCCTTACAGCCTGTTGCAGATGGGCGCCCTGCTCAAAGGCCAAGGGCACCAGGTCGACCTCATCGACCTGAACG
>CAYHAO010000077.1:0-4315 GCA_964354665.1 uncultured Methanomassiliicoccaceae archaeon | reverse complement strand
ACGAGGCCTACATGAACACCGGCATCCAGATGTCCGGAGCGACGCCCTTCGGGGCGTGGACCACCACGTCCCCGGTGGGCAAGGTCATCAAGGGGAAGAGGCGCTTCAAGAAGGACGTCGATCACATCGTGGCGGCGCACGAGGTCCCTTACCTGGCGACGCTCTCCATCGCGCACTTCAACGACTTCGTGCGCAAGGTCGAGAAGGCCAAGTCCATGGAGGGCTTCCGCTTTTTGCATGTACTCTCGCCCTGCGTCCCGGGATGGAGGTCCGAGTCATCGAGGACGATGGAGATCGCCAAGCTAGCCGTGGAGACGGGCATGTGGACGTTGTTCGAGGCGGTGAACGGGGAGTCGAGCCTGACCTACAAGCCCTCGACCATGTTGCCTGTGACGGACTACCTCAAGCTGCAGGGGAGGTTCGCTCACATGACCGTGGACGACGTTAACGCCTTGCAAAGGTGGCTGTGCATGAAGTGGTGGGTGCACTACAAGGACCAGGTGGAGGCGCCGCCATGCAAGATCTACGAGACGGAGAGACCGATGGCCCACGATGGAGACCCATTGCATGGCGTATGAGCGAAGTCCAATAGATGTTTGGATTAACAATCTTAAAGGCAAGTCTTATATCGGAAAGAGATAACTACTTCACTTACCTTATTTGGGGGAGACCACGGGGACAAACCGGCCTGAGGGCGGGGCAAGGACCGTTCCTCAGGCATAACGTTTCATTTTTGGCGCTTATTCATTATCGGTCCTTTCGCACCTCATGACGTGTCTTGCAGGTATTGCTTCGCCTCGTTGTAGGAGCGCTCCACGACCTTCAATGAGCACCTATGATTCTCTAGCTCCAGGCCGAACAGGGAAGCGAACTCCTCAAGCCGCTGATCGAAGGTCGTTTGCTCCATCAGGCCAGTGTTCAGACCGACCACCTTCTTGTAATCCATGAACTTGAAGATATCCTTCACCTCCTCGAGGTCGTTCGGGTCACGGCACATCTGCATCTCGATCATGAAGTGGCGCCAATTGGCTGCCCACATGGTGTTGATGACGTAGGCGGGACCGGGTTGGCTCACTAGGAACAAACGATACTCCTCCTTGCCCCCAAGGGCGGTGCCGTAGCAGTCATCGATCAAGGAGCCATCGCCGTCATGCAATATGGTGAGGGGCACGTGGACGCCCTTTCTTATTATCTCCATGTTGCGGAAAGCGCTTCCGCATTGGCCGTAGAAGAGCATGACGGAATTGGCCAAGTTCTCCATTATGCTGACCGACCTCATCACGTCCTCGCGGAGCATGGGGGGGCTCTGGTGCAAACCTATTGATTTGAGCCATAGAATCACCGAGAGCTCCGGCGACATCTGATACTGCTTGAAGTCGAACTCCTCGCCGAAGCTCACCACCATCTTGTCCGGGGCCATCCTCCTGATCTTGTCAGCTATGGTCTTCTCCTGTGTGCCATCGATGATCAGGACGCGCCTCACGTCATGGTCATGCGCCAATACGTAGGCCATCTCGTCCTCGAGGACCTGGCAGCCGACGATGCCCAGGACGCCGGACTTCATCTCCTCACCTTCGAGGCCCTCTCGGCGCCATAGCGCTTGGCGGTCGCGGTCATGGCCTGGAGGTTCTCCAGAGGCGTGTACATCTCCAGGTTGCATCCCGGGGCCACCGCATCCACTCCTTCATCGATGCATCTCCTAGTGGCCTCCTCGACCTTGCCAGAATTGCCCATGAGCAGCACCTTGGTCGGGCTGATGTTGCCGATTATCGCCATATGCCGTCGGGCGCTGAGCCTCTTGGCTAAGGGGATGGGCACCTCCTCATCAATGCTCAGGGCATCGACATCGATCTCGATCATTCGTTCTAGTTGGTGCTCGGTGACCTTCCCGCAGACGTGGAGGATCGATTCGATGTCAAATTTCCTCATCTCATTCGCGACCCTGTCCTCGTAAGGCTCGGCGAACTCTCGGAAGTGCTTCATCGTCAGGAAATCGCTATTGGAGAGCGGATCGTCCAACACGATTTGGTCCACGCCCGCCTCGACCGCTTCGCGCAGGTATTCGAGGATGAAGTCCGTGGTCTTATTGAGCAGAGCCTTGAGCAGGCTTGGATCGTGCTCCATGTCCAATAACGCCTCATGGTCCCCGCGCAGCTGTACGGCCAGCATAAGAGGGGAGATTATGCCCAGGAATATTGGGACCTCTTCGGACGCGTCCCATTCCCCCTCTAGAAGTCGCACAGCCTCCAATACGACCGGGACCTTGCCCTCGGTCCTAGGGTCGGGCACATGGAGCTTGTCCACATCCCCTGGATGAGCGATCTTGTGCTGCAGGATCATAGGCAGGCGCTGCGCGCCCTTGCGTCCGGTCATGACCCCGAAGGCCGAGGTCTCCACGGTCTCATCGAATGGGACCGTGACATTCTCGAAGCCGGCTTTGTCATGCGCGGCGATGGCCAACCTGGCCATCTTGATGGGGTTATCCTGGACCTCGGGGTAGTGCGCCGTGGCCGCCTTCATCAGGGCAGTGGTGGCGGCATGCATCGGGCAGATGACCGGAGGCCTGTCAACGGGCAAATGGTTTAGGACGTTATTCAACCTCTCATACTCGTTCAACTTCCCCCTCCAGTCTCGATCTTCCCCACCTTGAAAATTTTGTTCATATCTCATTCATTTAGAACGTTTATTTCATTATCGGTGAGGACAACCCCTTGGTTCCTCAGGTAATTGGTTTCTAGCTCAGAGTAAGAAGCCGCTCGACTCGCAGCCTTCAAATAACCCCATTCGCTTGGAAGGGGCGAATGAGCGAGATCGAGCAGAGCATTCGTCATTTCGCCCTGCAGAACGCCTTCCTCCATGATGGTAAGGCGGAGGCCAAGAACGTCATCAACAAGGTCATCGGCAAGCATCCCGAGATCAAGAAGGAGATGGGCAAGTGGGTGCCTGTTATCCACCAGATAGTGTCTGCAGTCAACTCCTTGGACCCTGCGGCCCAGCGCTCAGAGCTGGAGGCCACCGCCCCTGAGCTCCTGGTAAAGAAGGAAGCGTCCACGGAGCCGAAGCTACGCCCCCTTGACGTGAAGGAGGGCCAGAAGGTCGTCATGCGCCTCGCCCCCTTCCCCTCCGGCGCGCCGCACATCGGCAACCTACGCTCCTTCATCCTCAACGACGAGTACGTCAAGCGCTACAACGGCAAGCTGCTGCTCATCTACGACGACACTATCGGCAGCGACGAGAAAGCGGTTCTGGTCGAGTCCTACGACCTGATCAAGGACGTCATGACCTGGCTGGGCATCGAGTTCCACGAGACCTACTACAAGTCGGAGCGCTTGGACCTCTACTACGAATGGGGCCAGAGGCTGATCGAGGCCGGCTCCGCCTACGCCTGCTTCTGCGACTCTGAGACACTTAGGAAGAACCGCGAGGTGGGCATCGAGTGCGAGCACCGCTCCAAGCCGGCCGAGGAGCAGCTGCGCATCTGGAAGGGGATGCTCAAAGGCGAGTTCCGTGAGGGGGACGTGGTCATCCGCGTGAAGACGGACATGAGGAACAAGAACCCCGCTTTCAGGGACCGCGTCCTGTTCCGAATCTCTGAGAAGACTCATCCTCGAGTAGGCAACAAGTACCATGTCTGGCCCCTGCTGGAGATGACCTGGGCCGCGGACGATTACCTGCTCGGCATGACGCACGTCATCCGGGGCAAGGACCTGATGATGGAGGACGAGATGGAGAACCTGATCTGGCAGAAGCTCGGCCTAACCCCGATCATCCAGTTCCTGCACTTCGGCATGCTGCGCGTGGAGGACGCCAAGATCTCCAAGTCGAAGGCGTACAAGGAGGTGACCTCCGGAGAGTACATCGGCTGGGACGATCCCCGGACATGGAGCGTTCAGTCGCTAAAGGCCAGAGGGTTCGTGCCCGAGGCCATTCGCCACTTCATCATCGATATGGGCATGTCCCTATCGGACATCACCACCCCGGCGGAGAACATGTACGCCTACAACCGCTCCATCATCGACCCCACGGCACCCCGGTCGACGTTCCTCGCCGACCCGGTGGAGGTCGTCATTGATGGATTGCCAACAAGTCACAAAGAGGTCAAGATGCCTGTGCACCCCGAGCATCCGGAGATGGGGACGAGGCTGCTGAGCGCCTCTGACCATGTCCTGCTGACAAGGAAGGACCTCGAAGCCTTGCAGGGAAGGGAGGTCCGGCTCAAGGACTTCTGCAACGTGGTGCTCAAAGGCCAAAGGGCGGAGTTCACGTCCATGGAGAACAAGGACCTTCCCCGCATCACCTGGCTGAACGCCCTCGA
>CAYHAO010000076.1:0-4439 GCA_964354665.1 uncultured Methanomassiliicoccaceae archaeon | reverse complement strand
GAGGCTTTCAAGCGCTTGGATCCGTACATCCGCATCAACGCCAAATGGTGCGCACAAAATTTTCCCGCGATCTCGCGGGTCCGCCCTTATGGCTGCGAAGGAGCGGCCGGGACGATATTGTTCGCCGTCTACATGTCTAACCGAGGGAACCCGAACGCGAAAGCCAGCTCAGCACAAGCAGACATAGTCCACCCTGATTGCCGGACAAATGGCCAGTTCCCGTTTTATTGCGAATGGTGGTGCCGGAAGGAACTCGGCATGATACTCAAGGAGACGACGCCTTCTGTGACTATCACTCAGATCGCCTCGATGGACAAAGGGGATCAGGCGTGCCATTGGCATATAGTTGAGAAAGAAGAACCGACTTCGCATACAGCTCCTTTGAATGATCTGCCTTTGCCAGTCACACCGACGGAAGAATTGGACTTCATGTGTCAGGCTGGGCCGGGAGAGTTTTGGAACAATGCAACGGCTACGACGGTCGACATTCTTGGAGAAGAAAGGGCTGCGCGATTACTGAATATGCAAGCCCGTAGAATAGGCGAAGAGTATGGAATAGCTTGCCTCCGACTCGACGAGGCCGAGATCGAATCTACAACCCTTGAGAGCGCCTTCCATAGGCTCGACGCGATCTGGGGCAGAAGGGCGGAATGGAAGGCCAAGGATGAGAATTCCCTGACGAGGGAAATCCACGACTGTCCATTCGCCTCCACCGCCGCGAGTGTCTGTGGGCAGCTTGAAGCGTTTTGGAATGGCGTGTGCGACGTCGTTGCACCGGGCTGGTCAGCAAGCTACGGGAGCAGAAGGGATCAGGGGGCGAAATCGTGTATCATGATTCTCCAGCGCGACCAGACTGCTCCGGGAAACAGGAAAGAGGGTAAATCGGCGAGACATGGAGGTGAAGACCCTTTGACCATAATCAGGCTCCGCTACGCCAGAGGAGAAATCACGAAGGCTGAATACCTAGAACAGAAGGAAGTGCTCTCAGACAAATAATGGAACGTGGCTAAAGCCGGGGAGAGGGGCGAAAGTGGGGGATGTTGTGGATTGGGGGAATGTATTATTAACCTCATGATCAGAATCATTTCATGACGATTCTATGTCGACCAAAGAGATGGATGGTAGGTTCCTAATTATCATGATAGCCATCGTATGGGGAATCCTGATAGTTGGCGGCATTTTGGCCTACCTACTACTTTGATGATGGATCAAGGGCAGAGGGGGACGAAAGTGATGGATGCCGTGAGGTTCAAATCTTTACGTAAGCGCCAGACCCTCCCTTTTGACTATGGCTTAGAGCGCAAATGAAACGATTTGGTCCCCCTCAGGGACATTGTACCAGTAACGGGGCGCGGTCTATCCCCAGATGGTTTTCAGGTCGACGTTGTCAGCCACCAACTGCCGCACCCTCTCGATCTTCTTCTTGTTGTCCGGGTCGATGCGGGCGATGAGGTGGTCGATCATCTCCGCTGCATGCAGAGTGTCGTGCGGCGTGAGGAGGATGGGCACCTTGCGCTCATAGGCCCTGGCGATCACCTGCTTCTCCGGGTACAACCCCCCGGTCAGCACCAGGCAGGAAGTATCGGTGGCAAGCGCCGCCATCTGGATGTCGGAGCGGTCGCCGCCGGTTATCAGCGCCTTCCTCGCCACCCTCCTCATGAACTTGATGGCCGCCTCGGGCTGCATGGCCCCGATCATCACGTCCTCCACAATGTTGGAGAAGCCCTCCTCCACCACCACGCTGGCACTGAGGGCGTCCGCCACCTCGCGCACGGTGAAGTGCTTGAGGTCGGGCGCGACCGGGATGTTCCCCAGCACCTTTATCCCTCGCTCCTCGAGGAGGACGCGCGCCTCGGGCTTGAAGCTCATGTTGAGGATGACGCCCTTGAAATCGATCTTGTAGGTGGTCATGATCTGGGTGAGCATTATCAGCTTGTCCATGGACCCCGGCTGCTTGGCCGAGACCAAGACCACCTCGGCACCGATGGCCTCGGCGATGGCCATGCCCGAGACGTCATGGAGGAAGCCCGTCAACATGTCCCTGGTACCCTCCACCAGCATGTCCTTGCCCGGTTCTCGGACCGAGTTGAACGCCCGCACGATCTCGTTCATCTTGATGGATTTGTAGATGTCGTAGTTGAATGGGGAGAGCTGCTCCTCTTCCGCCCTCAGCCCGAGGGCGTGCTTCATGAGATAGGCGTCCTGGTCGACCAATCTGTCACCATAGTTCCTCTGCGCCTCCCGGAACGGCTTGAAATAGCCGACCTTCCCAGGATGGTTGAGGGCCAGGCCTAGCGCCACAATGCTCTTGCCCGACCTTTCCGTCACCGAACCTAAGAACAGCGTTTTCATGCTCCTTCCCTCCTTATGGTCACGAGCGCGTCCACCGCGCCGACTCCCTGGCCCGCGTCACCCACGATGACCGGGTTTATCTCCAGCTCCGTTATGGCCGGGAAGTCCGAGGCCACTTGGGCCACTCGGACGATGACATCCTTCAGGGCGGGGATGTCCGCCGGCCTCTTGCCCCTCGCTCCGGTCAGGATGGGATAGGCCTTGATGGAGCTTATCATCTCCGCTACGTCCGCGTCCGACAGGGGCACGATCCTCTGGGACACGTCCTTGAGCACCTCCACGAAGATGCCCCCTAGCCCGAAGGTCATCACCGGACCGAACTGGTCGTCGCGGACCATGCCCACGATCACCTCTCGGCCGGTCATCATCTGCTGCAGCGATACGCCGTCCACCCTCGACCGGGGCGCGCGCTCCTGGACGCGCGACATCATCATGTTGAACTGCTTGCGCACCTCCTCCTCGCTCTGGAGGTCCACGACCACGCCTCCCACGTCGGTCTTGTGCGCTATGTCCGGGGACTCGACCTTCATGACCACGGGGAAGCCTATCTCCTTGGCCATGGCCGCCGCCTTGTCCTCCGTGTCGGCGAAGGCCTCTCTCGGGACCGGGACGCCGTATGCCTTGAGGATCTCCTTTCCCTCGGACTCGCTGAGGCTGACGCGCTCCTCGGACCTGGCCTTCTGCAGCACCCTCTCCACCCGGGCCTTGTCCCCCTGCACCGTATGGAAGCTCTCCTTCAAGTTGCGATCGCGGGTCGCCTGGTACTCGACCATGGCGCTGAGCGCCCTCACCGCCCGGTCGGGGGAGTCATAGTTGGGTATGCCCGCCTGGCGCAGGATCACCACGCCCTCATGCGCATCCTCCCCCCCGACGAAGCAGGAGACCATGGGCATGGTCGACCTTCCAGCGTAGGATGACACCATCTTCGCCACCCCTGGGATGTCCACCAGATCCGTGGGGGCAAGCAATACCAGGATGGCCACCACTCCGGGGTCGTCCATCAAGGTCTGCATGGCGAACTCGTAACGATCGGCCTTGGCATCGCCGATGACGTCGACTGGATTGTAGATGTTCGCCTCCTCGGGCAGGTAGGAGCGGAGCTTGTTCACCGTCTCATTGGTGAAGTTCGCCATCCTCAGGCCATAGTCCCCGCAGGCGTCTGCCGCCATGACGCCCAGGCCCCCGGCGTTGGTGATGATGGCGACCCCGCCGCCTTGCCTGGGGAGGGGCATGTTGCTGAAGACCAACAGCAGGTCGAAGAGCTCCTCGATGGTATGCACCCGGATCACGCCGGACTGGCTCATGGCCGCGTCGTAGACCTTGTCGCTGGAGGATATCGCGCCGGTGTGCGAGGAGGCGGCCTTGGCACCCGACGAGGTCCTCCCTGCCTTCAAGGCGATTATGGGCTTGAGGCGGGTCGTCGCCTCCGCCTCCTCGATGAACTCGGTGCCGTGGGCTATTCCCTCCACATACATCCCGATCACTTTGGTCGAGGGGTCGTCGCGGAGGTAGCGGAGAATGTCCGCCTCCTCCATGTCCACCTTGTTGCCGACGCTGATGAACTTGGAGAATCCCACATTGATCTCCGATGCCCAATCAAGCAAGGTGGAGCAGATCGCACCCGACTGCGAGGAGATGCCGATGCTGCCCTCCTTGGGATAGTTCTTGGTGAAGGTGGCGTTCATTTTCTTCTGGGTATTGATCAGGCCAAGGCAGTTCGGTCCAAGCACCCGGATGCCGTAGCTCTTGGCAATGGCGCCCACCTGATGCTCTAGCTCGGCGCCTATCTTGCCGATCTCCTTGAAGCCGGCGGAGATGATGATCGCGGCCTTGACCTTCTTCTGGCCGCATTGCTCCATCACCTTGGGCACGAAGGTGTTGGGGACGCATATTACAGCTGCCTGGACCTCATAGGGGATCTCCAGGATCGAAGGGTAGCACTTCACCCCAAGGATGTCCTCAGACTTGGGATTGACTGGATAGATCTTGCCCTCGTATCCCGACTCGAGAAGGTTCCTGAGGACGATGTGCCCGACCTTGAGCTCCTCCTTCGAGGCGCCGATGATGGCGATGGATTCAGGTTCGAA
>CAYHAO010000075.1:0-4526 GCA_964354665.1 uncultured Methanomassiliicoccaceae archaeon | reverse complement strand
AGTGCGATACCGTGGACCGCTTCGTGCAGATATGGGAAGAGCTTGGTAAGTCTCGATGAAATTGACCCGCTGAAGCCCATGTACGATGTGAAGACGCCTTGATCGTCTATCTGGCTCAGTTCTTCGCCTCCTGACAACATATATATATGTTTTCGCTGATACGCCATCCCATGTCAAGCCCTGCAGCCTACCAGGTCTCTTCTGGCGTTGTCAGCTTGCAGGTTTTGGTTATTTGAGCAGGGGACACTTTCCTTCGGAAAGCAGTCCCCCTGGAGTGTTGTAAGATGAACCAGCAAAGGGCCTTGGCGGCGCGTCGTTCCTCGTTCCTAGGCGCGGCTATCGATCTCTGGGCTCGGTCCATCCGAGGAAGGCGTCGGAGGGAGAATTGATGGAAGTTATTTCGATGGTCGTCAACGACGAGTTCGGTGTGATGCAAAGGGTCATGGGCGTGTTCACGCGCAAGAAGATCAACGTGGACACCATCGTCGTCGGGCGATGCGAGATTGCTGGTAAATCACGGACGGTGCTGACTGTGAGGGACATGGAGATGGCCAACGTAGCGGTAGCGGACCTGAAGCGGTTGCATGACGTCGTGCACGTGGAAGTGGTGGACGCGACCAGGCACGAGGCCTACGCGCTGGTGGAGAACTCCCTGGGCAAGGCCCGCTTGGTCGGTTCCTTGGCCGAAGTAGACAAGATAATAGAGACCGCCAAGCCGGAGGTATTCATCCGAGCGGTAAACGCGCTCTGAGGAGAAACCTTAATCTCATCGACCTAAATCAAGGGCTGAGGAGGGCACATCATGACGACGCAGAAGGTCTGGATGGACGGGAAGCTGGTGGACTACGACAAGGCCAACATTCACATCATGACTCATTGCCTCCATTACGGAGGGGGGGTCTTCGAGGGCATACGCATCTACGAGACAGAGAGGGGGAGGGCCATCTTCCGGCTCAAGGAACACATGCAGAGGTTCCTGGACTCGGCGAAGATCATCTCGCTCAAGATCCCTTACTCGTTGGATGAGATATGCGAGGCCACCAGGGAGGCGGTGCGCGCCAACAAGGATGTGAAGGTGGACTATATCCGCCCCATCGCTTACTATGGGACCGGGACCTATGGCCTCAACCCCATCAAGCTGCCCACCAACATCGCGATTGCCGTGGTGTACATGGGCGTGTACCTGGGCGAGGAGCAGATGCAGAAGGGAGCGAAGCTAATAACCTCCTCCTGGGAGAAGCCCTCGAATAGGGCGCTGCCGCTCAACGCCAAGGTCTGCGGGCACTACGTCAACTCGGTTTTGGCCAGGCTAGAGGCGGTTAACAAAGGAGCAGATGAGGCACTGATGCTCAACGCCGAGGGCAACGTGGCCGAGGGCACGGGAGAGAACATCTTCATGGTGCGCAAGGGCAAGCTCTACACCACCCCCATCTCCGCCGGCATCCTCGAGGGGATAACCCGAGATTCGGTCATGACCATCGCCGATGACCTGGGCATGCCCGTAACCGAGAGGGACATAACTCGCGGCGAGCTGTTCATCGCCGACGAGGTGTTCATGACCGGGACGGCGGCTGAGGTGCAGCCGATCCACTCCATCGATGGCATGATCATCGGGGCGGGGAGGCCAGGGCCATTGACCCTGAAGCTGCAGAAGGCCTTCGCGGACGCGGCCAGAGGCAAGGACCCGAAATACTGGCACTGGTTGGACGTCATTTAAACCTCTTATTCATTCTATCCTTGTCCACGAGCCATCGGATCTCAATCCTCATGGATATCGACCGTAAGATTGACGGGGAGCGGTCGAAAAAGATTTGCCCCCAGGTGTCCAGGCTCATTTGGCACGGATATTTCCATCCTCTCAGGAGGTGGCCTGTAGGGGTTAAATAACCTCCGCCTCACATATGAGGGGCGCTGGTGGCCATATGTACGAGATCAGGTTCCATGGGCGCGGTGGCCAGGGTGCCGTCATGGCGGCGCAGACCCTTGCCGAGGCCGCTGTCCTTCAGGGGTTCCATGCCCAGGCCTTCCCTTACTTCGGGGCAGAGCGGCGGGGAGCCCCGGTGAAGGCGTTTACCCGCATCGACGAAAAGTGCATCAGCATCAAGAGCCAAATCTACAAGCCCGATATGCTGGTGGTTCTCGACAGCGGTCTTCCAGACATCGAGCCCATCGCCTATGGTCTGAAGCCGGACGGGAAGGCTGTGATCAACACCAACCTCCCTCCCGAGCAGTACGACCTAGGCATATCGGTGGAATGCGTCACCGTTGACGCCACCACCATCGCGTATGAGAAGCTCAAGGCGCCCATCGTGAACACCGCCATACTTGGCGCCATCGCCAAGGCTGACGATATCGTCTCCTTGGACCACATCATCCAGGCCATCAAGGACAAGTTCGGGGAGAAGCTGGGGGAGAGGGCGGGCATTCTCAACGCGGAGGCGGCCAAGGCCGCCTACGAAGCCGCCAAGTCCGGTCGCTGCAAGGGCGAGCGCCCCCTGGTGCACAAGGCCGCCTGGCTACCGCCCTGGGAGGAGATACCGCCCGGGACTGCGCTGCCAGTGGTCAACATGGGCGAGGTGGTCGTGGGACCGGGAAGCTCTTGGCAGAATTTGACGGGCACGTGGCGCATCCAAAGCCCGATGTATACGAAGGAGAAGTGCGTGCGCTGCCTGCGCTGCTGGTGGTCCTGTCCGGAAGGGACGATCAAGCGCCAGGCGGACGACTATATGCGCTGGGACTACCGCTATTGCAAGGGATGTGGGGTCTGCGCCAACATCTGCCCCGCCTCGGCCATCGAGATGAAGAAGGGGGCGAGGGAATGGTAGTCAAGGTCATCTCCGCGGACCATGCCGTGGCCTGGGCGGTTCGGTTAGCCAAGGCGGAGGTCATCCCCGCCTTCCCCATCACCCCCCAGACGCTCATTATGGAGTTGATATCCGAGTTCATCAACGACGGGGAGATGGACGCCGAGCTCATCCTGGCGGAGAGCGAGCACTCGGTCATGAGCGTGGCCGTCGGCGCGTCCGCTGGGGGCGTGCGCACCTTCACCGCCTCCGCCTCGCAAGGATTGGCGCTCATGCACGAGATGCTCTACGCGGCGCCGCAGAACCGCTTGCCGGTGGTTATGGTCAACGTGAACCGTTCCCTGGGAGCGGCCGCCGGCATCTGGCTGGAGCACAACGATTCCATGCCCGAGCGCGAGTCGGGCTGGCTGCAATGCTACGTCGAGGACAACCAGGAGGCCTTGGACATGGTCCTGCAAGCTTACCGGGTGGCGGAGGACATCCAGGTCATGCTCCCGATGATGGTGTGCCTGGATGGTTTCGTGCTCTCTCACACCGTGGAGAGGGTGGAGATCCCTGGGCAAGAGGAGGTGGACGCTTTCCTTCCTAGGTTCAAGCCCTTGAATGTCCTGGATACCGAGGCGCCGAAGCTCTTCAATCCCATCGTCCCGCCCGACTACGTCATGGAGATGCGCTACCAGCTGGACTTCGCTATGGACTTGGCGCGCGAGGTGATCGAGAACGTGGACCAGGACTTCGGGGCGAGGTTCGGCAGGTCCTATGGTGGGCTCTTCGAACCTTACAGGATGGAGGATGCGGAGCTGGCGCTCATCACCCTCGGCACCGCGACCACCACAGCCAGGGCGGTAGTCGATGAGCTCCGCGCTCAAGGGAAGAAGGTGGGCCTGATCAAGCTGCGCTTCATGAGGCCCTTCCCCGAGAGGGAGCTGAGGGAGGCGACGAAGGGCCTGAGGGCGCTCGGCGTCTTCGACCGCTCCATAGCCATGAACCGCTATGGGCCGGTCTTCACCGAGGTCCGAGGGGCGCTCTCTGGGAGCGACGTGCCCCTCACTGACCACATCGGTGGATTGGGCGGCAGGGACCTAACCCTGGAGGACATGCGCGTCATCTATGGGATTATCGAGAGGAGCGTCGAGGAGAGCCTGGAACGAAGCGTCTTCTGGCACAGTCTGAGGGGGGAGCAGCGATGAGCGAGGAGAGGGACATTACCAAGTTGACGATGAGGGACGTGCCCAACAAGGACTACTTCCTATGGGGGCATGGAGCGTGCCCGGGATGCGGGGTGGCGATCGCGGTCAAGAACATCATGCGCATCCTCGGCCCGGAGACGATCGTCTACGTCCCCGCATCCTGCCTGGTGGTCTTCGCGGCGCAGTACCCGACGTCCGCGTTCGACGTGCCGTACTTCTTCACCGCCTTCGAGAACACTGCCGCTGTGGCGACGGGCATCAAGGCGGCCATGAGGCGCAAGGGGAAGAAGGCCGTGGTGGTGGGTTTTGCCGGGGACGGGGGCACGTTCGACATCGGCCTGCAGGCCCTGTCAGGCGCGGCGGACCGCAACGAGGACATTTTGTACGTCTGCTTGGACAACGAGGCCTACATGAACACCGGCATCCAGATGTCCGGAGCGACGCCCTTCGGGGCCTGGACCACCACGACCCCCGTGGGCAAAGTCATCAAGGGGAAGAGGCGCTTCAAGAAGGACGTCGATCACATCGTGGC
>CAYHAO010000074.1:0-4630 GCA_964354665.1 uncultured Methanomassiliicoccaceae archaeon | reverse complement strand
CGAAGCCGATACCGACCGACGAGGCGCTCTTCGCCGAGTACTGGGCCAAGTACGGAAAGTAGGTCAGGACAAACAACGACGCCTGAGGACTGCGGCAGCGGCTCCTCAGGCGGTCCCGCAATTTTTTTCCTTTTTGGCGCGCAGTGGTCATTGAGTTAGTCTTTGGACCGCCTGGTAGGCTGGGTCCGAGATCGGCAGGTCGGAGAGAGAGCCGTCCTCCACCGCTCGTCTGGCGACCTCCTCGCTCCGCGGGACGCGAACGACCTCATCGAACCTTGACTCGCCGATAAATTCCTCCAGGAGAGGATTGTCCGCCTCTGGCATCATGTTCACGACCAGAGCGGTCGAGCCGACGGAAACCTTCATCTCCCTGGCGAGCTCGAGCAGGCGGCTGGCCGTCTCCATTCCCACCCTGGTGTAATCCGTTACGATCGCCAGCACGTCCATGTTCATCGTGGTCCGTCGGGAAAGGTGCTCCATGCCCGCCTCGTTGTCGATTACCACATAATCGTACCTGTCCATTGACAGATCCAGGAAGGTCCTGAGGATGTTGTTGATGTAGCAGTAACAGCCCGGCCCCTCGGGCCTCCCCATCGACAGCAGGTCGAACCCTTCCCCCTCGACCGTGGCCAGGCGCATCTGGTACTCGATGTACTCCTGCTTGCTCTGCCCGGAGGGGAGGCTGTCCACGTTCCTGAGCAGGTCCTCGCGCAGCTCGCCGATGGTGCGCTCCACCCTGATGCCCAGCTTCTCCCCCAGGTTGGAGTTGGGGTCTGCATCCACGGCCATCACTACCTTTCCGGTGCGCTCGTGCAGCGCCATGATCAGCAAGGCGGAGACCGTGGTCTTGCCCACGCCCCCCTTGCCCGCCACCGCGATCCGATAGCTCATGCCTCACTCCAGGGAATGCCGGGCGCGCATGACCTTCGAGGTATTGACCAGCAAGTGGAGCGCGTCCTCTGCCAGGCTCTCGTCGTTCAACGGGCCCAGCCCGCATTGCGGTGTGATGAGCGAGGCTCTGAGGACGAGGTCAGGGGATATGCCCCTGGAGCTCAGTCTGAACATCTCCCGCTCCAGCCGCTCCACCAGACTGGCGGGGGTCTCCTTCTTCAGCCCCTCCTCATCGTTGGGCACGATGCCCCAGGCGATGGCCCCTCCCCTCTCCAGGAAGGATGCGATATCGTCTGGAAATAGGGATATGGTGTACCCGTAGCTGTAAGCGTCGAAGGAGAGCACGTCGATATTGGTGGAAAGGACCATTGGCCAGTCGGTATTGCCGCAGCAATGCAGGGCCTTCACACTGGTCACCCCTTCCAACACCTCGTTGATCCATCGGACCACGTTCTCCTTGGAGACGGCGGCGAATGGCGTACCGACCAGGGAGAGGGAGGGCTCGTCCAGGAATAGGATGGTCCGCGGGTGCTTCTCCCGAAGCATGAACTCCTGCTGTCGCATCATCATGTTGAGGTTCATCCTCACGATCTCAGAGTACGACTCGTCGTAGATGACGCTCTTCCCAGTCTGGTCGAACACCTGCAGGCCCATGCTGATGGGGCCGGTCACCTGGCCTTTAAGGTAGAGGGCCTCCTTCGGCACCTCCCACTCTTCCAGAAGCTCGAAGAGGCCATGGAAGCAGGTCCGGGGGTACTCGAAGTTATGGAAGTTCTCGCCCAGCACCGCCTCATAGAAGCGCTCTGGGTCATAATCCTCCAGGTCCACGCTAATCCTCTTGGCATGGGCATCGATGTTCACGCCGGGAAGATGAGTGGCATACTGCGCGTACATGTTCTCCTCGAAGCCGATGGCCGGGAGCTGGGGCCAGTAGGGTATCTTCTTAAGATGGCGCAACTCCACGTCCACCGCCTGCTTCGGCCTGAGATGAGGCAGGGAGCCGATACAGGTGGGAAGGCAATTCCATTCCATGCTGCTGACTAACCAGATGGGGTACTTTAAAGCTTTCTCGAGGTGGCGCGGTCGAGATCGAAAGGGTCCTAGCCCCGCATCCTCTTCCAGACCGAGGGGAAGCGCTCCTGGTCGGTGTGTGGCAGGAAGGAGGCGGAGGAGAACTCATCGAAGAACGCCTTCGATGTGGAGAGCTCTACGTAGGTCATGTCTTCGTAGACCTGGAGCGCCTTGCGCCTCTTTTCCTGGGAAAGCAAGGTCTGCATCGCTCCGGCGAGCGCGGCGTTGCCGATGAAGTCGAACCTCTTCCTGGGAAGGTCGGGGAGAAGGCCGATGGTCACGGCATTCTCTATGTCAATGTAATTGCCGAACCCCCCGGCGATGCACACCCCCTCCAAGTCCTCGAAGCCCTTGTCGATCGCCTTCAGGAGGACGCTGCACCCCGCATACACCGCCGCCTTGGTGCGGATGATGTTGGCGAGGTCGGCATCGCTGATGGAGATCTCCCTCTTGGTCTTTCCCGAACCCTGGGAGAGCACGTACACCGCACCCTCGTCGTTGCGCCTTATCCTCTTGCTGTCGATGTCCTGGATCCTTCCCTTCTTGTCGATCAGCCCCCTCAAGAACATCTGGGCCACTAGGTCGATGAGGCCCGATCCGCATATGCCTAGAGCCTCCCGCTTCCCGATGATGCCGATCTCCGGCTCCAGGTCCGGGCCGATGCGCACCCTCTCGATGGCGCCGAAAGTTGCCCTCATCCCGCTGGCGACCTCGCCGCCCTCGAACGCAGGTCCAGCAGAGGTGGAGCATGCCACCAGGATCTCGTCGTTCCCGACCACCACCTCTCCGTTGGTGCCGACGTCGATGAGCAAGGTGAGCTCGCTGCGCTCATGCATTCCTGAGGCGACCACGTCCGCCGTGATATCGCCGCCAACGAAGCCAGCTCTTCCTGGGATGATGTAGACCGGGGCCTCAGCGTTTATGCCTAGGTCGAGTTCCTTGCCCCTGACCATGGGCGGGATGTTGGTGACCGGGACGTAAGGCTCGTACCTTATGCGCTTGGGATCCAGCCCCAGGAACAGATGGACCATTGTCGTATTCCCAGCGACGGAGAGGGCGGTCACGTCGCATGGACCCAGAGGCGGATCGGATGATGCCCTCGCCTCCAGTAGAAGATGGTTAATCGTCTGCAGCACCAGACCCTGCAGCTCCTCCAGTCCGCCCTCCTCCGCGTAAGCGATGCGCGCGATGACGTCGTCGCCCGCCCTTGCTTGACGATTGTAGTCCGAGGCGGTGCTGATGGTCCTGCCCGTCTCCATATCCACGAGGGAGAGCACCAAGGTGGTGGTCCCTATGTCCAAGGCCGCACCCACGTGGCATGCCTCTTTCGGATCTGACAGCGCCACCAGACCATTGCCCAGGTCTTCCGCGAGAATGAGCGCGGTGGCTTTCCAGCCCCACTCCCTCAGATCATTGGGGAGCCCCTTGAGAATGGACAAGGGCGCTGGTATCCCCTCTTTCCCCATAATCGCCCTGGCAAGCCTCTCCAGGTCGCCGAGGTTGTCGAGCAGCGAAGGTGGCTCCATGATTAGTTGCTTCATCTGGGTCAAGGGCGAGAGGTGGTCCAGGCCATGCTCGCGATGCGCCTTCAATATCTGTTGGCCTTTCATCCGAGCCTCCTCGGGGACGAAGACGACGATGTCCCCGACCACATGGCTCTGGCAGGCGAGCACGTAGCCTTTGCTCGCGAGGTCCTTGTCAATCGCCTTCGGCGTGGACTGCTCCACCGGTCCCTCGACTATCACCCGGCATTTCTTGCAGGTGCCCTTTCCCCCGCAGGAGGTGGAGATGTCCACCTGGGCGGCAAAGGCCGCCTCAAGAACGGTGGCCCCCCCTTCCACAGTAACTTCCACGTCATCCGGCTTGAACCTGACCTTGTACCTCATGCGACGCATGGATGAGACTGTCAATACTTAATCGTCCCGATTGGTGGGAAGCTGGCAACGAGACAAGGAAGACAGGTCAGGCAACAAGGTCATTTATGGAGGGGACCATTTGATCTAGCGTGCACGGGCACGAAGGGCATCTCCATACTGAGTCGCGGGCGGTCACAAGACCTCTGCTCCTGGCCCTTGTGATCACGGTGGCCTTCGCCTTGGTCGAGCTGGTCGGGGGCTTAGCCAGCGGTAGCCTGGCCCTCATCTCGGACTCAGGTCACATGTTCACCGACACTCTGGCCTTGGCGCTCTCGCTGTGGGCGGGCTACGTGGCCACGAGGATGGCCAATGAGCGCCAGACCTTCGGATTGCTCCGGGTGGAGATCCTCGTGGCATTGGTCAATGGTGTGGTGCTGGTCGGAGTTTCATTGATCATAATGTACGAGGCAGTGGTCCGACTGCAAAACCCCCAGCCGATAGAGGGGGGCCTCATGCTCGTGATAGCCATCATCGGGCTCGTGGCCAACCTGGCGGGCGTCATCATCCTCAGGGAGAGGGCCCGGGAGAACTTGAACGTCAAGGGCGCTTTCCTTCATGTCCTGGGCGACCTGCTATCGTCGGTGGGGGTGATAGTGGCCGCCATCCTGGTCTACCTCTTCGACCTGCAGCAGGCAGATCCGGTGATATCCATAGGCATCAGCGTCATCATCCTCTACGGGTCTTACCGCATCATCTCCCAGAGCGTCTACATCCTCCTGGAGTTCGCTCCGGGGAACGTGGACCTGGCCGAG
>CAYHAO010000073.1:0-5165 GCA_964354665.1 uncultured Methanomassiliicoccaceae archaeon | reverse complement strand
GCCTCCTTTATCCTTTCGAGGTAGGTCTTGTCGTGAACCCCGAGCTTCGGATTGCAGCAGGCGAAGGACAACAGCGTCAGCCTAAGCTTCTCAGCCATAGAGATGGCCCCCGATTTTGCGCAGGCTGTCGACCCCGTACACGTCGGTCTCCAGGAGCGGCACCTCCCTGAGGATTAGTCCCTTGAATCGGTCCTCTATCTCCTTCAGGTACCTCTCCTGGGTAGCCCTTCTTCTCTCCAAGAACCAATTGCCCTCGAGGACCTTTCGCGGTATTACCTCGTTCACGATCATCGAGGGGACCTTGATCCCGAACTTGGCCAGGTCCTCGACCGCGCGTGCCGATTCCTCTATCGGCAGCTTCTCCGGCAAGGTGACCATGGTGAAGGCCGATACCGTGTCGTCTGCCAGACCCTTTACCGCGTTGTCATAGCGGGCCTTCTCCTGCTTGAGGTCCTCGATCATCCCCTCGTCATAGACGAAGCCCAGCGCCTCTGAGAGCTCACGGCGGTGCTTGATCTGATTGGAGACGTAGCCAGACCAGTCGAAGGGCATGCTCAGCTCCCTAAGGGATTGACCCGTCGGAGCGGTGTCGAACACCAGTTTGTCGTGCTCCGTGTCCTGCATATAGGAAACGAATTGGTCGAACGCGGCGATCTCTTCGGTGCACGGCGTCGACAGAAGCTCGCTGCCGAACAGCGTCGAGAAGCCTTCCAGCATTCCTGTCATCCTGCTCTGGAACACTCCCATTGCCTTCTTGGGGTTGATGTTGAGCCCGCTGAGCTTGCAGGAGCTCCTTATGGGCGTGACCTCCGTCTCGCTTATCGGCTGCTCGAAGGTGGCGGAAAGCGATATGGTTGGGTCGGTGGCGATGATCAGGGTATTGTATCCTTTGTCCGCTAGCCAAAGCGCCGTGGCCGCGGCCATGGTGGTCTTGCCCACACCGCCCTTGCCACCGAAGAAGAGGAAACGCTTGCTCTCGACCAGCTTCCTTAGCTCTCGTCCGTCTCTCATCTCGATCGCTCAGCGTATCATTGGATACCGCAGATAAGGGTTCGCATACTTGCTTCCGTCGATGGGGGCCAAGGTATATGGATATGAAAAAAGAGGAAATGATTGCGGGAAGGCGTTTGGATCTACCTAGCCACTAGTACTGTCTGAAAGCAGTCTTCTTGGCGCCGCAGACCGGGCACACGTCCGGGGCGTCCCCTTCCACCGTCCAACCACAAGCGGAGCAGATATGAACCTTGGCGTCGCGCCAGTCCTTACCCCGGTCCACCAAGCCTTTTGCCTCCAGGTACATCTTCTGGTGCACCTTCTCCGCCTTGAAGGCCCAATCAAAGGAGGTGAGGGCAAGCTTCTCACCCTGGAACTTCGCCGTCTCCATGAAGACCGGGTACATCTCCTCTATCTCGTAGGTCTCCCCCGCCACCGCATTGGCCAAGTTATTTGCCGTCCTGCCGACTCCGAACGGGGCTTCGGCAGCCACGCTCCCCACCTTGCTCGGGGCGCGCCTCATGTGCCCCGTGGCGTGGACCTCCTCGGCGAAGGCCACGGCCCGGAACAGCCTGGCCACGTTCTTGAATCCCTCTTTCTCTGCCGCCTCCGCATAGACCATGTACCGCATGTGGGCCATGGACTCTCCAGCGAAGGCGTTGTGCATGAATTGCTCGGTCATTGCGTGCATTGGATTCCTCCGAATTCTTGGTCCCGACGTTCCATTTCCCATTATTTAGAAGTTGGGAATAACGGTCCTCGACCTCAGAAACAGGGAGATCATCTACGCCTTCGCATGAGATAGCCTAGTAGCGATACGACCCCGATGAACACCAGGAACAGGACCACCAGGAAGACAAGGTTGTCTGGATAGAGGTCGTTCACAATCCATTCCACGCCCAGGATGAGCAATAGGCCACCCCAAAGCAGCAGATATACGAAATAGGAGCCAGCTTTGGAAGTGGAGATCCTGGACGCCATGAAAGCTATCACCAGAAGATAAGCACCGCCAGCGATCATCATGACCGGGAAGAAGTACCACCACACGTCCAGGTACCATGAGACCAAAATTGCCACAGCGGCGCATAAGATCAGATAACCAAAGGCCAGCCCGGCGCGGTAACTGCCCCTACCTTCCTCAGGCATGTCCCCACTCGAATTATTGATGCGCGGCTCACCCTCATTATCGTTTTGGAGAGGCGTTGACGAAAAAGTCAACAGTAAGCGGGGGTAAGTATACTCCCTCTCTGAATCAATGTTCGATAGAGCATGAGCGAAAGACGAGACTCGGCCATCATCGCGATCTTGATCGCCTTTGGTCTGTTGTTATCCGGGGGATTCGTGCTTCTTTCCCACACTGATGATGTGGACGCCACGGACCTCCTGCCCACGTTCAGGACCCAGCATCAGCTTCAGGATTTCGTGCACCAATCCCAGCGCAACGACATCTGGAAGGACTACGGATCGGAAGCAATGAGCGGCAATAGCGCCGGAACGGACTCGGTCCGCCATTCGACTACCAACGTCCAGGTGGAAGGGGTCGACGAGGCCGATTGCGTCAAGACGGACGGCGAGTTCCTCTACATCGCTTCTGGCGAGGCCATCTACATCATCAAGGCCTATCCTCCTGAGCAGCTTTCTAACGCGACGGTCATCGATATGCGCGAATCTCTGGACCTAGGGGAGAACTATTCCGCTTGGACACAGGGGATCTACCTTCACCAAGATAGGTTGGTGGCGGTGGTCTCGGTGAGCGGACCTTATCTCCCATTCAACTCCACTGGTGATTCCTACAAGGTCTACGCACCGGCCATCTGGCGAATGCCGGAGGAGAGGACCGTCCTCGCCGTCTTCTCCTTGGATGAGGGCGGCGAGCCCTCTTTGATCGGGACCGCGGGGGTATCTGGCTATGGCGTGACCAGCCGCTTGAGCGGTGGCACTGTCTACGTGGTCACGCAACATTACCTGTGGTCCTACGATTCAGTCGTGACCCTACCTGAGGAGTGGCAGGGGAACGATTCCGGGGCCATCCCGATCACTGACGTCCATTACGACCCGGGTTGCAAGGACCCCGCCTCCTTCATCAACATCATGGCGCTTGATGTGGGAAGCATGGAGAGCAACCTGACATCCATACTGACTGGATACGCATCTACTGTATACGTCTCCACGGAGGCGATGTACCTGACCTTTCAGAAATGGACGGGCAGCGCCACCGACGGCATCATGAACTCCGTCAGAGAGGCATTTACAGCCGACGGGGTCGCGGTAAGCACGGACACCACCACGACCACGATCTACAAGATCTCCCTGGAAGGCCTGCATATGGAGGCAATTGCGCGCGGGGAGGTGCCCGGCTATCTGCTCAACCAATTCTCCATGGACGAGGATGGCGGCCTCCTCAGGGTGGCCACCACCTTCAGCTGGGAGAACCAGCGGAGCGCAGTTTATGTCCTTGACGCCGATTTGATCATTATCGGTGCGCTCGAGGACCTGGCTCCTGGGGAGCGCATCTACTCATGCCGCTTCTCTGGGGAAACCCTATACCTGGTGACCTTCAGGCAAGTTGACCCCCTCTTCGTAATCGACCTCAGCGACCCCACCGCCCCTAGGGTGCAGGGCGAGCTCAAGGTTCCGGGCTTCTCCTCCTATCTGCACCCCGTCGGAGACGGCAAGCTGGTGGGAATAGGCATGCAGAACGGCTCGCTGAAGGTCTCGCTCTTCGACGTCTCCGATCCATATGACCCAGAGGAGCTCGACAGCCTGGTCGTTCCAGGCTGGTCGTACTCCGATGCCCTCTGGGACCACAAGGCGGTAACCTATGACCCGGTGACGGGGAGCCTGGTCATCCCGGTGTCTTCCTGGGATAAGGACACATGGAACTGCACCTCGGGCGCGTACGTATTCACCATCAGCGATACTAAGGTGGAACTGAAGGGAACGATCCCTCCCGGCCCGGGCGAATATGTGATGCGCGCCCAATTCATAGGTGACTGGCTCTACACCATCTCCGACACCACGATCTACGTCAACTCCCTTATCGACCTGAGCGAGCAGGGGAAGCTGGTCTACCGGGAACGGGACTATGGCTACCTCCCGATGCTCATCGCCGAGGGGGACGTGGCGACGATTGGAGCTTTAAGATGATGGATGCAGGAGCGGACAAGGGGTTAAACACCCCATCCTCCTTTCCATATGATAGGGAAAACAAGATGAAGGTCGAGCTGGACAAGAAGGCGCTATTCGCTCTGGCCTCCGATAGCCGCATGGAGATACTGAAAGCACTGCATCCTCAGAGGAGGACGGTGGCCCAGCTCGCCGATCAATTGGGATTAGACAAGGCCGGGGTGCATAGGCACCTGAAGAAGCTTGAGGAAGGGGAGCTGGTAACTCGCTACGAGGACCACGGCTTCGTTTACTACGGGCTCTCCTGGAAGGCCCGGGACGTGATCTCACCAGGAGAGAATACCAAGATAATCATCGTCTTCTCCGTCACCCTGATGATGGTGGTGGGCGCGATCGCCGCGATATTGACCAGCATTTCCACTTCGGCCTACAGGTTCGGGGAGTCGCAGGTGAACAATGGGGACCCGGCAGGAGGGGCGGACAGGATTTTCCTGGGCAATGGGATAAGCCCCGAGATGATGGCCCTCGGCATCATCCTCATGATAATTGCGGCCATACTGATCTACATTGGCTGGCGCAAGGTCCGTGCGCCCAAGCAGAGGCCCTCGCCCATGGACGGGAGCACTGCCCCGATTCGGGACGAGGCCATGGATTAAGCGATGGCTCCCTCATGCATTTTTATAGACTTAATAATATATACTTGTAGGGGACGGGATGAAGTGGAAAAACCATTTGGAAATCGCCAATGCTGTTGGTGACCAGCTGGACCTACCTCCAGAATTTACGGAGATCCTCCGCCAAGGCTCGATCCAGCCCGACCGGGAGGGTGACAAGGTCGTCGAAATCGACAGCCGTTCTCTCCTGCGACGCCGCCGGGTGAGACATCATCGAGCGGCAAAGCGCTTCATCAGGAGGCTGATCTGGAAGGCACGAAGTGCCTACCTGGAAGGCCGGGAGGAGGATGCTCTTTGGTGCCTAGGTCGTGCCTTGCATTACGTCCAGGACCGAAGCGTGGCGGTCGGGCCCTTCGGCTGGTTCCATGACGA
>CAYHAO010000072.1:0-5339 GCA_964354665.1 uncultured Methanomassiliicoccaceae archaeon | reverse complement strand
TCAAGGCCTTGTGCACCGCGGAGCGGTGGTTGTACATGTCCATGAAGACTTTCTCCGCGCCGGCGGTCTGCGTCAACGCAAGCAACGGGCCCTCGATGAAGCCTGAGGTGATGATGTCCTTGCCCAGGCGCTCGGCGAACAGCTTGGTGCCCTCGATGATCACGCCGCACCTGCCCTTCTTGACATCCGGTACCTGGATCTTCTCGTAGTCCTCCGGCTTCTTGACCAAGGGGTCGACCACGTAGGGAGTGTTCTGCTCGTCGAACCTGACCCCGGACCCGACATCTGCGGCCATCACGGATAAGTCCATCAGTCCGAAGTACCAGTCCCAGTCGAAGTACTTGTAGCCGGCGATAGCGGCCTCGGCGAACTTGCGCGGGTCGCTGGCCCACTCAGAATAGGTGGTGGGGGTGCTCAACAGCTTGCGGTTGACACCGCAAGCTATCGGATAGACCGAAAGGCGGTCCACCGGTTGGTTGGTTATGGACGCCATCGCCCTCTCAATGTGAGACATTGCCATTTTTTTTCACCGTCCAATCTTCTAGGATATCGATTGTAGCACGAGGCAATGAAGGCCGAGTGTGCAAGGCAAGTATCGGGGGTGGTTGATCCTAGCCTTGTCAAATGGCCCTGAAAGCCCTCGCAATACCACATACGCAATTGTTGCTCGATGTCTAAGTAAGTTTTCTTGCAAGATAAAAATATTATAAAATGCGAATCCAGTATAAATCAAATCTTTATTGCAGACGGTTTTCTCTTCTTTTCTGACATGCCCTCGAAGAACTTGTTCAGCCCTTCCAATGCCGCTATCCCCTTGGCAGTTATCGAGTAGGATCTCCTCCGGCGGCTGGAACGGACATAACCTGCCTCCTTCAAGGCCTTTAGATGGAATTGCAGATGGCCCGTCCTGAGACCCAGAGACCTGGATATCTGGGTGAAGCTCATCTCCTGTCGAGAGATCATCTTCATTATTTCGATTCGGTATGGATTTGCCAGAGGACCTATTAGTTGGGCGACCTCTTCCGATGGCATCTCTTGTTCCACGCTCCTTCTATGCTCCGAGAAGAACCTCCCTTGCGATGACAGCCTGGTGAACCCTGTCTCTGGCTGGATGTAATTGCGGAACATTAGATTGTCCGAGATGGAGAAGAGCACCTTGATGTGGTGGATAGTCTCAATGGTTTCGTTGGAGCAATCATCGTCCTTGCACGGGGAGCGATCGCTAGCGAGCTCCCCCTCGGTGTCTTCGAGGAACATCATCGCGCCTGTGATGTCTTCCCTCTCGAAAGCGGCCATCGTGTCATCTCGCATGGCACACATGTGTTTGATGCAACTCGCCTTGTTCGGGCATTTGGACGAGTTGCGTATCCTCTCCAGTCCAGAGTCGAAAAGCGTCCCAGAGTTATCCCCGAAGACCGACTGTATCTGCTCTGAGAGGGCGCGCTTGTAATCGTCATAGCGCACCCTGATCAGGGATTCGTTGAAAGATTCAAGGGACCTGCTAATCTCGTCGAGCTTGGTCAACAGCTCTTCCTTTTCCTGGTTCATGATTTAGTAAACATAAATATTAAAGATAACTAGATTAAGCTTTGCATCAAGATTCATACTTGGTCCAGCAGGACGATGTTCTCATTGCTGGCGACCACCTTGTCGTTTCTTACCTTCCCGTTGCCTTTGGCTCGCTCCTCAGCACATTTATCGAGCGTCTTGGGCAGATCTGGAGATGAGAAGTTAATTACGCCCTTAGCGAAGGACCCAATGCGCACCACATCTCCTTTCTTGAACCTCCCCTCGATGGAGGTTATCCCACATGGCAATAGGCTCTTGCCGTTCCTGATGGCCTTTTCCGCCCCGGAGTCGACGTTGATCTTTCCCCTAGGTGCCGCGAAGAGGATCCAGCGTTGCTTGTTGCTATACTTCACCTGAGCGGTGAAAAGGGTACCCAGTTCCTCTCCTTTGATGACCCGAAGTATGACGTCCTTGGTACGGCCATTGGCAATCACCAGGTTGATGCCAGATTGCATCGCGACCTTAGCTGCGGAGATCTTGGTCCGCATCCCTCCCACGGAACGATCGCTGATGTTCTTGCCCGCGATGCGCTCTATGTCCTTGGTGATTTCGTCCACCGTGCGTATCAATTGGGCGTCCGGGTCGACCTCGGGGTTGCGGTCGTAGAGGCCATCGACGTCCGTCAATAGCAGGACCAGGTCGGCGTCTATCTTGCTTGCCACGAGCGCGGACAGCTTGTCGTTGTCCCCGAAGATCTCTTCGATCTCGTCCGTGGCGATGACGTCGTTCTCGTTGACTATGGGGACGATCCCGAGCTTGATCATCTCGTCCATGGCGTTCTTGAGGTTCAGGTAGCGTATGCGATCGGAGAAGGCGCCATAGGTCAGAAGCACCTGGCCAACGCATTTCCCGTACTTACGGAAGGCATCGCGCCATGCCATCATCAGCGTGGCCTGGCCGACGGCGGCGCAGGCCTGCTTGGCCGCCATGTCCTGAGGTCGCCGCTCCAATCCCAGCTCCGTCGTACCAGACCCTATGGCGCCCGAAGTAACGATGATGGTCTGTATCCCTCGGGTGGACAGGTCCATGACCTGCCTTGCCACAACCTCGAGATATGATTGGTCGATGGTGCCATCCATACGACAGATGGTGTTGGTACCTATCTTCACCACGACCCGCTTGGCGCCCATCTTCCTCATAGCAACTTCCTGTGGGTGAACTCCCTGGCGCCCTTTCCCACGTAATCGGCGACTATCTGGCCATTCCCTCTAAGTTTCCATTTGTATATGGTCAACCCTTCGAGGCCAACCGGTCCGCGAGCATGGGTCTTGTTGGTGGAGATGCCCACCTCTGCGCCCAGTCCATATCGGAACCCGTCAGCGAATCGCGTCGAGCAGTTCCACATGACGCTCGCGGAATCGACCAAGTCCATGAACCTGTCCGCAGCACCCTTGCTCCTGGTTATGATCGCGTCGGTATGGTGCGAACCGTACCTGTTGATGTGCCCGATGGCTTCTTCCAACGAACTGACAATCTTGATGAAGAGAATGAGGTCGTTGTATTCTGTGCTCCAGTCCCTTTCCGTGGCTTCCTTGGCTTTGATTATGCCTCGGGTGAGCTTGTCCCCCCTCATTTCAACCTTGGCGGCCTCGTACTTGGCTGCCATGAGTGGCAGGAATGCTCTGGCCACCTTTTCGTTGACCAGCAATGTCTCCATGGCATTGCAGACCGCAGGGTATTGCACCTTGGCATCGTAGCAGACCTTCAGCGCCAGCTCGATGTCCGCATCATCATGAACATAGGTGTGGCACACACCTGCGGCATGCCCCAACACAGGGATCTTCGTTGATTCCTGGATGGAGCGGACCAGCTCATTGGAGCCTCGGGGGATGATGAGGTCCACCAGACCATCGAGGGCGAGAAGGAAACGGAACTCCTCCCTGGTGGATAGCAGTTGTACGGAACCTTCAAAGCGAGGATCCTCCTGGATTATTGCCTCGTTTATGGTCTTGACCAGCGCCTCGTTGGTGCGCTTGGCCTCGGACCCGCCCTTCAATAGGACGGCATTGCCCGACTTGAGGCAGAGCGTGGATATCTGAACCAGGGCATCGGGCCGAGACTCGAAGACTATGCCGATGACGCCAATCGGGCAGCTGACCTTCTCCAGGACGAGGTCATCATCCAGTTCCGTACTCGAAAGCACTTTGCCTATCGGGTCCTCCTGCGCGATAAGGGATCTGATCTGCTGCATGGACTCTTCAAGCTTGGCGGAATCGTATCGAAGTCTCTTTAGTAATGGCGGCGCCAGGTTGTGGCGCCTTGCCTCTTCCATGTCCTGATCGTTGGCAGAGATTATCTCGGCCTTTTGGCCCTCCAGCTCCTCTGCTATCCGAGCCAACCCTTCATTGCGGATGGCGAGGGGAAGGGCGGCAAGCCCGAATGATGTGCGCTTGGCGCGTTCGGCCGCCTCTTTGGTCATGTCCATGATGCACGGTAGCATTTCCCAGGAACGCATAAGCGTTTCGCTATCGTTAGAGCCAAGAAAAGAAGGCGCTGTTCTTAGTTCATCACGGTTCCCAGGGGGCGCTGCAGGATTCGCATTCCTTCGTTCCCTTGTCGTTCTGGAGGCTGCAACATGAGCACCTCGCAATGAAGATCCGTTTGGTCCGGGCTATTCCTTGAATTCAACGCACCCCTCGTCCTTCAGTTTTTCCATTTCTCCTCTAGGTAGAGTATCTCACATGTGGCGAGCCCGCGCCCCATTCGGTACATAATCCCAATGTGCTCGAATCAGAGGTCCGCGAAAACGCTCATGCTATGATCTGGCGAGGTCGAAGCGATCTAGGTTCATCACCTTGTTCCAGGCTGATATGAAGTCATGTACAAACTTCATCTGTGCGTCCGAACTTGCATAGACTTCTGCCAGAGCCCGAAGCTGGGAGTTGGAACCGAAGATTAGATCGACACGCGTTCCGGTCCATTTGAGTTCGCCTGTTGCACGATCACGACCTTCGAACACGTCTTTGTCCTCCGAGGTTGCATTCCAAGTCGTGCTCTTGTCGAGCAGATTCACGAAGAAGTCATTGGTGAGCGTCTCTGACCGCTTGGTGAAGACGCCGTGCTGGGAATGTCCGAAGTTAGCATTTAGGACGCGCATGCCGCCAACGAGCACTGTCATTTCGGGCGCCGTCAACATCAACAGTTGTGCCTTATCGACCAACAATTCCTCGGCCTTAACAGAGTATCGCGCCCTCTGGTAATTGCGGAAGCCGTCAGCGACTGGTTCGAGCACAGCGAAGGAGGCCACATCGGTTTGCTCCTGCGAGGCGTCCATGCGTCCAGGTGAGAAGGAGACCGTCATTTTATGACCGGCTTTTTTCACCGCCTGCTCGACGCCCACACATCCGCCCAGAACGATCAGGTCGGCGAGCGAGATCTTCTTGCCGCTTGACTGGGCTCGGTTGAACTCGCTTTGGATGCCCTCCAGGGTCTTCAGCACTTTCGCCAGTTGGTCGGGTTGGTTGACTGTCCAATCCTTCTGCGGTGCCAGACGAAGCCTGGCGCCATTGGCACCGCCGCGCTTGTCAGACCCGCGGAAGGTGGACGCCGACGCCCAGGCGGTCGAAACCAGTTCCGAGATGGATAGACCTGAGGCCCGAATCTTGCCCTTGAGAGATGCGATATCCTTCTTGTCAATCAATTCATGATTGACCGCGGGGATAGGATCTTGCCAGATCAGCTCTTCCGCGGGAACCTCCGGGCCGAGATAGCGCGCGCGGGGGCCCATGTCGCGGTGGGTCAGCTTGAACCATGCCCTGGCGAAGGCGTCT
>CAYHAO010000071.1:0-5356 GCA_964354665.1 uncultured Methanomassiliicoccaceae archaeon | reverse complement strand
TCACCGCATACGAGGCGGCGTTCAAGCAATCAGGGATAATCTTCGCCCGCAATGGTATGGATCTCGTGAACATTGCTAAAGGTCTTGATTGGCAGCCGCTCCCTAAAGGCAAAAAGGTTGGCATCATCACCAATTCTGGAGGAACGGGCGTCGAGCTTGCAGATCTTTGCGAGGAGAACGGGTTGGTGGTGCCGGAGCTCTCCAGGGAACTGAAGGCGAAGATTGGGGCTCTCATACCATCATACGCCAGCGCCAGGAACCCCGTCGACATGACCCCGATATGGTCGAAGTACGTTGAGCTCTACCCCAAGATAACCCAGATAATGTACGAGAGCGATGAGGTCGACATCATCATGCCGATCGTGCTCCAGAGGGCGGCGCTCATGCCAGAGGTCTGTACCGCCTTAGCAGACACAGTCAATGACCATCTCTCGAAAAGTTACAGGAAGCCGACATATGTGTGCTGGGTATCGACCCGTGACGGTCTGAGGAACATGGACCTGCTCCAGAAGAGACGCGTCCCTTGCTTCGACTGGCCAGAGCGTACCGCCAGGGCGGTCGGAGGGATCGCATCCTACGTGGAGTTCCTTAGGTCGAGAGGCTTCAGCCTGGGGGGGAGGTGAATTGGTGAGGTCGAGGGCCGCGGAGATTCTTGAGAAGGTCAGGTCCGAAGGTAGGAAGTTCGTCATGGAGCCCGAGGCCAAGCAGATCTTGAGCGCCTATGGCGTCCCAGTGACCAACGAGGCAATATGTACCTCACCTGATGAGGCGGTGATGGTTGCTGAGAGGATAGGATATCCCGTGGCGATGAAGGTGGTATCCCCTCAAGTCGTTCACAAGACCGAATTCAAGGCGGTCTGCCTGAACGTGCCCAACGATAAGGATGTTGCCGAGATCTATCGTTCCTTCGAACAAGAGGCGATGCGGGCGAATTTCGACCTAGCGGGCGTCCTGGTCTCCGAGATGGCGGTCGGCCAGGAGATGATAATCGGCTCGACCAAGGACCCTCAGTTCGGCCATCTCATAATGCTAGGAATAGGCGGGATCGCCGTTGAGGTGTACAAGGACGTCTCCTATCGCCTGGCCCCAGTCACGGAACTGGACGTGAAGGAGATGCTCTCGGAGATAAAGGGGGCGAAACTCCTCTACGGCTTCCGGGGAAGGGAACGGGCCAATATACACGCGCTTATCCAGGCGTTGATTTCGGTCTCCGAAATGCTCTCAGAGGTGGACGATATCGCGGAGATGGACTTGAACCCGATCTTCGTCAGCTCCGAGGGAGTAAAGGTCGCCGACGCTAGGATCATGCTTTCTTAGTAAATTTCCCCTACTTCCAACCCCCTTTTATTACAAATTCCAATGGCAACCTCGAAGCAAAGAATTATAAGCTCCGCGGTTAACGATAGATTGGAACGGCATTATTTTTTTTGGTCGTTCAGGGGAGGAAAGCATATGAAAGATATGACATCGATGGAACGATTCGATGCGGCTCTGAACCACGAGACCCCTGATTTCGTGCCAGTCTCTCTTTTTGGCGGCATCTTTGAGACCCATTTCGTGCCAGGCATGGATGTGCCTGCCTATGGGTCTACTGGTCTCAACATGGCGAAAGCGCACATAGCCTTCTATGAGGCTATTGGCGGCGATAATATCTATTGCCTGTCGGACATGGGGCTGATCGTACAAGGCTGGGGAGTGAGGATGAAAATGCCCTCTGAGCCAGATATCCACATGGCTTTGGGGTCATTCCCGGTGAAGGCACCTGGCGATTGGGAGAAGCTAGAGGTCCTGGACCCGAGGATAGACGGCAGGATGAGGCTTTACTTGGATGCATGCCGCATCTGCCACGATCGATATGGCGACAGGGTGCCGATTGGCGTGTCGTTGCCCAGCCCAATCACCACCACAACGCACGTCTGCTCCATGGAGGACACCTTGGTCCACCTGATGACGGAGCCGGAGGCGCTCAAGAAAGGTCTAAAGACCATTACGGCGACAGTGGCTGACTTCATCAATGCCTGTGTGGACAACGGAGCCTTTTTCACAGGCTACCTCACCACCCGAGCCTCTAAGGAGATCACCACAGAGGAGCAATACCGCGAGTTCGGCATGCCCTATGACGTGGAGGTGTTCAATAAGACGCCTGGTGCCGTGCACATACCACATATCTGTGGCGTGGAGCCGATGTTTGACGTGGTGTCAGATATGGCCAGAGCTTGCTCCAACGTTAAGGGAATCTCCTGGTGGGACCAAGGAGCCAAGCCCAACCTCAAGGAGGCGAAGGCGAAGTGGGGCAAGCAGCTCGCCCTGATGGCCGGATACGACCACACCAACACCATGGTCACTGGTACCCCCGCGGATGTGGATAAGCAGGTGGCCGAGTCGTGCAAAATTGCCATGCCCGGGAGCGGGTTCATCTTGGCACCTGGGTGCGAGGTATCGCCTAAGACACCAAGGTACAACATGAAGGCGCTGATCAAGGCAGCCAGGAAGCATGGAAAGTACTAAACCAATTGGTGGCTTCGGCCACCATTTTAATTATTTAAAAAAATCATTAAGGCGATGGTAATGAAGCACGAGCTAAAGCTGGACATGGCCGTGGTTAATGCAAATGTCATAACCATGGACTCAAAAATGTCGCGGGCCGAGGCCGTAGGTGTAATCGGGGACATCATTGTAGTGGTGGGGCGAAACGTGGACGTTAAGCCCCTGATCGGTCCCAAGACCAAGGTGATCGATGCCAAGAAGAGGACCATCCTGCCTGGGTTCCACGATTCCCACATGCACCCGTTGCTAGTGGGGCATTTCGCCAACGGCATCCAACTCACCGATGTGAAGAATATTCCCGATATGCTAAAACGCATAAAGGAGAGGGCAGAGAAGATCCCGAAAGGGGAGCTGCTCCTAGGGTTTGGCTGGAACCAGGAGTTGATGGACGAGCGCCGCTATCCAACCAGATGGGAAGTGGATTCGGTGGCACCAGATCATCCAGTTTTCCTCATCCATTGGAACGCTCACATTTACCTGATCAACACCATGTTGATGCATCAAAAGAAGATTGATAAGAAAACGGTGGCTCCCGATGGTGGGACCATAGAAAAGGACGCCAAGGGGGAGCCGAACGGGGTACTATTGGAGAACGCCATCGACCTAGTGGCTCCAGGATTCTTGGAGACCGGGGCCGGCCTCTTCAGTTACGAGCAGAGCAAAATGGCCTTGAAGTACTGCGCGGACCGGGCCGTGGAGCTCGGTCTCACCTCCCTGGTGGATATCTTGGCCGGGGATGCCCAGGTGAAGGCCTACCAGGAGCTTGAGGCAGAGGGAAGGCTACCTACGCGAATCAACTTCTATCTGGGCTTCCAATACCTGGATAGCGCGGTGAACATCGGCTTGATGAGCGGGTTCGGCTCAAGTAAAGTTCGATTCGCAGGAGTGAAGATGATCACCGACGGCTCTCTGAGCTCCCACACTGGAGCTTTGAGAGAGCCCTACCTTGACAAGCCCGAGACCTCCGGGGTGATGAGGCTCCCAACCAAGGAAATAAAGGCGTTCGTGCACAAGGCGACCAAGAACAAAATCAGAGTGGACGTCCATGCTTTGGGCGATAAGGCGAACGAAGTGCTCCTCCGCATCTTCCGAGAGGTTCAGGATGAGCTGAAGCCCAAGGACCCACGATTCAAGGTTTCCCACTGCATCATCCTAGGTAAGGACCTGATAGACCAATTTGCAGATCTAAACGTTATTGCCAGCGTGCAACCGGTCTTTGTGATGAGCGGACAGCGTTGGATCCCACGCCAAGTCGGCCCGAAGAGGGCGAACTTCGCACATGCATACAAGTCCTTGCAGGACAAAGGAGTCCATCTCTGCTCTGGGACAGACGCGCCAATAGGCAATATGAACCCACTCATGAACGTATATGCTGCGTCCGTCAGGAAAGACCCTACAGGCTTTCCGGATGGAGGGTGGCACCCGGAGCAAAGGGTCTCGGTAGAGCAGGCCTTACGTATGGTGACAATCGAGGGAGCCTATGCCACCGGCGAGGAGCACCGCAAGGGCTCGATCGAGGTTGGTAAGCTAGCCGACATGGCCATGTTGGCGCAGGATCCATTGGCAGTGAAGCCCGATGACATAAAAGGCATCACGAACTTAATGACGATAGTAGGTGGGAAGGTGGTCTATGTTGCGCCCTGATGCTCCTCCTCAGAGCTTGAACATGGGCCATCGCCCCAATATCATTCTCCTCTCTTCGTCGAAGAAACAGGGAGGGAGGAGATGACCTAACAGGAGGAAAGGAAATGGCAATGTTGGAAACACAGGGATTGGCATTGGGATTGGTTGGCCTTTACATAGCCGGCGTCCTGATGGTGAACCTCCTCGCCTTCATGGGGAAAGCTGACCTAAAAGACGCAGCGATCTTTAACTTTTTAGTCGGTTTTCTCGCGATATCCGTGGCCTTCTATAACTGGCTCGTAGTTGGAAGTGCAATAGCGGCAGCACAGGCGTTGTTGTTCGCATTCACCTACATGTGGCTCGGTTGGGACTTTTTGAAGGGGGTCAAGGATCAGAGGGCGGTGGGTTGGTACTGTCTGTTCGTGGCCATAAACGTGATTCCATTCGCAATATACACGTTCAAGCTTGAGCTTTGGATACTAGGCATCAACTGGATCTTGTGGGGTATGGCATGGTTCATGTTCTACGTGCTCCTTGCCGCCCAGAAGAGCCAGTACTTCAAGCTCATGCTGGGCGTAACATGGGTCGCAACCATTGTTCTATGGTTCTGCTCTCTGGGATGGCTCATCGGTTGGATGGACTTCGCGCAGTTCTATGGCTTCTGGTGAATGCAGCCTATAAACCATTTCCGTAATTAATTTTTTTTAGATAATAATACATGGAGCGGTCTGAGCATTGTATTTAGCGAAGGTTGAAAGCCTCCTTTTTAATTATTTACTATTTCTAATATATAAATACAATCCGAAAATAAATGTGGCGGCTCCAAGTATTGCCGCGCTGGATATGAGTAATAGAGAGTCCTGTAAGAAATCCTCTCCCATTGATAGTGCGTTATAATACATGAGGGCGGCTGCCGTCATTCCAAATAGTCCCGAGACCATCACTACCAAACCAGCGTGTTGACGACCTTGGCTTTGGTCCTGTCCAGCCTTGTCCTCGTCCACGATACCAGATTGCTACGCTTTTCTATAATAAATGCGCGTCAACTGCACTTCTGAAGAGAAGATGCTCAGCACGAAATAGAGTCTTTTCTATAGTTAACCGTCAAAATACATTTTTTTGCGCCGTTTAGGGTTATATGGTCGGCTTTTTCGAAAACTCTAACGCACAAACAGGCCCAAAGTTT
>CAYHAO010000070.1:1272-5466 GCA_964354665.1 uncultured Methanomassiliicoccaceae archaeon | reverse complement strand
AACGATCTCATGACCGTTATCGGAAAGGGGAGCTGCCCAGCTCAATCTGACCGCGCCATCGTGCGGCGAAGCCAGCAAAGAGAGCGGCGCCGAAGGGACGTAACCTGGAATGCAGCTAACCGGTGAGGATGCCGCTCCCTCCCCGACCGCGTTGATGGCCGCGACCGAGTAGTAGAACAAGAGGCCGTTGCTCACTCCATTGTCCTCGTAGTTGGTGATGGATCCCAGGGTTATCAGGGGCGACATCGAGGAAGGAGAGTCCCCGCGGTAGATCCTGTATCCGGAGATGTCGGACCCCCCGGCATCGGAAGGCGACGCCCAGCTCAGGGCCACCTTGGCATTGGCCGGCAGCGCCTGAAGGTTCAATGGTGCCCCGGGAAGGCCGAAAGGCGTCGCTGATGCCTCAGTGGACAGCGCACTCTCTCCCACCGAATTGGCAGCGCTCACCTGATAGCGGTAGGTCACGCCGTTGGTCAATCCCAGGTCCTCATAACTCTGAGCTGGGGCAATGGCCGCGACAAGTTCCATCTGGCCCAGACCGATGGCACGGTAGACCTGATAGGTTTGGATGGGCGTGCCCCCGTCCGTCTCCGGGGCGATCCAATCCAACCTGACCTTGCCATCAAGAGCGCTGGCTTGCAATGATTGTGGTGAGGAAGGCACTTGGACCGAGGTCGTTCCTTGCACCTCTGGCGACCTTGCTCCTTCTCCGATCGCATTGAGGGCCGATACTTGATAGAGGTAGGTGACGCCATCGGGCAGGCCCGAGTCCTCGAAGGAGAGTACGTTGCCCAAGGTCGCCAACAAGCTCAGCTGCCCAGACGAGCTTCCACGATACACCTTATATCCGGTCAACGCAGAGCCGCCATTGGCCGCCGGGGCGGACCAACTGAGGGAGATCTTGTCGAAGGATCCAGTTGCCTTGAGGCTCGAAGGCTGACCTGGCACTGTGCTCGAGGTGGTCGCGGAGGCCACGCCGCTTGCAGTGCCCTCACCGACGATGTTGACCGCCGACACCTTGTAATAATAGGTGGTGCCGTCGGACAGGCCGGAGTCGGTGTAGGAAAGCACGTTGCTGAGGGTCGTGAGTAGGGTGAGCGATTGGCTGCTCACGCCTCTGAATACCCTATACCCGGTAATGGCAGAGCCGCCGTTGCTGGACGGCGCTGACCATGAAAGTGCCACACTACGGTAGGATCCCACCGCTGTAGGTGCCCCAGGTGGGCTGGGCACGAAGAACGTCGTCGCCTGTGCCTCTGAGGATTTGGAACCTTCGCCGGCGGAGTTGACCGCGGCAACCTTGTAATAATAAGAGGTGCCGTCGGAGACCCCAATATCCTGGTAGCTGGTAACGTTCCCCAAAGTGGCCACGGGCGTGCTCGATTGGCCGTTGGAGGAAGTGCCACGGTAGACGTTGTATCCCGAGATCGAAGCACCGCCGTTGTCCAATGGCGCGGACCAGCTGAGCGAAACGGCCCTCGCTCCTCCTGTTGCCGCCAAGCCTTGGGGGGCGGAGGGAGGCACGACGACCTTCGGCTGCTGCTCGGTGGTGAAGCCGCTCGAGAATGCCGGGGAAAGGTAGTTACCAGCGACGTCCTTGGCCGTGGTGTTCATTTGTACGGTGTAGGCGGTCGAATATTGCAGCGACAGCGATGGCGTGAATACTAGCACAGTGTCGCCACTTTCCCAGGAGAAGCTCCCGGACACCTGCGAGGGACCGTTGAGGCCGAAGGCCGCCTGGGTGGAGGTCCGGTCCATGGATTCATTGAAGGTCACGCGCACCTGGCTGGTGATTGCGACCGAGGAAGCACCATTAATGGGGGTGATGCTGCTGACGTGCGGAGGGAAAGTATCGATTATTGAAGCCTCTTGGGTCTGGACCCGGTCGTTGGAACCATAAGCTCTCGAGAAGGTTATGCTCCCGTCGGCCGCGGCCGTCTTCTGGTCGATGACCACGGAGTTGACACGGATGCTATACGTCTTGCCAGGAGTGAATCCCTTGAGGGTGATCTCGGTGGTGCCGCCAGTGGACTGCACCGTGAGGTCGGCGCTGGGGCCTATGGTGGTCAGGGAGACGCTTGCGCTCCCGGAGTTGCGCTGATAGACCTGGATGTTGTCGTTGCGGGTCATCGTCGCCGTCTTCTCCGCAGCCACCCGGCCAGAGAACTTCGCATAACCGTCGGAGGTATAGGTCATTGCGGAAAGAGTTTGGGCCCCAGAGCCCGGGGTAAAGTAGCTCCCACCAGGGACTCTGAGGTCGAAATCGTTTGAGGTGGCGTGGAGGTTTGTGATCGTGAAGGAAGCAAGGTTCGAGGACTCGGTGATGATGGCCTTAGCCCCGCCTTTCACCACTACCATCTGCGCGGAGGTGGTCAGGGAGGTCGAGGTCGCCAGGTCCAAAGTGTCCACCGTGATGGTCCTGGCGTCCGAGTTGCGGGTGCACCCCATGGCCTTGTACATCTCCTCGGCCATGACGTAGTTGTGCATCTGGGAGTCGAAGGAGTCATACGACACCAGGGCCAGGTCGAATTTGTAGCGGGCGCTGCCGAATAGGGCGCTGTACACGTCCTCCTGATCGGCGGCGTTGGCCGTGGAGTCGTAGTTCTGGTAGATCAGTATCCTGGGACGGTAGGCGTCCGGGATGTTGGCGGTGAAGTTCATGGTGGAATGCACATGCTCCACCATGCCGGTGCCGTAGACGGTGGAGGGCTGATAGCCCTCGATTATGGAGATGCTGCTGGCCATGGAGGGCTGCAGCAGGGCGGAGAAGGTGTTGGATATGACGTAGTCCCAGTATCCGCTCCTGAATGAGTCCTTCACCAATTCCAGGTACCCAGTCATGATGAATTCGTCGCGCATGTTGTAGTCGCTGCGCAGGACGTTGTCCGCGCTCCACATGTTCATCATGTCCCAGAACACGCCCCTGCTCCCGGTCCACCAGTCCATGAAGGGGTCGTTGTTGATCAGCTGCCAGCGGAAGGTGTTCGGGACGTTGTACGGGCCGCTGTTGGGATTGCAGATGACCCGGCCGTCGGAGATGGTCATGGGGACGCCAGGGGCGCTGTAGACCTGCCAGCTCACCGGCACGTTGGCGGGGTCCCCGGGGGTCTTGTTGGGCAGCTGGCTGCACTTGTAGTTCCAGTCATACTGGTTGGGGTTGTCCGACTGGGTGGCAACCTTTACCTGGCTGCTCTCCACCCAGGAACGGAAGCTGGCGGACCAGGTGGCCAGGTCCATGACCAGCAGCGGGAACACGGGCTGCTGCGGATGCCCGTAGGCGGCGGCGACCTTGGGCGCGACCCACTGGGCGTATCCCGCGTCATGGCCGCGATCCTGTCCGTCGGTGTACTTGTAGGGCCTGACGAAGAGGTGGAAGGTCTCTGGCATGCCGGCGGAGATGTTCGGCACCACGGAGTTCTTGGAGAAGTACTTGATGGCGAAGACGCTCTCCCCGCCCGACCCGGGCTCATTCATCCATATTGGGGAGCCAAGGTAGCACACGGTCTCGTTCAGACCGACCTCCAGTCCCATGGTCTTGCCCTTGGCCCTCATGTCACATGCCGGGGCGTACATCCACAGCGAGGGGTACCATCCACCCATGCCCGCGCCGGCGGAGCGGTCCTCCTCATAGCCAGGGACGTAGCGGTAGTAGTGGCCGTTCGAGACCATTGGATACAGGGAGTTGGAAGCCGAGTACAGGCCGAAGAAGTAGGTGGTGAGGACGTTCTTCGTGCCGGGCTTGTAGGTCACGTCCAGCTCGAAGTAGTCGCGATAGATGGTGAAGGTCTGGTTGAGGCTGAACTCGGGGCAGGACTCCAGGAACCACACGGTGTTGCCAGTACGACCCCACTTGGATATGGTCATGGAAAGCGTGTTCAGGGCGTTTTTGCTAGAGTCGTAGGTGCCGTCATACCAGTACTGGGGATTGACCCGCCGGTACCGGATGAAATCGGTGCAGAAGTAGGGGCATATTTTATAATCAACGTAAGAGGTCGAATAATCGACATTTATCACATATTCCTCGGTCCAGACATTGATCTTGGAAGCAGAGGTGGTGGTGGTTAGATTTGCAGAAGCCGCGCCTATCTGGAAGTCATCAGGCGCCCCTGAAGGTGCATCCCCTGATGGTGTCATGATTCCCGGAGGTGGAAGCGCATCGGAAGCTTGCCCGGTGGCCATCAGGATCGGCGCAAA
>CAYHAO010000070.1:0-1172 GCA_964354665.1 uncultured Methanomassiliicoccaceae archaeon | reverse complement strand
CCGGAGGTGGAAGCGCATCGGAAGCTTGCCCGGTGGCCATCAGGATCGGCGCAAAGGCGCCGAGCAGGAACACGACCGTGAGGAATACCGCCATAGGTCGGACAGCCTTCCGCTCGATCGACCTATTGATGAGGCTAAGGCCACGCTTGAATAGCTTCGCCTTATCGGGATCGGAGTTGCTGAGGAGCCTTGCCCCCCTGGCCAAGGCTTGTCGGAATAGTGAGAGCGGTGAGTGTCCCTTAATTAAGGATTGGCCTTCGCCGTCCACTTCCTGGCCAGGTTCGCATCCCGCTTGTTCAGGTGCCACATCTGGGGAGGATGCCCTTGCATCGATGACCTGTTCTCGATCTATGTCGTTCATTCCGCTCCCACATTTCCTACATCTGGTTTCACCCACATTCGGGCGAAGATGGCACGGTAAGTGCAGCGTAGCCGCACCGTCGTTTCTATAGCCTTACCCGGCTCGCGCGTTTATATAGGCTATTTTCTAGGAATCAAGGATGATAATGCCCTAATTAAATAATCAGGTTTAAATATGGATTTCAAGACCAAGCCAGTCGGAATTTCTGTAGGGGTATTCTCCAGGACAATGTCCAAAATTATCAATAATGGAAGCGCTTACCATTACTTCCCTTAGCAAAGGAACCCTTTTTATGTTCACGTAGGAATCAAGTACGACCTGATGGGAGAGAGCCATATGATCGAGGCCAGGACCGTTTCTGTGGTGGTTTGCACCTACAATCGCAAGGAATGGTTAGAGCGTTGCCTCGCTGGAATTAATGCCTTAGACCCTGCCCCCCTGGAGGTGATCGTAGTGGATGGGCCTTCAACGGATGGAACGCGCGAGTTCCTCGAAGGGCTACCCGCGCAGAGCCTGATCAGGATCGTCCCTCAGCCCTCCCTAGGTGGCATCTCAGCAGCGCGGAACCTAGGGCTGGAGGCCGTGAAGGGAGACGTGGTCTGTTTCATCGACGACGACGCCGTTCCGGACAAAGGGTGGTTGGCCGCCATCCTCTCCGGGTACGATGATGAAAGGGTTGGGGGGGTCGGTGGGCCGGTCCAACACATGTCCGGAGAGCTGGCCATGGGGCGGAACGCCGTATCCATCTACGGGGACTGGTCGGACGAGTCCAGGGGCCAGAGCGTTGAGGGACTCTATCCCGTGATGATCG
>CAYHAO010000069.1:0-5490 GCA_964354665.1 uncultured Methanomassiliicoccaceae archaeon | reverse complement strand
TGGACACCACCAAGAAGTACGGCCAGATCGAGTGCAAGTAAGACCCAAACCACTTCCCCTTTCAATTTTTTTTATTTTCTCAAGGCAAGCCAGAGCCCTACTACTGTCATCACAAATGCCACCAACAGTTCCGTAAGGGGCCAGAAGCCATCCATCGTCAGCCCTAGGTCGTAAAGGTTGAACATGGTGTAGATGAACACAGCCCAGGGAAGAGCGCTCAGGACGAACAGCAATTTTCCAAAAAGTCTCCAGTCCATGGTAATCTCTCCCTCTCAATATCTCCCGGTCGGGTCTCCTACCATCGCATCCCTCTTACTGGGTCCTATCGATGGTCGTGACCTGTCCTATCCTGTTATGGATAATGCTAATACCCGACTTAAGTCCCATCGTTCGTTGTAATCAACGGACGAGATTTCGCAAGGGTGAAATCTGAGATGGTCCTTGGCATTGGCGTGAAGTTCGCTATCGTTTTGCATGGTCCGGAAGTGATCGACACAGGCCTGGCAAAGAAGGTCATCGACCTGTTGTCGAACGAAGGACAGGTCGAGGCGATCATGAGCGGGTACACCGGAGTGGCGGCGGTCATCGATGCCAGGCTCGAAGGTCAGGTGGACATTTCTCAGATGAGGAAGCCTTCCCAAGAGCTTGCTAGATTGAGCGCTACGAACGACGTTCTGCTCCTGGTGAATTCCGCTAAGAGTCGGGAATCCGCGCTCCGCTTCGGTTGTATAGTGTATTCGAGATGCAAGCACAGGGTCGAAAAGCCCCTCCTACAGATCGACGATGGCATCATGATCGATTGGAATGGAAAAGATGAGAGGATCGTGCGCCATTTGGCAAACGAGCTTGGATTGGAAGTCCTTCAGGGGAATGTCATTTTATGTGATGCCGAAACGGGCCAGGACCGAAGGCGCATCTATGGCGTCATCCCAGGAGAGAACATATGGGTTGATGGCGTGGTGGTCGGGCGCGTCACGTCGACCAAGGTCACCCTGCGCAAAGGTCATGATGGGAGGTTGGAGGCTGACGGCGTCGAGCTCAAGCCCACCGGAGTGAACCGCTTGGGGGACTTCGATCTTTTCAAGGCCCACGTACGCTCTGGTCTAACGAGGAGGACCAAGGCTACGGCGAGGTCCATCGATTCAGGAAAGACAGGAGTGTTTTACATCGACCATAGCGCGGAAGCTGCGATCTATCGGTGCCGGAAAGCATCGTTGGCGGTCACCGTTGGGGATGATACCAGCAAGATCGCTGGCAGCCTGCTTTACCGCTTCAACGTTCCTATCGTAGCGATCACGGATGGGGACGAGGACGGGATATCATCAGAGGAGCTGAGGACAAAAGGCTCGGTGGTCATTCGGGTGCAGGCCGGGACCGACGACATCGTTGGGAGGGAGGTGCACCAAGTCATCTTCCATGGCAAGGACCGGATCGAAGGCAGGCCATCCCCCATCAGCATCGCGAAGGAGGTCATGCGCATCGCAGGCGATAGACTGACATGGCATCATGTCTCCGAATAATTAATGCCATGCTGGGAAAGCGGGAGCGCGCCTCGAAAGCAACAAGACCTTTGACCACCCTTATGGAGAGGGATGCCAGAGCTGCCCGAGGTCGAGATGGTCCGACGTTATGCGGAAGAGCAGTGCAAGGGAAGGACCATCACCAATGTCAGGGTCCTTGATGAAGGCATTCTAGATGGCATTTCCCGTAGCGTCTTCGTCCGATCCGTCCAAGGAAGGCAGATCATCGGGGCGAACCGGCATGGAAAGCAGCTCTTCCTCAACCTAAGAAAAGGGTTCATGACCGTTCATCTGGGCATGACCGGGGACCTTCTGATGCTTGAAAGGGGCGAGAGGTCACCGTCACATGCACGCACATTGTTCACTTTCGACGATGCGACCAGGTTGGCCTACGATGATCCGCGCAAGTTCGGCGCCCTCGGCCTTGCCAGCTCCATGGCGGATTTCGTGAGGGAACATCAGCTTGGCCCCGATGCGCTGAAGGTCTCCAAGAAAGAATTCGTGGCAAGGGCGCAGGGCTCGCACAGAGCCATCAAGTCCGTTCTCTTGGACCAACACGTCATCGCCGGGGTGGGCAACCTCTACGCCGACGAGTCCCTGTTCCAGTCCAGGATCCATCCGCTAGCGGCTTCGAACGAGCTGCCCGTGGAGGCATTGGAGAGGATATGGGCTCAAGTCCGCCACGTGCTCAATGCCTCCATCAGGGTCTCCACCGATTTCCAAATGCTTCCCCAAGGCTTCCTTTTGCGCTCGAGGGCGGCTGGCAGCCCATGCCATCGAGGTAACGGTATATTCCAATCCATTAAGGTCGGGGGCCGGACCACCATCTTCTGCCCTGCTTGCCAGAAACTAATTTGAGCCGCTCACTGCTTTGGGTTTTGCGATGGTTTTAGAAGGGAGCATCGCATCCCCATCCCATCATGTCGAGACACCTCGATGCCACCGACATCATCCTGGTGCAGATGATGCTCTCCGACTCCCGGACCCCCTCGCTGAAGATAGCACAGTTCCTGGAGATCTCCGTCGAGGAGGTGGAGCGGAGGATCGCCTCCTTAGTGCAGATGGGAGTCCTCCGTTCATTCATCACGCGTTACAGCCCCTCCTATCTCAAGTCCGTCGGGGTGCTTGTTTATGGCCGAGCCGAGACGACCACCTTCGATGATGCCCTGGCCAAACTTCAGAAGAACGATTCGACCTCGTGGGTCGGGCTGGGCAGCGGAGGCATGCTGTATGCCGGGGCCACGCTAAGGAAGCTATCTCACTTGGACTCCTACAATGACTTCCTGAGGGAGGAGGTCGGCATGCAGGACCTGGTCTTCGGCATAAGGTCCGCTCCCCCGGACCTAAAGAAACCTTCGATCCCGCTCACCGACCTGGACAGGAAGATTGTCCGAAGCATGCAATATGATGCGCGCAAGAGCGTTTTCGAAATCGCCACAGAGCTGGGGGTGCCGAGGGAAATGGTCGAGGCGCGCCTCGAATCAATGGTCGAGGAGAAGGTCATTGATTTCTCAGTGGTGCTGTCGCCAGAGGCCTGTCCCGACATCCTGTGTATGTTCCATCTATTCCGACGTGGGCACCAGGAGATGCGCGAGTTCATGCGCAGCAGGCTCAACCAGCACTCCCCTCGGATACTGTTCTTCAACACCTACCGCAACTTGCCTGACCTGGTAATGGCCATGGTCTGGGCCGGCGACATGATAGAGCTGCGCGAGATCAAAGCCTCGTTGGAAGCGGATCAAGCCATCGAGAGGGTCGAGGCCAACGTCATCCTCGCCTCACGGGTGGTCCAGAGCTGGGCTGATGCCCTCATCAATGACGCGAAGAAGCCCGAGACAGTTTAGTCTCAGATAATTCTGATATTTCAGAATAATCTAAATATTTTGTCCGCAATTGACCATTGATAGCATGTCGGGCAAGAGCAAATTGGAGAAGTGCTGCGGGCCATCCCCAACCAAGCAAGGCGAGAGCTACAATGTAGAGGCCATCGTCAGCGTGGACGATAGAGGCCAAATGGTCCTCCCCAAGGAGGTCAGGAAGAAGTTCGACCTCAAGGCGGGGGACAAGCTAGCAGTGGTCATAATGGAGAAGGATGGCAAGATCTGTTGCCTTCAGCTCCTCAAGGCCCAATCCTTCTCGGACCCGGTGAAGGGGATGGTGGGCTCGGTCCAAGGAGCGAATAGGTGATAGAATGGACCCGAAGCCTACCACGACCACCCTGGCGTTCTCCAATAAATGGGATCACTTCACTGCTCGGCTAGGCTACAGGCGCATGTATCATCGGGTCGAGCCCGGGCTATATTCCTTCGGCAATCCCACGACGTCCTCGCCCGTATTCGCCTCTGCCAACTACACCCTCAGCTTCGACGCTCTGCGCACCTCCCTCCAAGGCATGGACGGTTTCATCTTGGTCCTTGATACCAAAGGCATCAACGTTTGGTGCGCGGCAGGGAAAGGCACCTTCTCCACGGAGGAGATAGTCCGGCGCATCGAGGCCACCGGACTGAAGGATGTGGTCTCTCATCGCACCCTGATAGTCCCTCAGCTTGGAGCACCTGGCGTATCCGCGCATGAGGTGAGGCAGAGGTCCGGTTTCAAGGTGGAATACGGTCCAGTGCGGGCGAAGGACATACCGGAGTACATGAGGACAGGAAAGGCAAGCGAGGAGATGCGTACGGTACGTTTTCCAATCAGGGACCGGGCCATCCTCATCCCCGTGGAGATAAAGAACCTCCTCTGGCTCGCGATCCTGCTGCCCATCCTGCTGTTCCTCCTCGGCGGTTTATTGCCCGCTCTGATGGCGCTCACCGCGATATTGGGAGGCATCGCCTTGTTCCCCATCTTGCTCCCATTCCTACCAACCAATGATTTCACCAGCAAAGGCATCATCCTGGGCTTGATCCTGGCCGCCCCTTTCTCTTTCTACTCGATCTATACAGCTGAAGGCATCCTCATCGGCCTAGCCTATGGAGCCGCCGACGCCCTGCTGATCGTGCCTGCCGTGGCGTACATGGCTCTCAACTTCACCGGTTGCTCCACCTATGCCTCGAGGACAGGGGTCAGGCGAGAAATCTTCACCTACATTCCCATGCTGGTCGGTTTAATCCTAGCAGGCGCGGTCCTTATGTCCCTTTCCCTGGTCGCAAGCTGGATGGGGTGGGTGTGATGCAATCCGACATACCCGTGATACAATTGGATGGGCTAGAGGCACCCTCCGAGGTCACGCCCATCAACACCCTGGTCTTCTTCCCGGGAAGGTGCGTCAATTGCGGAAGATGTCTGGACGTATGCCCGCACCGAGTGTTCCAGAGGGGCGAAGGAAAGGTGCGCCTTTCCCGGCCTGAGAAATGCATGGAATGTGGCGCCTGCCAGGTCAATTGCCCCTCCTCAGCCATCAAGGTGGATAGCGGGGTCGGCTGCGCGTCAGCGATGATCAGTGCCGCCATAAGAGGGAAGAAAGAGGTCACCTGCGGCGAGGACTGCTGCGAGTAGTCCTCGCTAACCATTATTAACCTGGATAACGCATGCATTCGCGTGCCCTCGAGGTCCACCGATTCCCTGAACACGTTCTCTAAGGCGATCATCTGGATACTTGTGATCCTCCTCTGCTTTCTCGCGGTCCTGACGATAATCGGCTTGCTTTACGAGATCTGGAATTCGTTGGACAATCTTAGCGCTATAGTGGACATCAGGGTCGAGATTCTCACTTTCATCGGGGAGATACTATTGGTGGTGATCATCCTGGAGCTGGTGGATACCATCCTGGTCTACACCAAAGAGCACATCATCCGGGTAGGCTCAGTGATCTTGGTGGCCATAACTGCCGTGTCCCGGGAGCTGATCATTTTCGATTACCATGGGGGGAATTACCTGATGCTTTTCGGCATCAGCGCAGGCATAATCTCCCTGGCCGTGGTCTTCTGGGTGGTACGCCATCTCTACAAGGACGCCAAGGACAGGGGTGAGGGCC
>CAYHAO010000068.1:0-5928 GCA_964354665.1 uncultured Methanomassiliicoccaceae archaeon | reverse complement strand
TGCCGAGGTAGCTAAGCCCGGATCACGGCGCCGGCCTTGAGAGCCGGTGGTGCTCTGCACCACGGGAGTTCGAATCTCCCCCTCGGCGCCTATTCATTTCTCGATCCTCATCGATGCTGGACCTTTCGATTTGTACTGGGCTAGGGCAAGTTTGATATGCTCACCCATTAAATGCAATACAGGTGGGGATAGTTGAAGCAAGACGGCTTCGAGGCAGGAGGGAGCGACAATCTCTCTTCCGCGAGCATGGACAACCTGAAATCATGGCAATGCGCCAACGCTCCCTTCGACAGGAGGCAGCCAGGGTGCATCAAGCTGGAGCAGAACATCGATAATGTCAAGATCATCTACCGCTGGTACTCCCTTAACAAGATCCTCGGGCTACTGATGCCGGCGATAATCATCATGGTATTATTCTACCAAGGAGGCTGGATAATCGTCCAGGAGGCGCCGGTATTCGCCTTGCTCTTTTTCGCCATCCCGGCCGTCATGCTCTATGTGGGATTGGTGCATCTGGTTAACCGCACCGAGATCACTCTGAGCTTGGACGGCCTGAGCATCGTCAACAAGCCGCTCCCCTGGCCTGGAAGGAAGAAGATCTCCTCGTCGGAGATAGCCCAGGTCTTCGTGGACAAGTATTACGTCCAGCACAAGCATGGCCAGAGCGTCCATTTCCGCCTCAATGCCATCATGCGGGACGGAAGGAAGGTCGTGCTGATCAAGTCGTTCGAGCATCCCGACCCGGACATCGCCAAGTTCGTGGAACGGATTATAGAGGACCAATTGCGCATCAAGGACCAACCGGTGATGGGCGAGGTGGTTTAGACAAAATTCCGAGGCTCGACCGGGCATCCTTAGAGGATGTCCAGAATATTTATATAATCTTAATTTAATATAGCCCTGTCTTTACAGACAGGGATGGGATCAACACGTGCCGTTACCGCTACGGGGAGCGCTATTGCGCGCACGCGGCCATCGAGGGCCGTGAGTGCCTGGGCGAGGAGGGCTGCGCGGTGCATGGCGGCGAGAGGCACCGCTTGCGCCATCAGGACTGCTCCAACGATCAATGGTTCGGCCTTTACTGCGCCAAGTTCCAACGCTTCTTCTGCGCTGGAAAGGGGAATTGCGCCTCCATCGAGCAGTACATGTCCCAGCTCAGCTCCTTCAGGCAAGGGCAATGGAGGTCCTGAGATGCGCTGCGACTTCCTCGACCTCGACGGCAAATGCCGCGGCCCCTACACTGGTTTCGGCTGCATCAAGGAGAAGTGCGCCGCCGACCGCCAGGTGAATTGCGAATTCAACGAACAAGGGTTCTACTGCCGCAAGTACCGGCGCTTCGAGTGCGTGGGCATAGCAAACTGCGGCAGCTTGGAGGATTACATGGGCTACGTCAACGAGCGCAGGAAGCGCGCTCAGACCTCGAAGTAGAGCTCCTTTCGTATCCGAGGCACCATGGCCGCCACCACCGCCTGCTCGGTCAGCTCGGACCTCTTCAGCATGCCATGGGTCAGGTAGCCTATCGCCCCGTTCCCCCTTCCCGACTTCTCCTGGTCATAGAGCGACTTGAAGGCATCCCCTACCGTGGTCCCCTTGCGCAGCAGCTCGGACACCTTGGGCGGGTACTTGAACCCGGAGCCATGGCCGACGGTGACGCGGTTCATCTTGTCCACCACGGCGCAATATTGCACGTCATAGAGGTCCCCCTTGCGCTCGAATATGCCGGCCTCGATGCCGATGCCGAAGTCGGCGCTCCCCAGCGTCTTTCGGGCCCGCTCCACCGCCCCCCTTTCCACGTCCTCCCCCCAAGGCTCGGGGGGGACGTTCACGCTGACCCTATGTCCGGCGACCAGGACGTCGCCATAGATGCGCATGAGGACGTTGGTCACGGCCTGGACCTTGATCGGGTTGTCCGAGCCGACGTTTATCCTCATCGGGCGCAGCATCCTCCCCTCGGCATCGATCTCCCCCTCCAGCACCCTGGAGGAGCTGATGGGGGTGCAATCATCGGCCAATACGTAGCCGATGCGGTAGATGCGCAGCTCGCTCAGCCCGTTCTCCCTCCTCCTTTTCGAGAGCTGCTCCGCCTCGGTGAACCTCTCGGGCGAGACCACCAGGCCTGTGATCGAGGGGTCTCGCAAGAGATTGCCCTCCGCGTCCTGGATTATGTTGATGGTGAAGGGCTTTTCCTTCGAGGAGAGGTAGGACCTTAAGGCGCTCAGGCGAGAGTCCAAAGGAACCGCGCAGCGCTTGTGCGAGGCCACATAGGCATCGGACATCACCCCTATCGCCACCTCGTCCCCTACCTCGAACGCCTTGTCCAACAGCGTCCGGTGACCCCGATGGAGCACGTTGAAGGTCCCGCCTACGCCGACCTTGTTCATAGATTCACGTATACCAGAGCGAAAATGAGGATGATGGCTGATATAATGTAGAGCATGAGCAGCTGTCTCTTCTTCTTCTGCAGCTTGGTGCTGTGCGTGCCCTTGCACTCGGCGGAACAGAATGGCTCGTTGCCCACGAAGGCCTTGCCGCACTGGCGGCAATGTCGGTGCTGCGCTATCTTCTCGCTCATGCCAGCCTCGCTTAATCGCCTCGAGGGATAAAAGCCTTATGCGAAGCGTCCATCGATTGTTAGTTATATCCCCGGATAGGTGCCAACATCCAAGTGAGGAACATGCACGAGACCAGGGAGATCGCGGTTGGCGTTCATTGGGTGGGAGTGCGGGACTGGGACAGGAGGATCTTCGACTCTCTGATCCCCCTGCCGGCGGGGACGACGTACAACTCCTATCTCGTCAGCGGACGGGACAAGGTGGCCTTGATCGACACGGTGAACCCGGGCTTCGAGGAGGAGCTCAAAGGGAAGCTGGAGCAGCTGGGGTCATGGGGCAAGATCGACTACCTGATCATGAACCATGCCGAGCCGGACCACGCCGGGGGGATCCCTTACGTGCTGGCGCACAACCCCAAGGCCAAGCTCGTACTCAGCGCCAAGGGCGCCAAGATGGCCGTCGCCCTGTTCCATGTGAGCGAGGAGCGGATGATGGTGGTCCAGGACGGCGAGAGGCTGGAGCTTGGGGGACGCACCCTGAGGTTCATCGAGGCGCCTTTCCTGCACTGGCCCGAGACGATCTTCACGTTCTTGGAGGAGGAGAAGGTGCTGTTCCCCTGCGACTTCTTCGGCTCGCATCATGCGGGAGGCGTGTTCGCGGACGAGGTCCCCGACCTCCTGATGTACGCCAAGAAGTACTTCGGGGAGATCATGATGCCCTTCGCCAAGAACGGCAGGAACGGGCTGGCCAAGCTAGAGGGCATGGAGATCAGGATGATAGCGCCTAGCCATGGCCCCATACACAAGGACCCGGAGCCGATCGTCGATGCCTACCTTTCCTGGACCAACGGGAAGACCGTGCCAAAGGTCACCATCTGCTATGCCACCATGTGGCAGGCGACCAAGGCCATGGTGGACGTGTTCGCCCAGACCCTGATGCAGGAAGGCGTGCAAGCGGAGGTCTACAACCTGGCGGTCAGCGACCTGGCCAGCATAGCCGGGGACCTGGTCGACTCCAGGGGCATCGTGCTCGCTAGCCCGACGGTGCTGGGGGGCCTGCACCCCCTGGCCTTGCACGCCGCCAACGTGGTAAGGGTGATCAAGCCTCCCGCCAAGTACGCGGTGCTCCTCTCCTCCTATGGCTGGGGAGGGGGCGCGGTGAAACAGGCGCTGGAGGTGCTCGCGCCCCTCAAGCTGGAGGCATTGGGGGCCATCGACGTCAACGGCTATCCCACGGCGGAGGATCTCAAGAAGGTGGAGGAGCTGGCGCGGAAGATGGCCCAGAGGATTAAGGAGGCGTGAGCCTCCTCAGGTCCTTCGCGGCACCCGGCGGTCCAGCTCGTTGTTGACGATGCTGATGCAGTGGTCCGCGTGATAGGACCTCGGGCCCAAGGAGATCACCTGGGGGTTGTAGGCGAGCAGGGCCTCCTCCTCCTCAGGCGTGAGGTCCTGGTCGTCGCCCAGGACGAAGGTCAAGTTCTCCTTGAAGTCGAAGTCCCGCACGTCCTGGCCGTCCTCCTTTAGGTAGACGATCTGCTCCCCCTCGGGGATGTTGGTAAGGACGTCCCGGTACTTGCGGTTGGAGATGTAGATGCCGGGGGAGGAGCGCTCCTCGAACGCCACCTTCTGGATGAGGGCGTTGCGCACCAGCGCCGCCGTGGACCTCTCGTCCGGGTTGAGGTACTTGAGCTCCGAGCCGACCAGCCTGATGGACTTGGGCGGATTGGGGGCGCCCTGCAGTATGAGGGTGATCTCCGCGTCCCTGCGGATGTCATGCGAAAGGAAGAAGGTGGAGTTGATGCAGCGCAGCAGGACGTCCAATCTGCCAGTGCCTCCGGCCAGGTCGTCGAGCTTGAAGTCCCCCGAGGTTATGGCCCGGTGGCCGATCACCACGAACCTCCTCATTGCGCCCCTCCCACGTCCCCGGACTCGAGCTGCTTCATCATCTGCCGCCGCAGCTTCCGGTTGCCCATGAGGCCTTTGACGGCCTTCTTGGATGTGTTGTACTGATGCAGCAGGGCCCTCACCTCCTTGGGGTCCACGCCCGCCCCTTTGGCGATGCGCGCCACCCTCGAGGACTTGATGATCTTGGGGTCCTCCATCTCCTCCTCGGTCATCGAGTCCATGATGACCCGGAAGATGGCGAGCCGCTTCTGCGTCTCCTCGACGTTGATCTTGTCGGTCATGCCCGGCATGCCGAAGCCCGGCAGCATGGAGAGCAGCTTCTTCAGCGGCCCCATGTTCGAGACCATCTCCATCTGCTCGTACATCTCCTTCAGGGTGAAGCGGCCGGACATGATCTTCTTGGTGGTCTCCATGGCCTGCTCCTCGGTCATGGTCTCCTTGGCCTTCTCCAAGAGACTCTGTATGTCCCCCATTCCAAGGAGGCGGGAGATGAAGCGCTCGGGGTTGAAGGTCTCTAGGTCCTCGAGGTGCTCGCCCGTCCCGATGAAGACGATCGATGCCTGCGTCCTGGAGACCGCGGACAAAGCCCCTCCGCCCTTGGCCGAGCCGTCCATCTTGGTGAGTATCACGCTGGTTACGCCGACCGCGTCGTGGAAGGCCTGTGCCTGTGGGCCGGCCTGCTGCCCGACCGAAGCATCGAGGACGAGGATGCGCTCGTCCGCCTTGGCCACCTCCGCCACGCGCTTGATCTCGACGATTAGGTCCGCCTCGAGGGCGTGCCTTCCCGAAGTATCGATTATCTTGACGTCCATGTTTTGGAAGTGCTTCATGCCCTCGGCGACGATCCTCGCCGCGTCCTTCTCCCCGGGGATGCCGTACACCGGCACCCCTATCTTCTCCCCGATCTGCATGAGCTGATCATAAGCGGCGGGTCGGTGCACGTCGGCGGCGATGAGTCCCACCTTCAGCCCCCTCTTGTGCAGATACCTTCCCAGCTTGCCCGCTTGGGTGGTCTTGCCCTGGCCATAAAGGCCGACCATGAGGATGGTCTGCTTGCTCAGGGGGAGCTGCCGGGGATGTCCCAGGATCTTCACTAGCTCCTCATAGATGATCTTGATCACGTGCTCCCGCAAGGTCATGCCCGCGGGGGGCTTCTCGTTGAGGGCTCTCCTCTCCACCTCCTTGGTGAGGTTGAGGACGAGCTGTACGTTCACGTCCGCCTGCAGCAAGGCCCGTTGTATGTCCCGGGACACCTCTTTGACCAAGGGCTCGTCTATCGTGTTCGCCTTGGCGATCTTGTTCAGCACCCCGCGAAGGGACTGTCCCAGGCCTTCCAATACCACTAGAGCTCACCTTTCCCACAGCTAAGCAATGACACTAGATAATCCTTGCCCAGCCGTTCATTAAAAAAAAGGGTTGGGAAGGGCTAGCCTGATCAGAAGGGATGGGATGCACTCTGAAAACTAGCCCAG
>CAYHAO010000067.1:0-5948 GCA_964354665.1 uncultured Methanomassiliicoccaceae archaeon | reverse complement strand
GGGCTGCAAAGCAAAGAGGCGTGAGACGAAACACCCTTTCGTTCAATTAGCTAGATTTTCTCTTACATATGTTACAAACGACGGAAGATGGATTCGGCCATTGTCCTCTATTTTTTGATATATAGGGGATTGCCAATCGCCTTTACATATCGGAAATCGACACTAATCTAATATGAAGTAATCAAGGACGATCGTAGGGCCTCAACGTAAATCCTCCAAGACCACGGAGGTGTCCCCGCACCATACCCTGAGCTCCTCGGCGCTGGGCGGCACCAGCTTGGCGCGGATGACGAAGTCCTCGATCTTCATCCAGCGCGAGAGCCCTTCCATCATCTGCCACAGCTCGTACCGGATGTGCGGCTCGTAGTAGCCGAGCTTGTTGAGCAAAGCCTTCGTCTCATTCTTCGGGCTCTCCACCCAGATGGTGTCCGAGCCGGAATGATGGATGAAGTCGTGCATCAGGCGGGTGGCCACCCGCTTGCGCCTGAACTCTTGGCGGACATATACTTGGGAGAAGAGCATGGGGAACTGGACCATGGAATGGGCGTACTTGGAGAACTCCCGCCTCGGCTCGCGGTAGATGTAGTACCCCGCGGGCACCATCCCCCGCTCGCGCTTGGCCCAGACGATCTTGGCCTTCTCCTTGCCCTCCATGAGGTAGAGGAAGCCGGGGTTCTCCACCCTGGCCTCGTCCTGCAGCCCTCTGAGGATGAACCTGTCGCGGTAGTCGCGGACCTTGGAGATGTACAGCTGGGGCCTCTGCTCCTGGCCTGCGCTCGCGGTAGTCCCCGCCCCGGTCCTCGGATCGAGGCTGGCCCCGGTCGTAGAGCACTTGACGTCATCGCATTCAAGCTGACTCATTGCATCCCATCCTTCTCGATTGCCCACCTAGATTCGCGTCGGACGCTATATTTAGTTCTCCGAGGTCCTCGAAAGTAGGTAGCTACTAAGGGTGCCGATGGCTCGCCTCGCTGCGGAGGATGGAGTCGAGGCGCTCCAGCGCCGTCCGGTTGGCGGGGAAGACCAGCATTCCCTTGGCCTCCTCGTAGGTGCACCAGCGGGCGTCGGAATGCTCCTTGCCGTCCAGCTTGACCCGGGTGCCGGGGCGGACCTCCACCCCGAAGGCGTGCTCGTGCACCGCCCTGGGCGCGTAGAACCTGTGGCTCAGGAGGCCGGGGATCAGGCGGACCACTTCCTTTATCCCGGTCTCCTCCCTGACCTCGCGGTGCAAAGCCTCCTCCAAGGTCTCGGTGTCCTCCACTCCGCCAGTCAAAGGTTGCCAGAAGCCGCCCTGCCGCGGGTTGCGCTTGAGCAGGAGGAAGAAGGTCCCGGTCTGCCCGCGCTTGAAGATTATTCCCAAGACCGCCTGGTCAGTCCGCGCCATGTTACCCCTCGCCCTCGCTTTCCTTTCCTTCGCTCCTTCCCTCGACCTCAAGGCTCTCCCCCGGCTCGAGCACGGCGCACTCCGTCCGCGTGTCCTTTTCCACCTTCCTTTTGAACTCGAAGGGGTCGGCCTCGATGGGAGGGAAGGTGGAGTAGTGCATAGGCACCACCGTCACCGGCGTCAGCAGCTTGACCGCCCGCACCGCATCATCGATCCCCATGGTGTAATGCCCGCCGATGGGCAGCAAAGCCACGTCCAAATCGAACTCCTCGCCTATCAGCCTCATGTCCCCGAAGAGCGCCGTGTCCCCGGCGTGGTAGATGCGGGCGCCGTCCGCCTCCAACACGAAGGACGCGGCCTGGCCGAGGTAGATGCCGTCCTCGGTGCAGGAGGAGTGGACGGCGGAAAAGAGCTTGGCCCGTCCCATGGGCAATCGCACCGTCCCCCCGAAGTGGGCGTCTATCACCCTGGCCCCGTGGCCGGCGCAGTACTTGGCCAGCTCGTGCGTGCCCACGATGGTGGCCCCGGTACGATTGGCGATGGATATGGCATCGCCCAAATGGTCGCCGTGGGCGTGCGTGACCAGTATGACGTCCGCCTTGGCCTCGTTGGCCCTGATGGCGGCCTTGGGGTTGCCCTCGAGGAAGGGGTCGATGAGCACCGTGCCCTTGGAGCAGGAGATAAAGAAAGCGGAATGGCCGAGGTAGGTCAGGCTTGGCATTTCACTCGCGAACAGTAATAGCCGCAGCCCCTACAAAATCGCATCCCCGCCGTCATCGCCATGATGCGAACTGGCAGGGGTCCTCCCTCCGCTCCGGGATCTAACCGGGGAGATGCCTCCGAACCCTGGCGCACCTGACCACGATCCTCTCCGCGGCCCGGCCGTCCCCGAAGGGATTGCGCCAGCGCCGGCGGGCCCGCATCTGCCTCTTCGCCATCTCCGCAATGCTCCGGGGGTCGGTGCCCGCCAACAGGTTGGCCTTGACCGATATGGTCTCGGGCCGCTCGGTGCTGCGGCGCATGGTCACGCAGGGCACGTGGAGGACGCACGCCTCCTCCTGCACGCCTCCGGAGTCGGTGAGTACCAATCGGGCATTGGCCTCGAGCATGAGGAAGTCCAGGTAGCCCAACGGTTCGGTCAATAGGATGCCATCGGGGCGGATGTCGAACTCCTCCATCCTCTTCCTGGTCCTCGGGTGCGCCGGGAAGACCAAGGTCATCTTGAGCTGCTCGCTGACCCTCTGCAAGCCCTGGACCATGCCCCCCAGGTTCTCAGGGTCGTCCACGTTCTCCTGGCGGTGGGCGGTGGCCACCAGGTAATGGTCGTCCTCCAGGCCCAGGCGGTGCAGGACGTTGGACTTCCTCTCCGCCAGGTCCAGGTTCTGCCTCACGGCGTCCACGATGGTGTTGCCGGTCTTGTAGACGCCTTGGGTGATGCCCTCCCTGGCCAGGTGCTGCTTCGCCACGTCCGTGGGTACGAAGAGCAGGTCGGAGAGGTGGTCCGCCACCACCCGGTTGATCTCCTCGGGCATGGCGCGCTCGTAGCAGCGCAGCCCCGCCTCCACGTGCCCGACCTTGACGCCCAGCTTGCTCGCGGCCAGCGCGCCGGCCAGGACGGTGTTGGTGTCCCCCTGCACCAGGACCACGTCCGGCCTCTCCTGGAGCAGCACCTTCTCGATGCCGGCCAGCATCTTGCCGGTCTGCTCACCATGAAGGCCGGAGCCGACCTCCAGCTTGTGCTCGGGGTCGGGGAGCTCCAGCTCCTCGAAGAACACCTTGTCCATCTCGTAGGAGTAGTGCTGGCCGGTATGCAGGACGAAGTGACCGATACCCCGCTTCTGGCATTCGCGCACCACCGGGGACATCTTGATGATCTCCGGCCGGGTGCCGAGGACGATGGCGATCATTTTCTCCTTGGTTAATGCCCTCAGGCCATTCTTATTGCTTTGCTGGCCATTATCTCCACCTGACCAGGATCTCCTCGCGCCGGAAGGCCTTGATGGCGAGGTAGAGCACCAACACGTCCAGGGCGAATATCATCGCGGCGAAGAGGAGCATGTTGACGACGGAGAGGATGACCAAGCCAGCGAGGGCGATGATGAAGAAGGCGATGGCCGGCAGCACGATCACGCCCCCGATCTGCTGCGAGCTCCTCACGTCCGTCACCTTGGAGGAGATGATGACGTTGATGAGCACGCTGAGGATGCCGAAGAGCGGGGCCACGATGAACACCCCCGCCAGCCAAATGTCGTTGGGCAGGATGTAGTAGCCGAGGATCGGTTCGGTGACCAGGTCCGTGATGATGACCGTCGGTATCAGGGAGAGCCAGGTGACGGCCATGGTGGGCAGCAGGATGGCCATGGTCTTGCCCACCAGCAGCTCGAGGTCGGAGGTGGGGGTGGCCAGCAATGGCTCCAGGCTCTTGGATAGCTTCTCGCCCACGAAGGAGTAGGAGGCGATCACCGTGGGGATCACGGTGGGGATGAGCACGAAGAACATCAGCAGCGAGTTGACGAAGAGCTTCAGGTACATCTCCGATTCGCTCTCCACGCCCAGGAAGAGCGAGCCCATGGTCAGCGAGTCGACGACGCTGGAGGTCCAGATGTTGCTATGTCCAACTATGGACGACTGGACCTGGCTTCCGGTGATGTTGCAGTCCTTGATAACGCAGGACCTCAGGCTGCAGTCGACGATCTCGCAGCTGGTGATGGCGCAGTTCTGCAGGTCGGCGTTCTGGATGCGGTAGTTCTGGATGCTCACGTTCACCAGCTGCTGGTCAGCCAGGAGGCCCTCGACCTGGATCCTCAGGTCCAGGGGCTGCTCCGCCGGGGGCGTGGCGAAGGTGGCGATAGGCACCAGATAGACCAGGGGCAGGATGGTGGACATGAGCAGGGGCATGGCGAAGAGCGAGATGAGGATGTAGCGGTTCTTGCGGAACTCGGCCATCTCCTTGCGCACGATGGTGTCCACCTTCTCCCAGCGCAAGGTCCACCTCATGTTCCCCCTCCCACGAGCTTGAGGTAGATGTCCTCCAGGGAGCGCTTGACGTCCTCGACGTAGGAGACCTCCGCCCCCATGGCCACCAGCTTGGAAACGATGAGAGGGTTGTCGTTCTTGGGGTCGGCGACCTGCACCACCAGCGAGGAGTCCTCCTGCCTGGCGTCCATCACGTTGGGCAGGGAGCGGAGCATCTGCAGGTGCTCGGGACGGACCTGGCGCAGCTGGATCACGGTGGCGTGCCCGAAGAAGCGCGAGGCCAGCTCGTCGGGGGTCCCCACCGCCAGGAGCTTGGTGCGCAGCACCCCGATGCGGTCGCAGACCCGCTGCGCCTCGTCCAGGTTGTGGGTGTTGAGGAAGATGGTCCTCCCTTCCTTCTTCAGCTCCAGGAGGAACTCGCGCACCGTCTTGGCGGCCTCGGGGTCCAGGGCGGCGGTCGGCTCGTCCAGGAAGATGTACTCCGGTTCGTGCACCAAGGCGCGGGCGATGGCCACCTTCTGCTTCATCCCCTTGGAGAACTTGCCCACCGCCTCGTCCTTCCTCTCCCACAGGTTCAAGGTCTTGAGCAGCCCGGTTATCCTTCTCTGCCGGTCCTGGGCGCTCACCCCGTACAGCCGGGCGAAGAAGTCCAGGTTGCGGTAGGCCCCCAGGCTCTCGTAGAGCCCGGGGTTCTCGGGCAGGAGGCCGATCCTCTGGCGGATCTGCAGCTGCGCCTCCGGGTCCCTTATGTCCAAACGGTCCAGGTAGGCGGTCCCGGACGTGGGCGCGATGAGGCAGCAGAGCATGCGCACCGTGGTGGTCTTCCCCGCCCCGTTGGGCCCGAGGAAGGCGAACGCCTCCCCGTCCTTGATGGACAGGCTGAGGTCCTCGACGGCCACCGTGCTCTCGAACTTCCTTCCCAAGCCGACGGTCTCTATCAATCGGGTTGCCTCTTCGTGGTTGAAGGAGAAGCCAGGTGATTACCCTTTCGCTCCGAGCCCAGGCTCAGCGCGGCGACTTCTCTAGTATCCGTCCGAGCTCGTCCTCGGAGGTGTTCAGCATCACCAGGTCGCCGACGGTGCCGACGAGGGAGGTGGGCAGCTTGACCTCGCGCTTCTTGAAGGTCCCCTTCTTCAGCTTCATGTCGCGGAAGGCATCCTTCGCCACCTCCACCTCGAGGAAGGCCACCCTCCAGGACGCGTCCGGCTCCAGGTAGAGGCTCTCGGTGACGCCTATCTCGCGGCCGTTGTTGGAGATGACGCGCTTATTGACCAGGTGGCCTGCGGTAATGGTCAGCAGGGCGGGGTCGATGACCCCCTGCGCCATTTTGGCCAATGGCTCCTTCATCTTGACCACGTCCTTGACGCTCTCCACCTTGTCCGAGGGGAAGGCGATGCGGGCCGCGCCGAAGAGCGGCTTCTTCACGCCCAGGTTCGCCTCCATTCCCTTCGTGACTATGATCTTCAGGGCGCCAACGCGCCAGTTCTCCGTGTCCACGCCCACGCTCTCCACGGTGCCGATCACCTTGGCGTCAGAGCTGAGAACTTCCAGTCCAATTATCTCTTCCAATCGGAGCATCCCATCACCT
>CAYHAO010000066.1:0-5948 GCA_964354665.1 uncultured Methanomassiliicoccaceae archaeon | reverse complement strand
TGGGAAGGGCTAGCCTGATCAGAAGGGATGGGATGCACTCTGAAAACTAGCCCAGACCTTCCCGAGCACCTATTATCCATATTAGGCTATATAAAGATTGCTAAAACGGTTGCGTTATGAATGACAAGTTTGTATATAAAGGAAAGGAACAAATGTTGAAGGGATTTAACGAAGAGGTTTAGGCTTCATAGATAGCCAGACTTCTGCAGGGCCATAAGGTCCTCGGTGCTCAGCTTCTCGCCCTTCTTGAACTTATCGAAGATGTCCTCGGCCTCTTTCATGGCCTGGGTCTCTTCCTTCTTCTTCCGGGCCTTGCGCGCCTTCTGCTTCAAGCCTGTTAATATCTTGTCGTAATCGTGCACCTGACGGATGTGCTCGATGTGCTTCTTGTGCTCATCGTCCGCCTTGAGCTTGGTCTCGATGAACTTCTCCTGAGCCTCGTCCGCCTCTTTCCTCAGAATGTCGGCCTGCTCGTAGAGCTTGATCATCTCATCATGCTCGGTCTGAGCCTTCTCGGCGAGCTCCCCGACCTGACGATGGTAGCCCTCCGCCTTCTCCTTCGCTTCCCGCAGCGACCGGATGGCGTTGCGCACCTCGTCGTTGGCCTCGAGCGCCTTCTCTCTCTCCTTGATGAGCTTCTGCATCGCGGAGAGCTGCTCGATCAGCTCGCGCTCCTTCTCCACGGTCAGGACCGAGGTCATCTGCCTGAATTCCAAGGCCTTGAGCTCCTTCTTCAGCTTGGCGATGGGCGGGCCTTCCCTGGGAAGGTTGGTCTTCTTCAGGTTGGTGACGATCTCGTTGAGCTCGTTCACCTTCTTGTTCCAGATGTCGCGCTGCTCCTTGGCCTCGCGGACCTGGACGTTGAGGGAGTCCCGGGTCTGGCGGCGCTTGGCCGCTTCCTCGACCAACTCGCGCACCTTGGCGTTTAACTCGTCCCTCTTCTGCACCCATCTCTTGGTCTCTTCGTTCAACTCGTCACGGAGCCTTCTACGCTTCTCCGCCTCGTTGTTGTTGTACTGTCTCTTTTGGTCCAGTTCCTCCAACAATTCACTCATAAGTTCACGCTCAATCGTCTAACAGACACCAAATAAAGCGAATCCACATACTGACTACCGTTTATAACCCTTTCGCCCGACACGGGCGAAAAAAGGTCTTAGCCAGTATCACGAGCCTTCGTCATCAAGGTCCTCGAGATCGTCGAGGTCATCGCTATCCTTCTTGTCCGGCTGGCTGGGCTTTGTGCCCCCTTCCAGGGGGATCTCGTGCCAATCCGTGCCGTATTGGTCCGCCCCGCCGGTCTTGAGCTCGAACTTCACGCGCAGGCGGCCGTTCTCGAAGTAGACGTAGGCGGACTTGAGCATGCTAATGTAATAGGAGACGCGCTTCCCCTGCCTAGAGAGCCTTCTTTCCGTGCAAACTAGGAGTCCTTCCTGCTCCAGGTCGCGGATGCGACGGTAGCAGGCGGCGATGGGTATGTTGTAGGCGTCCGAGATGTCCTGGGCGGACTTGGGCACGCGTATCGTCGCCACTAGTATCTTCACCGAGTACTCATCGGTCAGCAGTTGAGAAGTCCTCAGAAGGTCTACCCTATCAATTCCCCCATCCGCCCTCTCCTGGTTATCCTTAGGGATAATGGGACTAGCCTTATATCTGCTTGACCATACTTCGGAGTACATAGAGGATTTTCCAGTCATTCCGTTGGTTTATCGCTCAGCTCGTGGCTCTCTCCTTCTCCATGTAAGCGAGATCGGCATTGGGCTGCACCTGGACGGAGAAGTGCCCCTTCTCGAAGCACAGCTGCAGGGTGTCGACGGCGCACATGTAGTAGCGGACCTTCTTCCCGCGATACGCCTCCTCCTCCCTCACGCACCTGACCAAACCGACGCTCTCCATCTTCCCGACCCTACGGTAGGCGACCGCGATGGGTATCTCGCAGATGCGGGATATCTCCTGGATGGACATAGCCTTGCCATAGGTGGCACTCATGATCTTCCCCGCGTAATCGTCGGCCATTAGCCGTGACATCTCTTGTTCCTTATGAATGCCGTCTTCCATGTTACGTTCGAAGGGGGCCTGCTAATAAATCCCTTAGCTTCTAGCTATCAAAAAAGATAGCAAGAAAAGGGCCATCCAGATGGTTTCATCATTTCGTTAGGTGATAATCACACCATCGGCACGAGGCGCGGCACGATCTTCTCTTTGGCCAGCTCGAAGTCCAGGTAGTAGAAGGGTGAGGAGGGCTTCATCCCGCACAGCATCACGGTACCGGCCAACGATTCCAGCTTGAGGTGTATCCTGGCCTGGTGCGCCAGCTGCTTGAGGGAGCTGCAGGAGGTAGTGGCCTCGGCCAGTACTACGTTGCCTGCCCGCTTCATGGCCTCCAGGTGCACGAAGGTGTCCGGAAGGACGCTGGGACCGTAGAGCGCCTCCAAGGAATCGAAGCCGAGTATGGACATGTAAGGCTCCATTGCGGATCTGGAGAGCATGAAGCGCAGCGAGTTCAGCCTTAGGTCCTGGGCGGCGTCCGAACCTTCGATGACGCTCACGAAGTCGTAGCTCTTGTCCATGGGCGCATCGTGGTCCAGAACCCTGAGGCAGCCGCTGAGCGCCTCCCTGGAGACCATGCGGCGCATGTGCCTGTCCAGAGTGTCATAGTTGACGGCGAAGAGAGGGAACCAGATGACGCCCCGCTTCTTGGACAGGGAGTCAGCGACGATGGCGTACTCCATGGCCCTTATGATGTCCTGGGGCACGCTCTCGCCGATCTCCAGTAGGACGACGGAGCCGCGGCGCAGACCGCCCAGCTCCCGGTCCATGGACTCGTTGCCGCTGGAGACGATGTCCGCAGCTGGATCGGCGATGGGGGCGTGGGCGTCCAGCTCGTCGGGGATGTTGAACCAGTTGCTCTCGAAGACCCGGAGCCTTCCTTCGACCAAGGTGAATGGGTACTTCCAGCGCATGACCATCTGGCCACGCAGCTTCTCGATTATCATCTCCCGCACCCTCTTTCCGTCCTTTTGGACGTTGTAGAGGCGGACCACTCCATCCCCGAGGTAGTCGTACACGTTCTTCTCCGACGTCTCCATGACATAGGCGATGTTGGTCCCGGAATGCTCCACCAGGTCCTTCTGCAGGGTGGTCATGATCTTCTGGGAGCTGATGCCGTAGTGCTCGGACAGGGCGTCGATGGAATCGAGAACGATGAGGGTCTTGTTGGGCAGATTGGCCTCGGCCATGTCATAGGCGAGCTCCATCTCGGGGAGCATGACGCCTATGTCGAGCACCACACCATCCTCGGTGAGCTCGCTGGACATGGATTCGGACTCGTCCCCCTCACCGGACTCGATCTGGCCCTCGAGCTTCATCAGCTCGGAGCGGACCACCATCGGGCTTGAGGACTCTCCCTTGCCCAATACCTTTAACAGGTCCTTGGCTACCCTGAGGGTAGAGTCGTGCTGATAGTCCTCCATGCCTCGGAAGGAGGGGGCCTTGGTCTTGGTCAGGAAGGCCTTTCCCGCCTTGAGGATGTCGTTGCGCTTCGCCTTCTCCTCCAACCAAGGGAACTGGCGATAGAGCGCCTCGTCCGAGACGCGAGTGGAGAGGTAATAGTCGGGTTGCTCATCCGATAGTTCCTCGATCAATTGCAGAGCAAGCGTGGTCTTGCCCGTACCAGCGTCTCCCTTGATCAACAGCGAGTGACCTCCAGGGGCGCGGAAGAAGCTCAACAACTCCACTGGTATACGCCCACGATATCCCTCTTTCATCGACAATCCTGCCTTTTCCGAATATAATCCGAAAGGCTTCTTAATCTTTTCTTACCTTTATCATATCTGGAAAAGTCAAAGTCCGTTCCTGGTGTCCCTAAGAACTAGCGGATTGCATATTTTATTTACTAATAAATATGTATTTTAGCAAATTCTAAACTCTTCTTAACTATGTTAACCCATAGCGATGTCTGGATGCAGTCTTGGATAAAGTCCTATGCGGGGTGGATAGCCTTTATAGCACTGGGCCCATATTCTTGGCGGTTTGGTCTATGCTCATCTGTCCCTTGGACTATCGATACGGCAGGGAGGTTATGAAGGAGGTCCTAAGCGAGGAGAACCGACTTAGGACGCAGCTCATGGTGGAGGCGGCCCTGGCCCGAGCGCACGCCAAACTAGGCAACATCCCGAAGAAGGACGCGGAGCGCATCGCCCGCGCCTGCACCTTGGACGTGGTGAAGCTCTCACGCGTCAAAGAGATCGAGGCGGAGACCAAACACGATGTCATGGCCATGGTCAAGGCGATCACCGAGGAGAGCGGCACATCGGGCAAATACGTGCATCTTGGGGCGACCTCCAACGACATGGTGGACACGGCCGCGGCCTTGCAGATCAAGCAGGCTCTCGAGCTCATCGAAGAGGACTTGATCGGGCTGGTCAAGGTGTTCGCCGCCATGGCCAAGAAGCACCGCGACACGGTCATGGTCGCCCGGACTCACGGTCAATTCGCCATCCCCACCACCTTCGGCTTCAAGATCGCGGGATACGCCAGCGAGATCATGCGCGACCTCGAGCGCTTGAGGGAGCTCAGGCCCAGGGTGTGCGTGGGCAAGATGTCCGGGGCGGTTGGGACGGGCGCGGGCTTCGGGGACAGCTTCTTCGAGTTGCAGGAACTGGTCATGAGAGAGCTGGGACTGGGAGTGGAGGAAGCTGCAACCCAGATCGTTTGCCGGGACCGCTATGCCGAGCTGGCATCATTCCTAGCGCTCTTGGCGACGGCCTGCGAGCGCTATGCCACCGAGGTGCGCAACCTGCAGAGGACGGAGATCGGGGAGGTCATGGAGGCCTTCGACGATGAGAAACAGGTGGGCTCGAGCACCATGGCGCAGAAGCGCAACCCCATGCTATCCGAGAACCTCTGCGGCCTGGCCAGGATCGTCCGCGGTTTCGTCCCTGCGGCCTATGAGGACATGGTGCTTTGGCATGAGAGGGACCTATCGAACTCGAGCGCAGAGAGGTTCATCATCCCGCACATGTTCGTGCTGACGGACGACATACTCATCAAGACCGCGCAGGTGTACTCCGGGCTCAAGGTCGACAAGGGGAGGATGTTGAGGAACCTCGAGTCCTCGAAAGGAATGGTCATGTCAGAGGCGGTCATGCTGGCCCTGGTGAACAAGGGGATAGGAAGGCAGGACGCGCACGAGTTGGTCCGCCGTGCCAGCCTGGCAGCTGAGAAACAGGGCAAGCATCTTAAGGAAGTGCTCTTGAAGTGCAAGGATCTCTCTAAGGTAATGAGCGCGAAGGAGCTCGACCAGGTCATGGTTTACTCGAGCTACGTAGGCTCGGCCCCGGAGATGGTGGACAAGGTGGTCGCTCGAGCCAAGAAGGTCTCCTCCTCCAGGTAGATGGACCGGAAGAGGCCGTCAAAGCTTCAACACGAGGCTGGTTGCGATGGATGGATGGACGATGCTGGGCCTATTGGCCGGTTTCCTTACGACCGTGGGGTTCGTCCCTCAGATCATCAAGGGCTACAAGAGCAAGAGCATGGCGGACGTGTCCCTGGTCATGCCCATCCTCATAGGGTTGGGAATGACCTTGTGGCTCATCTACGGCCTTTGGCTGGATTCCCTGCCCATAATCATATGGAACGCGGTGGCGCTGACGTTGAACATGGGTCTGATCATCCTTAAGCTGAAATACGGCAAGGGCGAGGGCGAGCTTTCGAAATTATGAAATTGAATCCCACGGTGGGATTGAGCTAGGAAATATCCGCCGTGCCACATACAATCGGCGGAGGTGCCATGCTGAAAGACAAGTATATATCCCCCTCCCTCATTGCACTGACCCAACGGGCAAGTAGATCAGCGGAAGATCGCCGCCTTCGCAAGGCGGAAGCCGGGGGTTCGAATCCCCCCTTGTCCATTCTTATAAAATTATATAAATAATTGAAACAAATCCCGA
>CAYHAO010000065.1:3475-6689 GCA_964354665.1 uncultured Methanomassiliicoccaceae archaeon | reverse complement strand
GTGTCCACCGAGCCCATCATTGTCGCCATCGAGCCAAACTCCTCCTTCAGGAGCTTGGAGGGGAAGACGTTCTTGCCCTTGTAGCCGATGTGTAACACGGTGAACGGAGACCACATCAGGTTGTCCTTGAACCTCTTGTAGTCGGTATCGTGGTTGCCGCAAAGATGGTAGAACACCTGCGGGCCAGCGCCCTTTCTGAAGCACTGGTCGACATAGTACCCCATCATCTTGGCACCGTACTCCTCGACGGCATCGTCGGAGAAGATGTCGTTGTTGGCCAGCACAGAACCCACGATCAACATGGCCATGCCGTACTTGTCAGCAAGTCCAGCTGCACCGTTGACCGAGGTGTCGGTGAAGATCTTCACGAGTTTCTTCGCCGCCTCTGGCTCGGTGAAGGTCCACATGATGAAGTTCTCGACGCCGCAAAGCTCGGCAGACGCTCCCACAAGGTCGAAACCGTATGAGATCGGCACCAATGTCATGGGCAAGTTCTTAGCTACATAGTCATAGAGGCGGTAGAACTCTTGTTGGGTGAAGTTCTTCTTCAGTTCCTCTTTGTCCATGACGCGGAGCTTGTCGACATCGCCTGGTTCGGATAGTATCGGTGCTGTGGGTATTGGCGGCAGGGTATCTTTATACACTAATTTAAGTCCCAGCTCGCGGGTCCACGGCAACGAATAGAACCAGTGCGTCACCGGCAGCAGGTCGTAGAGCTCGGAAGCATAGGCGACACAGTGTATTCCTAGCTCTGGTTTTTCATAGAAGTCCCTGATGGTCCATCCACATGCCACGGCGGCGTGGGACAAAATGATTGCGTCCACGTCGATCCTGTCATGTGGGTTGTCCACGAAGGGGCTCGCAAAGCGCTTAGTGGCATTCGCATGCCACTTCATATCTATGGGTGGAAAACTCTCTTCATAGCCCATTTGGAATCCCCGACTCTTGAGTGTCTTTACGATATATAATCCTTGTCTTGGGCCAGATGAAACGATGTTCCACCTTGAACTTTATAGTAGTGTTAATATGCAAATTTTTTGCAATTTATATGTAATAATCATATTATTTTTTAATTTTATGCAACTATTTTCCACATGTTCTCGAATTTTGGGCAATTTAGGCTGGGTAGGGGGTGTTAATTTTCTAGGATTCAGGCATTTCACGATAGATTAGACCTCTTTTTGATCGAATTCCTCCTTGGTCTCGAAGCGTGTTTCCTGGAGCCCGTGAGCACAAATCGTATCGGGAGCCATCTCCTTCTTTCCGAGATTGAAAAGCTTCCTTACCACTACGCAGATTGCAAATACCAATAGTCCAACGAGAACGATGGCCCCCCCGGTGGCAAGATCGTAGTAAAACGATGCAAGCATGCCCATCATTACGATCAGCAAGCCCAAGACCACCGCTGAGAGCATCGTGCCTTTGAACGACCTGGAGAATTGCATTGCAGATGCAGCCGGGATAATGAGCAATGCAGACACGAGGAGAGCCCCGACGATCTTGATCGAGGCCACGACGGCTAGAGCCACCAGGACGTTGAACGCGACCTCGAACGCGATCACTGGTACTCCGGAAAGGCGAGCGCTCCGCTCATCGAATGTCATCAGCACCAGCTCTTTGTAAAAGACACCAAGGAAGATGAGCGCCGTCACCGTGAGCAAGATTATGAGCTGTAGGTCTTGGGCGCTCACTGTGAGCAGGCTGCCGAAGAGGTATGAGAAGAGGTCGATACTGAACCCGCCCCCTATGGAGGCGAGGACGGCTCCTATCGCCAGGCCAGCAGAGAACATCAGTCCGATGGCCGTCTCCGAGTAGACTATCTTGCTCCGATTCAGCAAGGCGATGATCAAGGTCCCAAGCAGGGCCAGGATCAAGGCTGTGTAAAGCGGATACACCGCCAACACTAGACCTATGGCTATGCCACCAAATGAGAGATGGGCTATGCCCTCGCCGATGAGGGATGCCCTTTTCAGCACGATGAAGACACCTAGAACGGCGCAGAGCAGAGCTGAGCAAATACCTGCCAAGAACGCCCTTTGGAAGAACTCGTAGGCGAAGAGGCCACCGAGGTCCACCATCTCATCGCCCCCTATCCTGGATGGCTATCGGCCGTTGCTCTGGGATGGCGCAGCTCTCATGGTCATGGTGGAAGATGAAGGTGAAGTGCTCCCCATAGGCGTCCTGCAGCATCTTGGAAGGGTCGAAGCCAGGGGTAATTGGGGTGTAATGCAACTGACGGTTGACCACTGCCAGCTTGTTCGCTTGGCAAATTACCCCGGAAAGGTCGTGGTTGACGGTCATCACCGTGATCCCATACTCGGCCTTCAGATAACGGAGGAGGTTGTGGAAATGGTCCTGCATGCAAGCATCTAGACCTGCGGTAGCTTCGTCGAGAATCAGCAGCTTGGGTTTTCGGACCAGGGCCTTGGCGATGAAGATCCTTTGCTTCTGCCCGCCTGACAGGTCGCTTATCTTTCGGTCGGCCACGTTCCTTAGGCCCATCAGATCGATGGCCCTCTCCACCTCATCCTTCTGGTCCTTTCTGAGCCACCTTCCTAAGCGATCGCGGTTCAAGCATCCCAATGAGACGATCTCCCTAACGGTTGCGGGGAAAATGGGGTCGAATTGGATGGCGTTCTGAGCCACGTAGCCGACGAGATGGAAGTCCTTGAAACGACGGATGTCGGTACCGAACAGGCGAACTTGCCCGGACTCGATGGGGATGTTGCCGAGGACCGCATTCAATAATGTGGTCTTCCCTCCACCATTCGGCCCCACGATGCCTAGGACGTCGCCTCCCGCCACATCCACGGACACCTTGTCCAGTACAATGAGGTTGTTGATCCTCACTGTGACATCCTTTACCTCGACCACCTTCTCTGGCATGCTGTACCTCTCTATTTGCGAGGAGCTCATTGAACCACCTCCAATCCGACCTTCAAGCTATCCAGGTTGGAATACATCATCTCAAAGTATTCCATATGCGCATGAACCCCTGTTCTTCCATGAAGGCCATCCAGCACCAGGACCTGGGCCCCGGTCTCGGTGGCGATGATCTCCATGATCGCATCCAAGTACACGGGTTCGGAGAAGACGTAGTGCAGGCCTAGGTCATTCACCAGGTCCGCCAACCTGGCCATATCCTGTGGGCTCGGCTGCTGGTCGGCAGAGATTCCGATGGCCGCATAGGCCTCGAACCCATATCGGAACGCCA
>CAYHAO010000065.1:0-3375 GCA_964354665.1 uncultured Methanomassiliicoccaceae archaeon | reverse complement strand
TCCATCCAGGGCTCGAAGCCGATGCCATTGTAGACCAGGACCCTAGCCTCGCTGACCTCGATCAGGTCCGATGGCGTAGGTTCCCATGAATGGGGCTCCACGTTGTCGGGGATGAGGGCATGGACCTCTGCCCGATCACCAGCTATCTGGCTGGAAAGAAAGAATAAGGGATAGAAGGTGGCCACCACCTGCAGCTTCCCTGATTTGTTGCTCTGAGGCACGAAAATAAGGAAGGCTGCTGCGCTCGTCATGATGATGAGAGCCACCACCAATATGGCTGCTAGAGTCCGGGTGGTCTCTTTCGCGTTGTCCGACATCTTCTGCGAAAAAGGTAAGTTATTAACATTTATATCATTTATTATTAAACAGCTTATCTGGTCCTCCTCAATAATTAATAAACAAAATGACCTGGCTGACAAAAAAGTTCATTGTTCGACCTCGAAGTCCGCCGCCTTCCAAGCTCCTATGCCCCCTAGGACATTGAAGACGTTATCATAGCCCAGATTGCGAAGCATGACTGCGGCCATGCTCCCTCTGAACCCGGCGCTGCACATGCATGCCACCTTGATCGACCTGGGAACTTCGGCAAGCCTAGACTTGAGCTCGCCTACGAAGACGTGCTTCGCCCCAGGGACCCTTATCTCGTCCCATTCATGACCTGGTCGAGGGTCCAGGATGATTGCCTTGCCCTCTTGGACCAGATTCTTCGTCTGGGCCACGTTCATGGTCGGCAGAATCTCGTATGGATGGCCCTCGCGCAGCCACTGGGACATCCCTCCTCGCAGGTAGCCCGCTACATGATCATAGCCCATCCGCACCAGGATGCGCACCGCCCTTTCCACCTGAAGAGGGTCCTCCACCACGAGATAGATAGGCGCATCGTAGGGCAACAGCCAGCCGACGTATCCTGCCAGGCCGTCGATCCAGATGGAGTTCGCCCCCTTGATATAGGCGCCGGCGACGCTGTTCGGCATACGCAGGTCGAGCAACAGCCCTCCATTATCCAAGGCCGCTCTCAATTCCCTCGGTGAAAGGGGATCGGGTTGCGGGAGACCGCTCATAGCCGCGTGCCGATGGAGGTTCATCGCTTCCATCCGACGGAAGTAGGGCGGTCGGTCCAGCTTCTGCTCCATCCTGTCTTTTACGAACTCCTTCTCCGTCAAACGAAGCAAGGGGTTCTGCCGCCTCTCCAGTCCGATGGTGGAGAACGCCCTCTCGCTGATGTCCCCTCCGCAGACCGAGCCGGCCCCATGGCCAGGGTAGACGATGGCCCCGTCCCCTAAGGTCATGAGCTTGCCATGCAAGCTGTGGTAAAGGGCGTGGGAGAGCCTTTCCCGCTTGTCAGGGCCAGGTAGGTCCGTGCGGCCCACGTCGCCGACGAACAACGCATCCCCTGTGAAAACGGCCACGGCCTCATCGCCCGTTCCCTTGTCCAATAGAACATAGGACATGCTCTCATCGGTATGGCCAGGGGTATGGATGGCCCTCAGCTCCAAATCGCCGAAGGAGAAGGTCTGACCGTCGCCGAGCGTCTCGCCATAGTCGAAATCCAGACCTGGTCCGTGGAAGGCCTTGGCCCCGGTCCGCTCCGCCATCTCCATGGAGCCGATGGCATAGTCCTCGTTCCTGTGCGTCTCGAAAACGTGGGTGATGCGCGCCCCCTCCCTTCGAGCGATCTGGAGATAGATCTCGCAATCCCTCCGCGGGTCCACCACGAACGCCTTGCTGCCTTCGACCACGATGTAAGAGAAATGTGCCAGCCCTTCCGCCTCTATCCTCTCCACGAGCAAACAGTTCGCCCCCTAAGCCACGCGAGCAGGTTTGGAGCCGATGCCATAAAAATGTTGGCAAGGTAGCTTCGCCCCTGAAGCTCGGGGTAAATTGAAATCCTGACAGCTCTTTTCCTAGGCCGTGGAACTGCTCTGGCTCCTGCTATTGACGGTGATGGTGGTCATCGCTCTATTGGTCCTGGCATCCGCCCTGGTGCTGCTGATAAACCGGAGAAGGCTGCCCCCGAAATTCGAATTCGTGGAGGTCGGGGGAACGAGATTGCATTTTTATCAGAAGGGATCCGGGACGCCAGTGGTCCTGCTTCATGGAAGCAACGGCTCTTCGAACGATTTCCGCCTGTCCATAATGGACGAGCTCTCGAAGGACTTCAGGGCCATCGCCTTCGACCGGCCGGGCCATGGATACAGTAATAGGCAGCCTGGTGCGCAGAAGAGCTGCGCGGTGCATGGCGACCTTGTGCGCGAGGCCTGGAAGAAGCTCGGGGTGGAGAAGCCGATAGTGGTGGGGCATTCCTCCGCCGGGGCCGTGCTCATGGACATGGCGGTGAGGAACCCCCAGGACCTGGCAGGGCTGGTTGTCGTTTCAGGCGTGGTCCATTCCTTCGAGGGAGAGCAGGTGCCGATAATGGGCCTGTACCGCGCCATCAAAAGGAAATACCTCGGGACCGTGCTCATCTGGACCCTGTTCCTCCCTGTGGGCGGATTGGTAGGCCGCTGGTTGCTCAAGTTCACCTTCGCCCCGGACTCTGTCCCAGAGAACTATCGAAAGATGGGCGTCGCCCTTGCCCTCAGGCCCTCCGCCTTGAGAGCGGAGGGGGAGGACCTGGAGTGCGTGAACCCGACGCTGCAGGCGATCGAAGCCCGCTATGGCGAGATCGAGCTGCCGTTGGTCCTGGTGGTGGGGGAGAAGGACAAGAATGTTCCTCCAGAAGGGCAATGCATCAGGTTGCACTCGGAGATTCCTGGTTCTGAGCTTATCCTGTTAAAGGAGACCGGGCACATGCCCATGTTCACGCGCCCGAACGATGTGGTCGCCGCCGTGCACCGAGCAAACGAGCTCCGCCGTACCGGCAAGGATGCGCAAGATTGAAGCTAGGATGCTTCATAGAAATGTATTAAGAGACATCAGGAGGAGATTGGGAGTGAGGGTTCTCCTTTCCACGCCGCCCGGGAGGACCACGGAGAAGTGGCCTCCCTTAGGCTTACTCTATATCGCATCCAGCTTGAGGGAGGAGAGGAAGGACCAAGTGATGGTCTGCGATGCGTTCTGTGCCAATATGAGCATCGACGACCTTGTCACCAAGATAGTCAAGGAGGCGCCAGACGTCGTCGGGTTGAACTGCTCCACCCACACCTTTCTGCAAGCCGTCGAGGTGCTGGAGAGGGTGCGCCAGGCCCTCCCTGAAAGCCGCATCGTCCTAGGTGGATATCACGCCACCTTCGCTGCCGAGAACATCCTAAGGAACTACAGGTTCATCGACTTCATAATCCGGGGGGAGGCCGAGCGCTCCCTCGTCAAGCTTCTGGACCATCTGGAGAAGGGAACGGACCCAGAGGACGTTGAGGGGATAAGCTACCTCAAAGG
>CAYHAO010000064.1:0-6790 GCA_964354665.1 uncultured Methanomassiliicoccaceae archaeon | reverse complement strand
ATGGACAGGATACTCAAGAACCAGGAGATCCGCAACCTCATCACGGCCCTGGGATGCGGCATCGGCCAGGACTTCAACATCGCCAATGCCCGCTACCACAAGGCGGTCATCATGACCGATGCCGACGTGGATGGTGCGCACATCCGCACGCTCTTGCTCACCCTCTTCTTCCGTTACATGAGGCCGCTGATCGAGAACGGCTACGTCTACGTCGCCCAGCCACCCCTGTACAAAGTGTATCGAGGGAGCAAGGAGACCTACGTCTACACCGAGAAGGAGAGGGACCTGGCGATGGGGGAGCTGGGCAAAGGTGCGCAGATCCAGAGGTACAAGGGACTTGGTGAGATGAACCCCAACCAGCTATGGGAGACGACCATGGACCCAGTTAGGCGGGTCATGAAGCAGGTATCTATCGAGGACGCGGTTAGAGCGGACGAGCTTTTCACTATCTTGATGGGCGACGAGGTCCAGCCTAGGCGCGAGTTCATCATCACCCATGCTAAGGAAGTGGAGAATCTGGACGTGTAGGTGGTTTGAATGGAAGGGTCGCAGAGCAACAACAACCATCCGCCCGCGGACCAGAAGAACGTGGTGAACCGCTCCATCGAGAAGGAGATGGAGAAGTGCTACATCGACTACGCCATGAGCGTGATCGTTTCCAGGGCGCTCCCCGACGTAAGGGACGGCCTGAAACCGGTCCACCGCCGCATTCTCTACTCCATGTACGACATGGGCCTGACCTCTGGCAAGAAGTACATGAAGAGCGCCAGGGTGGTCGGAGAGTGTTTCGTCGCCGGTACAAGGGTGCTGACCATGCGTGGCTCGATCAAGATCGAGGAAGTTCAGAGGGGCGACCTCGTTTTCACGCAGAGCGGTCAGGCCAGGGTGACCGAGCTGTTCGAAATGCCCGAGAGGGACCTGGTGAAGATCACCCTCGAGAATGGTAGCAGCCTGATAGCCACTCCTTCCCAGCCACTCAAGGTGTTCAAACCCGGCCTCAAATATGAATGGAAGTTGGCCAAGGACATTTCGAGCGACGACATCGTCGTCGTCAGGACTGGCTATCCCAGGGAAGTCCCATACGTGAAGCTTCCATCGTGGCAGGGAAAGGACATGGTCCTGGACGAGAACATGGCCTATCTGATCGGCCAGTTCTTATCAGATGGATGGTTCGATAGCTACAACGGGCGTTTCTGCTTCTTCTCAGAATGCCCAAGCGTCATGGAAAAGGTCAGGGACTGCCTGATTTCCTTGTTCGAGTACGAACCGTCTATCGAGGGCTGGACGCAGGATTTGAACAGCGCCGACTCCCACGACCCGATTTCCATCGTCCACCAGGTAAGGGTCAACCGCAAGTCCATCAACGATTACCTCTCCGATATATTCGGAATAGACGCTAGCTGGAAGGCCCCGACAAAAAGGATACCTGAGCAATTCTTCCATTCTCCGCTCTCCGTTCAATCGGCTCTGCTATCCGGGATGATAGACGGCGACGGTTCCGTGCATTCAGGAAGGAACCTGATTCAATACGCGAGCGTCTCGCCAGATATGATAACGGACGTACAACTGATAATGCAGAACCTTGGGGTACTGGCCCACAGGTACAAACAGCAGCCCAACCACGAAACCGGAAGAACGGTCAACGGGCATCCGATAAGACATCATTACGATTCACATACACTGGAGATCGCAGGGCGCCATTCCAAGATGCTCGCCAGGACATTGAGACTGGCACATCCCACGAAAGCCGAACGGTCGACCCGCATTCTCGGTTCGAGGCTAACCCAATCGACGTTCGATGCCATACCATTCGCTTCCGAGGTCATCTTCCAGGAGCTTTCCGACCATCATATTGGAAGTGGATGGTACGGGGATCTAGAAGGCCATAAGTTCCGCGCCGGGATTTCCTACCCCGATGGGCCCAAGATCCGGTATTCAAGCGATCTGAAGAAGAAGGGATTGAGCGTTTGCCAGATGGTGGACTGGGGCGTCCAATCCAAACTGGAGAGGATAGGCTCCAAGCTTGCCCCCATCATAGACGATATTATCGAGAACGACCTGCATTTCATCCGAATCAGAAAGGTGGAAAAGGCAACCCCCCAGCCCACATATGACCTTCAGGTCGAAGGTGCGCACGAGTTCCTTGCGAATGGGGTCGTTTCCCATAACTGCATGGGAAAATATCATCCTCATGGCGACCTGGCCGTGTACGACTCGCTGGTCAGGATGGCCCAGCTGTTCTCCTTGCGGTACACGTTGGTCGACGGGCAAGGCAACTTCGGTTCCGTGGATGGGGATTCGGCAGCGGCCATGCGTTACACCGAATGCAAGCTGGAGAAGATCGCCGAGGAGATGCTGCTCGACCTTGAGAAGGAGACCGTCGACTGGCTGGACAACTTCGACGGAAGCCTGAAGGAGCCGGAGGTGCTTCCGGCAAAACTCCCCAATCTGCTGATAAACGGGACCTCTGGCATTGCCGTGGGAATGGCCACCAACATCCCACCGCACAACCTCAGAGAGGTGGTGGACGGGCTCGTCACTCTCATCGACAGGCCAGAGATAGAGGTCATGGACCTGATGCAAGTGATCAAGGGCCCAGATTTCCCCACAGGAGGGATCATCTACGGTATCAACGGCATCCTCGAGGCATATTCCACTGGCAAGGGCCGATTGAAGGTCCGCGCCCGGACCAGCATCGAGGAGAAGGGAGCGAAAAGGAGCATCATCGTTTCCGAGATCCCCTATCAGGTGAACAAGGCCAGCCTCATCGAGACCATCGCGGAGCTGGTCAAGGATAAGAGGATCGATGGGATCACCGACCTAAGGGACGAGAGCGACCGAGATGGCATGCGCATCGTCATGGAGCTCCGTCGGGACGTGATGGAGGAGATCGTTCTCAACCAGCTATTCCAGCACACCCAGATGGAGGTGACCTTTGGCGTAATAAACCTCGCCATCGTGAACAATGAGCCGCGGGTGCTCACGCTGAAGGAGACGCTACAGCATTATCTCTCTTACAGGGAAGAGGTGGTCACCCGCCGCACCAGCTTCCTGCTCAAGGAGGCGCAGAAGCGCCACCACATACTCGAAGGCCTGATCAAGGCCGTGGACACGCTCGACGAGACCATCGCCCTCATCCGCGCCGCCAAGAACCCAGAGGAGGCGCGCGACGCGCTCATGGCCCGCCTCCAGATCGATGAGGAGCAGTCCAGGGCCATCCTGGAGATGCGGCTGCAGAAGCTGACCGGTCTGGAGCTGGAGTCGCTGCATAAGGATTTCCACGAGGTCATCGAGCTCATGAGGCAGCTGGAGGAGATACTCGCCTCCGAGCAGAGGATCATGGACATCATCCGCTCCGAGCTGCTGGAGCTGAGAGAGAAGTACGGCGACGAGCGCAAGACGGAGATCGTGGCCAACGCCCTGGACCTGGACGAGGAGGACCTCATACCCGTGGAGGACATGGTGGTGATGATCACCTCCGACGGCTATGTCAAGCGCATCCCCCTCTCCACCTACAAGGAGCAGCGGAGGGGCGGCATGGGCCTCATGGGCATGGAGACCAAGGAAGAGGACCATGTCACGGACCTATTCGTCTCCAGCACTCACGACAACATCATGTTCTTCACCAACCGGGGCAAGATGTTCCTGCTCAAGACCTACAAGATCCCGGTCGGGCAGCGTCATTCCAAGGGCAAGCCCATAGTCAACCTCCTTCCCCGCCTCGAGGAGGGGGAGAAGGTCATCGACAAGGCGGCCATCAAGGAGTTCTCTGAGGACAAGTACGTGGTCTTCGCCACCAAGCAAGGCGTGGTCAAGAAGACCCGCCTGGATGCCTACAAGAACGTCCGAGTCACCGGAATAATCGCGCTCGGCATGAACGAGGGCGACGAGCTCATCGACACCAAGATCACCGATGACGAGAAGGAGGTCATCCTGGCCACCAGGAACGGGAGGGCCATCCGCTTCAAGCTCAAGTACGATCAGGAGAAGGGCACGGGGATCAGGCCCATGGGCCGACCGGCCACCGGGGTGATCGGCATCCGCCTCAAGGAGGGGGACGAGGTCGTGGGCATGGCCATCGTCACCCTGGAGTCCAAGCTCCTCACCATAACGGAGAGGGGCTATGGCAAGGTCTCGGTGGTCGGAAAGCCTTCCGCTACCGAGGAGGCCGAGGATGAAGAGGAGCCCGAGGCCGAGGAAGAGCCCGAGGAGGCCGAGAACGGCAAGGAGGAGAGGGACATGTTCCGCAAGACCCGGCGCGGAGGGAAAGGCATCAAGGCCATCCGCGTGACGGAGAAGAACGGCAAGGTCGTCTCCGTGCTGGCGGTCTCCGACGAGGACGGGATCATCATCGCCTCCGACCAAGGGAACGTGATGCGCACCAGCGTCTCCGAGTTCCGCGTGACCGGTCGGGTGACCATGGGGGTGAGGGCCAAGCGCCTGGAGGAGGGCGAGAAGGTCATCGCCGTGGAGCGCCTGGTGGGAGAGCACGAGCGCGCCACCGTCGCCGCCACCGAGGCCCACGAGGACGAGAGCATGATGCCCAAGGAGCCCACCCGCAAGGAGCCGGAGGAGCTGGAGAAGGACGAGGGCGGCGAGGAGTGATTATCACCAGCAGACGCGCGCTCCCAAAAGTATTATTATCGGAGATATGATTGAATTCACCGTCCATTTCGAGCGGTGCCCATCATGTTCAAGAACTCCATCAGCGGACTCGACAAGGTCTTCAGAACGGACATTGATGCGCCCAAGGTGATCCTGGTCACGGGACCCCCGGGCTCCATGAAGACCAGCTTCTGCTACTCCCTCATGTCATCCTACCTGGAGAAGACCAAGGAGTTCGGCTTGTACGTTACCTTGGAGGAGAGCGGGGACTCGCACCTGCGCAACATGCGCTCCCTGGGCCTGAAGGTCTCCCCTAGCCTGGAGATCTCCGACTTCACCGACCTGCGCGAGCTGGACGATATAATCGAGGTGGACAACCCCACCGACTACGTCCAGTTCGTCGAGCAGATGCTCACCTATTACAAGAAGAAGCAGGGGGACCGCTTCACCGTCTTCACCCTGGACTCGCTGGGCGCGCTGTACTCTCTCATGGAGGACTCGGAGGGCATGCGCAAGAAGATGTTCTACTTCTTCAAGACCCTTAGGGACCTGAACCTCGTTTCCTTCATCGTTATGGAGAGGTCGCCTAACGCCCCTTCCGAGCTCTTGGGGAACGAGGGCTTCCTGGTCGATGGCATCATCGAGATGGGGCTGGACCGCTCCAAGGGAAAGATGGTCCGTTACGTGCGCGTGGAGAAGATGCGGGCCTGCGAGCACTCCATGGAGAGGCATTCGGTCGAGGTCTCACCCGGTGGTGGGATGACCATCCTCGGGCCTTCACTGGCCTAAGAAACCGAACCAGCTGGAAAAGGATTATAGTATTAATCGACAATCTAGCGGCGCTCAGGGAGCCCTATTAAACATCATGGAGGAGTAAATCTGTCTGGCGACGGCGTTCCGATTTGGCAGGTCATCGAGGAGTTCAAGGACAAGATCAAGGCACAAGAGGCCGAGATAAAGAAGCGCAAGGAGGAGCTCGACGAGGTCGAGGGGACCCTCCGGAAACGCGCCCAGACGCTCGACGGCCGAGAGGAGAAGCTGATCGATCGGGAGAGCGAGGTCGAGGAGAGGCAGAGGGTGCTGAGCCCGCGCGAGGTCAGCGTGGCCAAGAAGGAGAAGGAGCTCGCGTCCTTGGACGCGTCCCTCCGCGAGCTGCAGGACGAGCTGAACTCGGCCCGGGTCATCGTGGAGAAGAGGGACAAGGACCTGACGGAGAAGGAGCGCGAGGTCCTCTCCTTGCTCGAACGCTCCCAAGAGTACGAGGCGGCCATCACCGAGTTCGCTTCCAAGTACCAGGCCCTGGAGGAGAGGGTGTTGAAGGACGAGAAGGCCTCTACCAAGCTCCTGGAGGAGATGTCCGCCAGGCGCGAGGAGGTCCTGGCCAAGATCAAGGTGCTGCAGGAGCAGGAGGCCCTCCTGGCCGAGAGCAAGAAACTGGTCATGGCCGAGCAGAGGCGCTTCGTGGAATGGGAGCGCAAGCTGAACGACCGTGAGGCCGAGCTTGGGAGCAGGGAGCGGTCCCTGGAGAGGGCGGAGTCCCTGCCGAAGTATGAGGCCGCCCCTAAGGCCGAGGAGCGCCGGGAGTGGGCTCCGGAGAGGAAGAAGCCGGAGCGCGAGCCTGAGCCAGAGATGGCACCATTGAAGGAGGAGCCTATGGAGGCGGAGATAGAGAGCGAGGAGGCGGGCCTGGCGGAAGCGTTCTGCCCCGAATGCAGGACCATCGTGAGCGCCTCCGCGGACACATGCTACGCCTGCGGCGCCGACCTGAAGAACCCTAAGCCTCACGAGGGGCCGAGAGTTGAGGAGAAAGCGGAAGAGAAGAAGCCCGAGCACAAGGCCGAGGAGAAGCCGGCCGAGGGCGAGGCGAAGAAGTCGGTCTCCATCCGTAAGATTATCAAGCGAAAGTGATCAGCCAGCATGCCGAAACCCCTTCTTTTTCCATAATTTTTCGATGGCCAGACACCCATATTTTAGGAGCCGGTCTCTTTCAAGTCGCCCGAGCCAGCAATCCGCTGAGCAATTCGCAAAATGCCACTTGTAAGGATACCTATTTATAACCAGATACGCCTCTTTTCTGGCGTTGGAACTCTTAGGAAGGGTGGGTTCAAATGAACAGTTCCATTAAGAACCGAATAGCGAGCTTTGCAATTGTATGGTGTATGGTCATCTCCATGTTCGCCGGGCT
>CAYHAO010000063.1:0-7190 GCA_964354665.1 uncultured Methanomassiliicoccaceae archaeon | reverse complement strand
CCAGGTCGCGCCTTCCTATGCGCCGGATCACCCTGGCGACTATCTCGTCGTTCTCCGCAACCTTGGCCTTCTTGCCCTCGATGCGCGGACCCACCAGCTCAATGCCCGCGGAGACCAACGCCTCCAGGTTCCTGCGAACGAACGGGTTCTTGTACATGGCCAGGTGCATGGCCGGCGCGATAATGATCGGTGTTCCAGAGCCGATGGCCGTAGTGGCCATGGTGGTGACGGGCGTGTCATCGATGCCGCAGGCGATCTTGGAGATGGTGTTCGCAGTGGAGGGCGCGATGAGCAGCAGGTCCGCCTTGCCCTCGACATCCCCCAGCAATGAGACGTGCTGGACCTTTCCGTCGATGACCTCGATCACCGGGTTGCCAGTGGCGAACTCCATGGTCCAGGGGGTAACGAGCTTGGCCGCGTCCTGGCTCAGGACGGCGTGCACCTGCGCCCCGTGGCGTACCAGCTCCCTAGCGAGATCGAAGCATTCCACGGCGGCGATGCTGCCAGTGATCCCGAGGACGATGCGCTTGCCCTCTAGGGCCTTGGACTTGGCCCCCCGCAGGGCGTCGGTGGGATGCATGAGGGGGCCATCCCTGGTCGAAATCTTAAACCTTGCTTCTGATGGCCCCCAACGCCTCCAGGACCACCTGTTGCACTGGTTTGGAGGCGTCCAGGGTGTGGAAACTCGGGTCCTCCATGCATAGCCCGCGGTAGATCAGGTCCACGTCGTTGAGGTAATGGAAGTCCTCGAACTTGGTGAGGCCTTGGCGCGACCTCAGCCTTTCGACCGCAGTGTTCACGCTCACCGTCAGAAGGAGAGTGAGGTCAGGATGGACGATGACCGGTTCGTTCATGGCCTTCAGCCACTCCACCGCCCTCTTCGCTCCCCCCATGCGGTCCTTGAGGAGCGCTCCCTGATAGGCTATGGTAGAGGCATAGTATCGGTCGCTGAGGACGACCTTGCCCTCCGATAGCCATGACCTTATCTGCCGGGTGTGCTCAGCCCGGTCCGCCACGAAGAGCAATGCCTCCGCCAGCTCGTCCGCGCCACCTTCGTTGGCCTGGCGCACCGCCTTGCCGATGAAGGAATCCGTGGGCTCGGCCGTGAGCACCACTCTCCCTGGCATCTCCTCGGACAAGATATCGAAGACCATCCGGGCCACCGTGCTCTTCCCTGATCCGTCGATGCCCTCGAACACGATGAAGACCCCCCTTTGGGGCTTGGGGTCGCTTAGGCTAGCAGGGGTGGAGGCGCTCTCAGGCCTGGCCGTGGCGCTCATGCAGCGGCCATTGCCTTACTCCGAGAAAAAGCCTTTTCCGCTCGAGCACGGCCTTCTCATTTCCCGGCTCGATTCTGGGGACCGAGTTCATGGAGGCGTGAGAGCACGAATCACGCTTGCTTTATCTCTCTCTTAACGCGCTGCCCTCCTGCAATCTCAAGCTGGTGCGCTAATGACCAACGATACCAAGGTCAAGACCCTGATCCTTACGGCCAAGCAGGTGGAGAAGCTCCTGGACATGAAGGAGGTCATAGATGCGGTGGAGGGCGCGTTCCGCTATAAGGGACTGGGCAAGGTGCAGATGCCGGCCAAGGTATACCTGGACTTCCCCAAGTACGCTGGCGACCTGAGGACCATGCCCTCCTACGTCGAGGACCTGGACGTCGCCGCGGTGAAGATCGTGAACGTGCATGCCAACAACTTCAAGGAGCACGGCATGCGCACGGTCATGGCCACCCTCCTGTTGGTGGATCCGAGGACCGGCGCGCCCTTGGCCTTCATGGACGCCACGCACATAACCGGTCTTAGGACGGGGGCGGCCAGCGCCGTGGCCTCCAAGTACCTGGCAAAGAAGGATCCGAGGGCGGTGGGAATGATCGGGGCCGGCAACCAGGCCAAGACCCAGCTTCAGGCGCTCCTCACTCAGTACGGCGGATTCGAGTCGGTCCGGGTCTGCGACATGGTCTCGGAACGGGCTTGGGAGATGGCGAAAGAGTTCCGGCAGAAGTATAAGGACAGACTTCCGGACATCGAGGCCGTCCCTTCGCCCAAGGATTGCGTGCAGGGAGCGGATATCGTCGTGACGGCCACTCCGTCGAGAAAGCCCCTGGTCATGAACGACTGGGTATCCAAGGGCACGCACTTCAATTGCATCGGGGCCGACGCACCGGGCAAGCAGGAGATGGACCCGACGATCCTCACGCGCTCGCGCCTGGTGATCGATGATTGGGAGCAGGCCTCCCACTCGGGTGAGATCAACGTCCCCCTGCATGCCGGAATCCTCTCGAGACGCGAGATACACGCTGAGATCGGCGAGATAGTGGCGGGTCTTCGTCCAGGCCGACAGAACGATGACGAAATAACCGTGTTCTGCTCCACTGGCCTGGCGGTCCAGGACTGCGTCACCGCCAAGCTGGTTTACGACGCGGCCATTAAGAGGAAGATCGGAAAGTACCTGCAGATTTTACCTTGAGGGAGGAAGCGGCCAAGGCCATTTGAGCTTGATCGAAAATGGCTAACCCTTCTCCGCCCGCCTCTTGAAGGCGCGCCAGCTGAGGATGGCCTCCTTGGCCGCGAAGACCTCGTCCACCCGGCGCACGGAGGTGTTGTGCGGCGCGGACCTCACCACCTCGGGGTCGTCCTCCAAGGCGATCTTGCGCATCACGTCGGCGAACTGGTCCAAGGTCTGCTTCGTTTCAGACTCGGTCGGCTCGATCATCAGCGCCTCCTCCACCAGGCTGGGGAAGTAGATGGTCGGCGCATGGAAACCGTAGTCCAGAAGTCGCTTGCCCACGTCCAAGGCTCGGATCCCCCTCTCCTCCTTCAGGCGCTTGCAGGAGACCACGAACTCGTGCTTCCTCAGGTCCTTGTACGGGAGCTCGTACACGTCCTTCAGCCTATGCTTGAGGTAATTGGAGTTGAGCACCGCCCTCTCCGACGCCTTCTGCAGTCCGTCCCCGCCCTTCCTCAGGATGTAGGAGTAGGCGCGCACCAGCACGGCGAAGTTGCCGTAGAACATGCGCACCTTTCCGATGGAATCCGGATAATCATAATCCAAGCGGAAGCGTCCCTCGTGCAGAACCACCCTGGGCACCGGCAGGAAGGGCACCAGCCGCTCTCTGACCCCCACCGGTCCCGCGCCCGGCCCCCCTCCCCCATGGGGCGTGGCGAAGGTCTTGTGCAGGTTGAAGTGCACGATGTCGAAGTCCATGGCGCCGGGCGAGGTCTTGCCCATCACCGCGTTCAGGTTCGCCCCGTCGTAGTAGAGGAGCGCGCCCACGTCATGGACGATGCGCGCGATCTCCCTTATCTCGGACTCGAAGATGCCCAGGGTGTTGGGGTTGGTGACCATGAAGGCCGCGGTGCGGTCGGAAACGGCGGCCTTGAGCGCCTCCAGGTCCACGCAGCCGTCCTTGCCGGAGGGGATCTCAATGACCTCGAAACCGGCCATGGCGGCGCTCGATGGGTTCGTGCCATGCGCCGAGTCGGGCACGACCACCTGGTCCCTGAGCTCGCCGCTCTTGTCGTGATAGGCCTTGGCCAGGAGCATGCCGGTGAACTCGCCGTGCGCCCCGGCGGCCGGCTGTAGGGTGACGGCGTCCATGCCCGCCACCTCGCACAGCGTCCTCTCCAAGCGATACATCAGCTCCAGCGCGCCTTGGACGGACTCCTCGTCCTGATAGGGGTGGACGCAGGCTACAGTGGGCATGGCGGAGAGCACGTCCGCGTACTTGGGATTGTACTTCATGGTGCAGGATCCTAAGGGATACAAGCCGTTGTCAACGCAGAAGTTCATCTGGCTGAGATTCAGGTAATGCTTGACCACCTCCCTCTCCGGCATCGAGGGCAGGTCGAGGGTGTCCCTGGCCAGCGAGGCGGGCGCGAAATCGTCCAGCTCCCCCGCGTCATGCGCGAAGGGGACGTCATAGTCCGAGCTGCCGTCCATCTCCATGATCAGACGCCGATCGTGCTTGGCCTGCTGGTACATCATTGCACCTCCCGCAGGGCGGAGATGAGCCTCTCGTAGTCCTGGTCGGAGTGCAGCTCGGTGGTGCAGATGAGCATGTGATCCTCCAGCTGGCGCAGGTGGCCATGGAGCGGCAATCCTCCGATGATGCCGTTGCGCAGCAGGAGCTTGTTGAGCTTCTCCGGCCGGACCGGGGTGCGGATGACGAACTCGTTGAAGTGGTAGGCGTCGAAGAAGGGCGAATCGAAGTCATCGAGCTGACCGATCATCTTCTGCAGCTTGCGCGCCCTGGAGATGTTGACCTTGGCCAGGTTCTCCAATCCTTCCTTTCCCAGGATGCTGAGGTAGGCGGCGGCCGCCACGGCCATGAGCGCCTCGTTGGTGCAGATGTTGGAGGTGGCCTTCGACCGGCGGATGTGCTGCTCGCGGGTCTGGAGGGTCATGCAGAAGGCCTTCTCCCCGTCCAAATCGCGCGTCATGCCTATGACCCTGCCAGGCATCTTGCGCACATGCTCCTGCCTGCAGGCGAACACGCCCAGCAGAGGGCCGCCGAAGTTCATGGGTACCCCAAGCACCTGCCCCTCGCCGATGCAGATGTCCGCGCCGTAGTCCCCGGGGGCCTTGAGCACGCCAAGGGAGATGGGGTTGGCGCCGACCACCAGCGCCACCTCGGGGAACTCGCTCTTGATCATGGACGCATGGGCGTCGATGACCCCGAAGAAGTTGGGGACCTCGACGTAAATGCCAGAGGTGTCGGGCGTGACCTTGGAGCGAAGGTCCTCGAGGTCCAGCTCGCCGGTGTAGGGGTCGTAGGAGTACTCCACCACCTCGATGCCCGGGCCTTTGGCGTAGTTCCGAAGCACGCTCTTCTTCTCCCAGTTCATGGTCTCGGGCACCAGGAACCGCTTGCGCTCGTTGAGGCGCATGCACATGGTGGCCGCCTCCCCCAGGGCCGTGGAGGCGTCGTAATTGCTCGAGTTCACCGCATCCAGTCCGGTCAGGGATGCGATGTAGCTCTGGTATTCGAAGAGCGCCTGCAGCATGCCTTGGCTTATCTCGGGCTGATAGGGAGTATAGGAAGTGAGGAACTCGGAGCGGGAGATGATGGACCTTACCGCCGATGGCACGAAATGATTGTAAACGCCAGCACCAAGGAAGCAAGGGTGCTCGTCCACGGAGAGGTTGCGGGAGAGCAATCCCCGCACCTCGCGCAGCACCTCTGCCTCGGAGATGCCCGGGGCCATCTTCAGCCCATTGGTGCGCACCTCTTTGGGTATGTCCTCGAAGAGCTGGTCGACGTCATCAAGGCCCAATTCTGCCAACATCTCGGAGGCGTGCCTCATGGTCCCGCCCTCGCTACTGCCGGATGTAGATTAATAGCTTACTGCCAGGCGTGCTTCAGCATATCACGCCCCCCCGGCGTCGCCTAAGGTTTGGGGCGGTCGTATTTTCGCGCCTTGTATTTGGGCACGTCCTCTAGCCTCTTCTTAAGATCTGAGTTGTGGGATAGGGACACCAGTCGCGTGAAGAAAGCTGGAAGGGACTCTATGTCCTTGATCTCCATCTTGACCAGGCGTACGAGCTTTCGCCTGAGCTCGTCGTCATATCTTACCCCATTCGCCTTCAATCCGTCCCTGAGCAGCCTGGCGAGTTGCCCCCCCTTGCGGTCCCAGTCGGTGAGGATGATAGCGGGTCTGCCTTCGGTCGCCAGCCTCTCGGTAATGGAGAATATGGGATTGGGCCCCTGCACCTGCCAGACCTCTCCATCGATGCCGAGCACGGTCAAGGCGGCCCGGTCCTTCTGACCCTCCACCAGGACGACCTCTCCATGGCTGCGCTCCTTGAGCTCGTCCAGGATGAAAGTAAGCTCCTCGAGGGTTTCCTCAGGGTCTTGCATCGAGTCCCTCCAAAATCACAAGGGCGTTTTTCGCGGTGGTGTGGACGAGCACCGTCTTCATTCGCGAGGTTTGCCCTCGGACCACCTCCGCCTTGGCCTGGAAAACCTCAGTTATCAGGGACTCCACTTCCTCGTTCGCCTCCCCCTTCTCGGGAGGGGCGCGCACCTTGACCACCAGCCTCTTCCTCCATTGGTCGAGGCCTTGCACCTCGCTCTTTGGGCTCGAGGGGGACACGATCAAATCGATCTCCACCCCAAACGGCGTTTCCCTAAGGAAAGAGGACAGGTCCACGGACCCGCAGAGGCCCAGGCCTAGAAAAAACCTTCCCAGGAGGTAGGTCTGGTTGTAAAAGCAGTCAAGAAGAATCAAATATCAACACCCGAATCTGTCTACGATGGCACCGCCCTTGGAACTTCTGACCTTCGAGGATGTGACGAAGGTCTATCGCGAGGAGAAGAAGTCAGGAGGGTTGACGGCCATCAGGCACGATTTCTATGGCGCGGTCCGTGCCCTCATGGACCAATTGAAGCGCGATTTCGAGAAGGAGGCGGCCACCGATTCGTACAGCCCCAAGGCCAGGCAGCTGAGCCAGTCCATCGCCAAGATGCGGGAGAAGGTCCTCCAGATCTTCGACATGAGGGCGGAGAAGGTGATGCACATGGCAGTTTTGTTGGCCGCTGGGGGGAAGGTGGACCATTCTCGGCTCACCGAGGAGGAGAAGCATTTGCTGGAGGGTGCTTTGACAGGGACCAAGGAGATGCGGAACTCGTTACTGGATATGCCCCACCCCAATGACCTGGAGTTCACGCGCATGAGCACCATGCCCATGCCCCAAAGCCTGGACGAGGAAGCGAAGGTGAAGGTCGAGGAGCTGACACCAGTCATGGAAGGGAAAGCGGCCGGGCCACGAACCATCATCGAGGAAGGGTCGGCGAGCCATGAGGCACCTATACCTGTCGAGGTCGGAATGCAGAGTGGACCGGTCGAGGTGGCAACGCCTAACGAACGGTCCGCACGCCCCAATTCCGAATTGGTTTTGCTGCGAATATTGGAGGACATCCCTCCCTTCGCAGGTCCGTCGGGGACCTATCGGCTCGGGAAAGAGGACGTCGTGACGCTGCCTTCGGGCATCGGAAAGGCGCTCGTTAAGCGCGGAAAGGCCATCGAGATAAGTTACGGTTGAGATTTTGAGAATGCTCCTGGTGAAGTGGCTATGCCAACACTACGATATCTTTATTAAGGCCCAGCTTATTTGCCCGAAAAGACGGGCCCGTAGCTCAGCTAGGTAGAGCAATCGGCTCTTAACCGATGGGCCGTGGGTTCGAA
>CAYHAO010000062.1:0-7405 GCA_964354665.1 uncultured Methanomassiliicoccaceae archaeon | reverse complement strand
CAACAGCCTGAAGGCCAAGGAGGCATACCCCGTCCTTCTTGCCATCCCTGATCAGCTGAGGCCAGAGGTCAAGGAGACCATGGCCATGGTCTGCGACGTCATCATCCCTCTATGATGTTGCCGGTCATCTCACGATTCTCCGAGCACACATCCAAACTGCGAATCCAGACGTGGTTTCATATTTGATTCCGGAACAGATATATTTATAATGCATAAATGTTGAATATGTTTTATTGGTAGGAATTTTCCTGCCAAGGAGGACTAAACAATGAAGAAGATTTGGAAAATGAAGAAGGACGCGGTCTCGCCGGTCATCGCTACCATCTTAATGGTCGCGATTACCGTCGTGCTGGCCGCCGTTCTATACGTGATGGTCATGGGCTTCGGTGGCCCAACTGCGCAGACTCCGACGGGCTCCTTCTCGATGACCGAGAAGTTCTCGGCCACCCAACAGAAGATCCAGTTCGGAGTTATCACCCCTGACACAAAGGTCGCCGACGTCAAGCTTGTCATCACCAAGAATGGTGGAGCTTGGGGTACGATGAACCCGTTGGGAACGGGTAATGTGACCCTTGTACAGCTCGGTGGTTCTGCCAACAAGGTAGCGAGCGGTGACTACATCCTTATCACCCCCGCTGCGATTGGCGGCTCTGGAGCCTACCAGGTCTCGATGGTCTATTTACCGACTGGTAACATAATCGGAACGGCCATCAGCTTCAACTGGTAAACAGAGTGAAACCTTTACCAGAGGGCTCACGCCCTCTCTCAATCATTTTCATCAAAATTCTAGAGCTTCGCTTCTTGATAGGTACCTGATAAGACCGATAGAATTATTTAAAAACCAGACGGACCACTCATGCCCTGCGATTACTAAGGACGTGCGAATCTGAGTGGACAAGAGATAGAGGAATCGATAATTGGAATTCTGAAGGAAGGGCCACGTACCGCTGTTGAGCTTAATGGATTGATCAGCTCACCAAATCTCAAATGCCCTGACGACATCGCCCGAGTTCTTAGTCAAATGCGCAAGAAAGGGCTTATCCAGGGGAATTTCTCCGAAGAAAGGTCCGCCTGGGTGTATTGGTTGGATTAATTCAGGCCTACCACTCAGCTCGCCCGTCTGTCATCATTGGATCAGAGCTGGGTTTGTCATCACGGTGGCAATGCTCCCAAGCGCCTTCCTCGAAATAAACCTGACGAAACCCAAGAGAGTGATTTTAAAATCAGTGCAGCGATGCATCCCTTGATGAGCGATCAAGAGCCGCAGAAGAAGACCCCATGGAGGAATGCCAAGAACCTTGCGGCCTTGTTCTGGGTCGCAGTTGTGACGATAACCGGTCTTCTCCTTCTTCCTGACAACTGGGTATTCTGGACGGTCATACTGGTGGTCGGGATCGTCAGGATCCTCTTGCTCCTCGCTCCAAAGACCCAATACAAATGCAAGAAGTGCGGGAACGTCTTCCAATGGGTCGGCCGAAGGGCCACCCTCTTGCCCACAGCAAAAGACCTCGAGGCCGCAAATCAAGGCCCAAGCTGCCCGAAATGTGGCAGCAAGTCCGTCATTAAGGAAAAGGCAAGGAGATGAGATGGTCAAGGCCAGGCCATTCAACTCAGCGGATGGAAGGGCGCGGCCCTGCACTCGTGATCATAGCGGGACGAAGAAGGTCCTCTTCATCTGCACCCATAACTCCGCCCGCTCGCAAATGGCCGAGGGCTTTTTGAACTGTTTGTATGGCGACCGTTACCAGGCCTTCTCTGCCGGGGTGAGGCCAGGTCGCGTGCACCCCCTCGCCATCGACGTCATGGCCGAGATCGGCATCGATATCTCCCATCATCGATCCAAGAGCATCGAGGAGGTCATGGAGAACTTCTACGACGCGGTGGTCACGATATGCGATGATGCGAGGGAGAGCTGCCCTATCTACCCTGGAGGCGCCGAGCTCCTCCATCACCCCTTCAAGGACCCCAGCTCCTTCGATGGCACGCCGGAGGAGCAAGTCAACAAATTCCGTGAGGTAAGGGACAGCATAAAGGAATGGATCGGGGGGGCGTTCGGGCCATCAAGCCCTCGATACCTCTCCCGTCCCTCAGAGTTCTCCTGAGCCTATTGCTTCGTTGGCTGGGCCTTATCTCCCGAGGCCTTGATGGCCCGGTTCCTCTTCTCGGCAGGAAGGGCGATCACTTTGGTAGATGCGATATGGTCCGTGAATCTTTGCCTTGGGTCGCCTTCCATCGCCATGCCAGCAAGGATATCGAAGGGCAGGAAGATGTACCAGAAGAACTTGGACACGGAGCGGGCGGCGGCATGCACCAGGCTGTGGCGATGCCCCTCAGTGACCACGCTCAGGCCGAGCAGGCGCTTGCCCCAGGTCTGACCGAATAGCCCTTCGAGCAATGTGCTGTAAAGGAAGAACCCCAGGCCAGAGAGCACCCCGGCCAAGACGATGTCCGGGCTCTCCTGGGACATGAGGGCCAAGGAGATTGGGGCTGTGACTATAGCCAGGTCTATGAAACCTGCTAAAGTCCTCTTCATCCAATGTATCTGCAGTTGCTTGCTTCCGCTAAGCAGATCGAATCCCGTATGCATCCCATCACCGATAATGCTAATTGAACATCTAACTAATTAAGCATTATCCTAAACTCGAAATAAATCGTCCAAAGCCACAAGTGCTATGAGCTGGCCCTCCCATGAACCTAAATGTCATCCTATGCGTCTGGGAGTCTCGGTCTCGGAGAACCCCGTAGGGGTCCCCATCTACGTCTATGAAGAGGGCCAATGCGACCCGAAGAGGTGCACGGCCAAGAAGCTGGTGCGCTTGGGATTGGCCGTGGAAATCCACGACCTCCGCCGCTCCCCCAAGGGATGCCTGGTGCTGGATCCCGCGGCAGAGAAGGCGGTGTCGGTTGAGGACCGGGCCCTAGTGCAGGCCAATGGCATACTGGTCATGGACCTCTCCTGGAAGAACATCGAGTCCTTCCCCAAGGTCGGCAAAGGGTCGTTTCCCAGGGCCCTTCCCTACCTGCTCGCGGCCAATCCCGTGAACTGGGGCAAGCCCATGAAGCTCTCTAGCGCAGAGGCGGTGGCCGCCACCCTCTACATCGTAGGTTTCAAGGACCAGGCCAAATCGCTCTTATCGAGGTTCTCCTTCGGGGAGCAGTTCCTGCTATTGAACCAGGAACCGCTCGAGAGGTATTCCCAGGCGGCGACGAGCGCCGAGGTCGTCGCCATCCAGTCAGACTACATCTAACGGAAGGAAGTTTCAAGCGCCCTCTCGATGCAGCTAAATACCATAGAATCACGAATGGTAGGAGGCAGTACATGAAGCGTAACGATGCCAGGGGGACACCGGCATTACCTTTTATGCTAGAAGCGCATAGTGGTCAATTCGCCAGTTCCGTTAAGGGGAGAGGTGAGGCTTCTGGCCAACGATTACACTGATGAGGACCTCCTCGCCCGGTGGGAGGAGTTCTTCGAGGCTACCGACTACCGCGTCAAGGTGATCGAGGTCGCGGACCAATACCCGGAGCAGCGCAGCGTATACGTGGTATATGACCAGCTGGACCTCTTCGACCCGGACTGGGCCGATTACGTGCTGCAGCACCCGGTGCGGTCCTTGCATTTCGGCCGACAGGCCATGAGGAAGCTCCTGCCCCATGGGAGGGAGAAGGTCACCATCCAGCTCAGGATGAAGAGCCTTCCCAAGGACAGTAAGGTGGAGGTCCGTAAGATACGAAGCGAGCACCTTGGCCGGCTCATCGCTGTGGAGGGTCTGGTGCGTAAGGCCACCGAGGTCAGGCCGAAGATCGTGGACGCGCTATTCCAATGCGCCAGATGCGGCATGATCATCAAGGAGCCGCAAGAGGGCATGTACTTCAAGGAGCCGATGGAGTGCTACAAGGAGCAGAATGGCTGTGGCCGGACCGCCTCCAGCACCAAGTTCAAGCTGCTCAGCGAGGACTCCAGGTACGTCGACACGCAGAAGGTCGAGATCCAGGAGAACCCTGAGGGCTTGAGGGGAGGGGCGCAGCCCGAGAGGCTCACCGGCTACATCGAGGACGACCTCGCCGGCTTCGTCTCGCCTGGCGATCGCCTGATCATGAACGGGATAATACGTTCGGTGCAGAAGGGCGCGGTGCAGAAGTCCACCTTGTTCGACATCAACCTGGACGTGCTCAGCGTCGAGCTGAAGACCCAGGAGTACGAGGAGGTCTCCATCACCGAGGATGACGAGATGGAGATCCTCCGCCAGGCGAGGGACCCCACCCTCTTCAAGAAGATCGTGGCCTCCATCTCCCCGACCATCTACGGGTACGACCGCGAGAAGGAGGCCATCGCCTTGCAGCTGTTCGGCGGGGTGCACAAGTCCTTGGACGACGGCACCAAGATACGAGGCGACATCCACATCCTGCTCGTGGGGGACCCGGGCGTCGCCAAATGCGTCACCGGCGACACCGACGTGCTCCTGTCCGACCAGAGCACGGTCAAGATAAAGGAGGTCGTGGAGGAGGCCATCGCCAAGGGGCCGGTGGAGAAGGTAGATGATGGCGTGTGGGCCCCCTTGGACCTAAGGATATTCACTTTCTCGAACCGTGGGGCCATAGACTATGGGAAGGCGGTGAGGGCGTGGAGGAGGACATCGCCTCCCAAGATGCTGCGCATCACCACCAAGTCCGGCAGGAAGCTGACGGTGACCCCGACCCACCCCCTCTTCGTGCAGAACGGCCCATGGATCCAGTTCCGCGCGGCGAACTTCCTGTTCGTCGGGCAGAACGTGGCGGTGGCCACCCAGGCCGGGCTCACGGGATACGACGAGACCCTTGGCTACCAGAGGGGGCTGGACTGGGACCCGATAGTCTCCAAGGAGGAGGTGCCCGCACAGGAGGAATGGGTCTACGACCTCGAGGTCGAGGGCACGCACAACTTCATCACCAATGGGATAATCTCACATAACAGCCAGATCCTGCGCTATATGGCGGACCTCGCCCCCAGGGGGATCTATGCCTCGGGCAAGTCCTCGTCCGCGGCCGGGCTCACAGCAGCGGCGGTCAAGGACGAGTTCGGCGAGGGCAGGTGGACGCTGGAGGCGGGAGCGCTCGTGCTTGCGGACCTTGGGCTCGCTAGCATCGACGAATTGGACAAGATGGATGACAAAGACAGGAGCTCCATGCACGAGGCTATGGAAAGCCAGAGCGTTTCCGTGGCCAAAGCCGGCATCACAGCTCGTCTCCAATGTCGCTGCTCTATCCTGGGCGCGGCGAACCCGAAGTACGGCAGGTTCGAGGAGTCGCAGTTCATCTCGGACCAGATCGACCTACCGCCTGCTCTCATGTCCCGCTTCGACCTCATATTCGCGATGACGGACAAGCCCGACTCGGAGAAGGACGCAAGGATCACGAGCCACATCCTCAAGGTGCATCGCAGGGGAGAGATCCTAGGCAATCAGGACCTCTCTGACCTTCCAGGCATGGACATCGAGGCCATGATGCAGGAGAGCAGCATGCTGGAGCCAGTCTATGATAAGGAATTCCTGAGGAAGTACGTGGCCTATTCGAAGAGGATCACGCCCATCCTGACCGACGAGGCGGTGAAGCTCATCTCCGACAACTACCTCAACATCAGGAAGATGGGGGAGGGCGAGAGCAAGTCCGTGCCCATCACCGCCAGGCAGCTGGAGGCCTATGTGCGCCTGGCAGAGGCCAGCGCCCGGGCGCGCCTCAGCCGAATCGTCACTTTGGACGACGCCCGCAGGTCCGTGGCCATCGTGGAATACTACCTGCGCAAGATCGCGGGAGAGGCGGGCAAGCTGGACATCGACATCATCGCCACCGGTACGTCCCGCTCCCAACGCGAGCAGATAGTCGCCATCCGCGCCATCATCCAGGAGAACGCGGACCGGGACAAGGGGATAAGCATCGACCAGCTCATCTCCCTGGCCGAGCAGGAGAGCATCCCCGAGGAAAGGGTGCGCACCCTGATCAAGCGCCTGTACGAGAGCGGGGAGATATTCTCGCCCACCGTGGGCTATTATAAGCTGGCGTCGGAGAGGATGGAATGATCACGCTGAGGGTTTACCGGCACCGGGGCGAGGTGGTGCTCGCGGCCTGCGACAAGGAGCTCATGGGCAGGACCTTCAGGGAGGGCAAGCTGAAGCTCGAGGTGTGCTCCTCCTTCTACGAGGGAGAGGACGCGAGCGAGGAGCTGCTGCTCAACCGGTTGACGAACGCCACCATCGCCAACCTGGTGGGGGAGAGGACCGTAGGCGTAGCCACCAAGCACGGGCTGGTGGACGAGGGCTGCGTGCTGCGCATCGAGGGCGTGCCGCATGTGCAGCTGGTGAAGATGTGACATGTTCTGCGTAAGGTGTGGCAAGGAGGGAAGCACCTATGAATCGTTGTGCATGGAGTGCTTCCTGGCCAATAACCGGTTCACCAAGGCGCCGGACCACGCAGACCTGGTCCAATGCTATCACTGCAGGGAATTTCTGCTGCGGGGCAAATGGCAGAAGGTCACCTTGGACGAGGCGATTAGGGAGGCGGCCCGTGGCTCGCTGGAAGTGCGCCGAGGGACCGACGTCACCCGCGTGCGCCAGGAGGTGCTCCCCGCGGACGACTACAACTTCCATATCACCATGCGCGTCTCCCTGGAGCACTCGGACATTAAGATCGAGGAGGAGAACAAGACCATCGTCCGGCTGAAGAACGGGGTCTGCACCCGCTGCTCCAAGATCATGGGCTCGTACTACGAGAGCATCATCCAGATCCGAGGAAGGGAGAGGAAGCTCACCGAGGCGCAGAAGGAACACCTGGTCTCCTCCGTTCAGGACAAGGTGCAGGAGGCCCAGGATGAGAACCGGGAGATGTTCATATCCAAGCTGGAGGAGGTCCCCGGCGGCGTCGACGCCTATCTCTCCTCCATCTCCTTGGCCAAGGCCATATCCCACGACATGGCCGACAAGTACGGCGCCGAGGTGAAGGAGTCCTCCACCCTCGTGACCCAGAAGGAGGGAAGGGACGTATACCGGGTGACATTCCTGGTCCGGCTGCCCTCGTACCTAAGGGGCGAGGTCATCCTGCACAAGGGACGGCCGCACCTGGTGACGGCGATCACCTCGAACAAGACCAAGCTGGTCAACCTAAAGACCCACGAGCCCATCAACGAGAGCAACATGGACCTGCGCGAGGCGCGGTTGATAGGCAAGAGAGAGGACATCCTGGAGGCCGTGGTGCTGAGCCAGAGCGCCAAGGAGGTCCAGGTCATGCATCCTCGTAGCTACGCCACGGTGGAGCTGCGCAAGCCGCAGGGGTTCAAGGTCGAGGGCGATACGGTGCGCGTCGTCCTCTTCGAGGACGAGATGTACCTGGTCCCCTGATCACTCGTCCTCCCATTCGTCGCGCGATTCCTCCA
>CAYHAO010000061.1:0-7408 GCA_964354665.1 uncultured Methanomassiliicoccaceae archaeon | reverse complement strand
GCGGGCCCGTGGGGATTTGAACCCCAGTCTTTGGCTTCGAAGGCCAAAAGGATAATCCAGACTACCCTACGGGCCCGAATAATCCTGGTTATGCGCCTTTTCCAGATAAGCCTTTGTCCCAACGAAGAAATGACCTTGCGGCAATTCCGCTAGAAGGACCTTAGATAAGGATTAAAGAGCGCGATGCGCAATCGCCGGGTCATGAAGCGGGTCACGATGGGCCACGGTGCCGGTGGGGAGATGATGCAGGAGCTCATCCACACCCACATCATTCCGTTCCTACCCCATGTGATGGGCGAGGTGCCGCTGCACTCCTTCGATGACTCGGCGGTGGTGGATGGGATCGTTTTCACCACCGATGGCCACACCGTCAAACCTCTCTTCTTCCCTGGGGGCGACATTGGATCCCTGAGCGTGTGCGGCACGGTCAATGACATCTCCGTCATGGGCGGTCAGCCCTTAGCCATATCATGCTCGATGATCCTCGAGGAAGGTCTGGAGATCGAGGTGCTCGAGAATGTGGCGAGGAGCATAGGGGAAACATCGAAGCTATGTGGGGTCCCAGTGGTGACCGGGGACACCAAGGTCATGGAGTCGGGCAAGATTGAGAGGATGGTGATCTCTACTGCGGGCATCGGAAGGAGGAGCCCGTTCCTGGACCATGACCTGGAGGTCGCCTCTTCCTATCGGAAAGTTGACTCGAGATGGATGACGGACGACAATTTGAGGGAGGGGGATGTCATCATCGTGACGGGGACGATGGGCGACCACGGGATCGCGCTGCTCTCCTTCCGCGAGGGATACGGATTTGAGAGCCAGGTCCGAAGCGACATCGCACCGATGAACGATTTGGCCGATAGCATCCTAAAAGTCGGGGGAGCAGTGTGCATGAAGGACCCTACAAGGGGCGGATTGGCCAACGCGGTCAATGAATGGGCCTCTAAGTCCAAGGTGGGCATCGAGGTCGAGGAGAGCTCCATCCCCATCTCTGACCCGGTTCAAAGCGCCTGCGAGCTGCTTGGTCTTGACCCTTTGACCATTGGCAACGAGGGCAAGATGATCGTCGGCGTCGTCCCGGACATGGCCGAGGAAGTCCTCAAAGCCATTCGGCGCGATCGATATGGCAAGGAAGCGGCCATCATAGGGAAGGCAACGGGAAGCGTGAAGGGCGTTATCCTTCGCACTGAGGTCGGCGGCAGGAGAATACTTGAGCCTCCGGTAGGGGACCCTGTTCCTCGCATTTGCTGATCAAACCAGCTTCTCGATGTAGAAGCAAATGACGAAGGCGATCGCCCCAATGAACGCCATCCTTGCTCCCTGCACCCAGGGGTTGCGACCGCCGGACCGGCCCATGAGGACCCCGGTTGTGAAAAGGACTCCGATGGCCAATGCGATCGCAATCCAAGCAGCAGTCACGATCTCCTCGTTGAGCAATAAGAATGGACTCAGTATGACCAACCCCACCAAAAGAGGGGCGAGGAATATGACGAAGGATATGAGGAGCATGCTGGACCTTGCGGACCTACCGATGTGCGTATCGTCGAGGGGACGAAGCATCGCTCTCTCGATCTCATCAATGCGTTTGTTCTGCTCCAGATTCTCAGCCTCATAGGTACTTACGCCCGTCGATATACCTAGAGCGACCGAGCTCGTCAGTATAGTAACGACGGTCAACCTGATGTTGGGGTCGCTTGAGAAGGCAGACCCTATTATGATGCCAAGCATGACGAAGGTCGAGTCGAAAATAGTATTCACTAGATATCTTCGGATGGTCGGCCAAGTGCCAGGTAGGCTCATGGCCGCCTTGATGCCATCGGAGATCCGATTGCGAACCATCGTTTCCTGCGGGTTAGCACACACGCGATGCAGGTATTCTATCGTTTCGGTCGCGAACATACTCGCGAATGGCTGTCAACGGCTGGGACGACAGGCCATCAAAGCTCGCCCCTTTGCCGCATGCAAAATAGCCTAATTTTTCTTCAATCCAGTAAAGCCAGAAAATTGCACAATTTATAAATAGTCAGCGACTGAATAATTGCCCTTACGAGTGTGGACGTCACTAGAGGTTAATATCTTGTTAGCCCAGGTGGCGGAATCGAAAGGAGGGGCAAGATGCTTAGAAGTACAGCTAAAATTCTCAGCATAGTGATTGTGCTAGCAATGGTGCTGGGTGCGTTCGCCGTCGTAGCGCCGGCATTGAGCGCGCCAGTAGCACCGGCGGCGTCGGATGAGGCGAAATTCGTCGATCCTGAGCCGATGTATGCAGGAGATGAATATAGGAACCAGAACTTGGACTACGAGGCCATGGCCCAGGACCTAGATGCGGTCAACGGCGATGCCCTGGCAGCTCCTGGCAATATCTACCAAAATGGTTCGATTGCCAGGTACTATGTGGGCAGCTATGGAAAATGGGCGTTTAATGCGACTGGTGCCACTGGTTACATGCATTTCCAGAAGATGGCGGAGACCACGCATTGCGAGCTTTGGGTCGGGACCGATTTGACGTTCCCTGCGGGTGATTCTCGTAACGCTTACACCAGTAGGATAACAGTCAACAGCTCGCAAGCTAAATACATGGCCACGCACTTCGAGAAGGTGATTTATCCGAACATGACCGACTTCTTTGGAGCGGCACCGCAGATTGACGGTGAGAACTCATGGTTCAAGGCACAGGGCAGGCCCTATTTCGGTACTAACGTCACCGGCAGGGTCATGATTATGGCCTTCAACATCGTCGATGAATCGTTCTGGGACTCTAACTATCCGAGCTACATCGTCGGTTACTTCTCGCCTGACATGGGTGTCCTGTACGACAGGAACATCATCCATATGGACATCTGGGACTGGCAGAACCGGACGACCGCGTCATCTGCAAGGCCTTGGGTATACGAGTCGACCATAGCTCACGAGTACCAGCACTTGCTTAACAACTTCTTCAACCCAGAGCAGATCTCCTTCGTGAACGAGGGCTGCTCCATGTACGCGGAGGTCGTCTGCGGATATGGAATCGACATGGGATATGTGGACTACTTCTTCTACACCCCTGACAACTCGTTGGTGGACTGGGGTGACCAAGGTGGAATCAACATCCTCGCCGACTATGGCGCGGCGGCTCTGTTCACAACATGGCTAGCGGATCACTTTGGACCAGAGATGATTCAAGCGATGGTCCATAGCGAAGGGACTAGCGGCATAGACAGCGTTAACTTCGCCTTCGGAGAGATTGGAGCGACCGGCTGGGACTTTAACAAGGCCTTCAATTATTGGCGGCTGGCGAACCTTATCCTGAGCGACACGCCGGGCAACGGTTGGTTTAATTACGTCTCCGTCGACCCTACAATGAGCACCTATGGCGGACCTAGAATCTATGCGTGGTACCCGTATTATGACAGCTTCCTATCTGCGGGCACGCTATTCGGTCCGACCGGCTCCTACGGAGGATACTACACCGGACTGCGTACCTTGGGAGCGTATGGTACCGACTACATCTACGTCTTGGCCGACGACGGGCCAGCTTGGTCCGACGACTTCAGCCCAGATGAGCTGAAGTTCGTGTTCATGGGTGATGCGGAGAGCGCCAAGGGTTGGCAGATGACGACAGTGCCCTTGGATGTCGGCGACGTGATGTACAGCGAGAACTTCAACCATGCCGGAGCGTTCCCGTCGGGATGGTCTCAACAGCACCCCGACCTTAGCTCAGGCGGAATTACCAATGTCGTTGGTGGTGGACCATGGCACATGGAGAGCCTCGGTAGTGGCAATTACCAGGCCGCTGCTAATGGCCCCGGAGTCTTATTGGATCCCCTAACCCAGATTCAGTATGAGAGACTGTACAGCAGCTACTTCGACCTGACGGACGTCGAAAAGGCCCAGCTATCCTTTGATCTAGGCTTCCAGATGGGCACCGGAAACGACTACTGCAGGATCAGGGTCTCAGCGGTATCCTCGATGGACGCGAGCTGGCAGACCTACTACCTGTGGTCCTCTGACTTCGATGGCCGCGTGGTCCTGGACGTCTCCGACCTGACCGGATGGGTCATACAGCTAAGGTTCGACTTCCTCACCTATGGTGGGGACTCCTTCATGACCGTCGATAACTTGGCCTTCAACGAGGTCTCCTCGACGGTTGGATGGTGGTCTGACAAGGGCGACCAAGTCGATTACAGCCTGATGACCGACCTGGACCTCACTGGGATGGAAACAGCTGTTTTGACTCTGGACAGCTCTTGGGACATCGAACCCAACTGGGACTTCGGCTTCGTCCAGGTATCTACCGATGGCGAGAACTGGACCTCTGTAGCCTCCGAGTTCACCACCAGTGACCATGACGGTGCTGCCATGGGTACGATAGTCGAGAACCTGCCAGGCATAACGGGTAACTCTGGCGGATACGTGACAGCTAACTACGACCTAAGTGAATGGGCAGGACAGATGGTCAAGGTAAGGCTAAGGTATATGACTGACTGGGGCTCGAGCCTGGGCGGATGGTACATCAAGGGCGCTGAGCTCAATGGAGAGGCCATCGCAATGGACGCTTGGGTCTCCGACACACCAGGGCAGTTGAACCAATGGATGGTTACTCTCTACTTCCCAGGAGCTGTGGGCTTGGAGAGCAACGTGTACATGCTGCCCATAATGACAACCCTGACCCTTGATCAGGCGACACAGATCGTGCTTAGGCATATGACCAGCTTTGTCGAGTACCCCGAAATGTACATACTGGTGAGCCCGACCGTTGGTAATGCGGACTATTCCATCGGCATGAGCAACTTCTGGGGCCTACCCACCTAGGCGGGTCCTAAACCCTTTTACTTTTATTCTTTTCCTTCTTTCCTTTTTTCATGCTATCTTTTTATACCGTCTTGCTTCTCAGGGATGCGGGCTCATGGTCTAGCGGTCATGAGGTCGCCTGGAATTCCCAGGCGGCTTGGCAAACAACGCCCTTACACGGCGTAGATCGCCGGTTCGAATCCGGCTGAGCCCACCATCATATCAATCTGCGGATTTCAACTAGGAAAAACTTCTTCAATGCCGTTGCCTTACTGTCGGGAAAGGTACGTAGCAAATGATCGATTTTCGTCCTTTCCCTGGCGTCCTTCCTGCAGTCAAGGATTCAGATCGCATCGAAGACCGGGTATCTCCCCCTTATGACGTGATAGATGAGAAGCAGCTCTCTGCTCTCAAATCAAAGCAGTTCAACATAGCGAAGGTCACCCTGGGTGGGGACGATAATGGCTATTCCAAGGTGGCCAAGCTGCTTGAAACGTGGATGCGGTCGGAAAAGCTAAGGATGGACGACCTCGAGGCTTATTACATCATGAGACAGGAGTTCACTCATTCCGATCGGCGCTACATCAGGATTGGCATAATGGGTGCCCTTGGCCTCCAGGCTTATGAGACAGGGAATATCTCCCCACACGAAGAGACATTTCCCAAGATCAAGGAGGATAGGCTAAACCTTCTAAGGGCAACCGAAGCGCACCTTGAGTCCATATTCTGCCTCTACGATCATTTGGACCCTAAGACTATGGATGCCATTACCTCCAAGGCGACCATGCTCTTCGATGTGGTGGACGAGACGGGGACGAAGCACTCGTTCGGAAGAATCTCGGATCCAGAGCTGATCGGCAGGCTGAGATCGGAGCTGGGCAAGAAGAGGTTGCTCATCGCGGACGGACATCATCGCTACGAGACGGCTCTGCGCTATTCTTCGGAACATCCGGATGACGTGAGGAAAGGATTCGTCCTAGCCACCTTGGTAGCCGGCAACGACCCAGGTTTGGTCGTGCTCCCCACCCATCGCATCTTCAAAGGAATCCAAATCAACACCGAGGAGTTGCTATTCCACGCTGCCAAGTTCTTCGCCATCTGGGAGGTCCAAACGATGGAGGAGATGATGAGGCTTATATCAATCAACAGCCGAGTCTCCCTTGGCGTCCTCATGGCGGACGGTAGGAGGTTCGTGTTCGAGCTGGCTTGGAGTCCAACTCAGGACCCCCTGTGGTCGGTGGATGCCTATGTCTGCGAGGAGCTGGTGCTGAAGAAGATCCTGCAGAAGAAGGGCGAGGTGGCAGTGGACTATGACCACGATGCCCTATCGGTCGAACAGAAGCTCAAAGCTGGAGGCGGCAGCCTGGCAGTCGTCCTGTCCCCCCCCAAGCTCGATTCAATCTGGAAGGTCGCGAGCGAGGGGGAGAAGATGCCTCGAAAATCGACCTACTTCTATCCAAAGGTCTGGTCTGGTTTCGTCGCCTATCTGATGAAGTGACCTTTTCAGGGTATATTGCATGCCTCTGTAAGTCCGACCAACTCCACGAACCGGGAGGGATTCTTCTCGAAAGCTTGCATGCATTCCTTGGAGTCGAAGTAGTACTTCTGCCCCTCGTACTCCCACGTGTACTTGGCGATAGCGGTGGTGACCTCTGCTCCGCACACTGGGTCCATGATGGTGCGCCGTGCCTTCGAAACCATGACCCTGGCTCCCATCTCGAAGCAATGCACAATCACGTCCGCGCCGAGCTTTTTCAAGACCTCTTGGTTGCGATTGTCCTCAACCTCGGATACGATGAAAATTTCTGGATTGGCCCTCTTGGCCGCAATAACCACCATGATGTTCGTGGGATCGTGCATGGTCAGAATCATGGCCCTTGCCTCCATTATGTTCGCACGTAGCAAAGTGTCATTCGCCGCCGCGTCCCCAGAAATCACTGGGACATTGTTTTCCACGAGATGCGCAACCCGAGAAGGATCGTTCTCTATTATGGCGAAGTTCTCCTTTCTTTCAACCAATTTCTGTAAGATCTGCTGCCCGACGTTACCATATCCGCACAAGATGATGTGATTCTTCATCTTTATCCTCCTCGCTGGCAAGCCAAGTTCCTGCCTTATGTCCCGGGACACTAAAATGTTGAAAAATGTCTGAAGAGTGGAGATCGCTGCCGTGACTCCACCGACGATTATGAAAACGGCCACGACCTGGCTGGTCGTTGTGGTCGGATATACGTCACCATAGCCTACGGTGAACATGGTGACGATGGTGAAGTAGAAAGCCTCCCAGATAGTATCAACGGTTGGCTCGGTTAGCAGGAAAGCTATGGTCCCCACTATTGGGACCGTCACGAGAAGGACGATTGAGAAAAGGAACCACCTCTGCTTCCGCTTCAACTTCATCGTCTAAGGTCCCCGCTGCCTATATGAGAGGTGATACGGCCTTCTGAATTATTTCAACATTTACCAGCAAAATAGGGTAAGAGGATGAGGATGGAGCCACTGGAGGGAATCGAACCCTCGACCTACGCCTTACCAAGGCGTCGCTATTTAGAGACGCGCTATCCACGCGTTACCTCTAAGCCACAGTGGCGTCTGCCCCTCGAACTAGCTTTTCCTTGATAAAGGTTTCGCGGTGGCG
>CAYHAO010000060.1:0-7569 GCA_964354665.1 uncultured Methanomassiliicoccaceae archaeon | reverse complement strand
AAAACGGGCTAATAAAATAAGATGAAATCTATTATAATATATACTCTAGCTGGCCATGACCGTTAAGTATAAATAGAGGACATTTGACGAAGTTATCTATATCCCCCTTAAAATAGTGCGAGGGGCCGGATTTGAACCGGCGGACCTCTGCAGGAACAGATCTTGAGTCTGTCGCCTTTGACCTGGCTTGGCAACCCTCGCAAACCTGGGGACTCGTAACGTCGTGGCCTTATTAAAGCTTGTTTTGAACAGATGGATATCCAACCTGGCGCTCAAAGAGTGGTGATCTCACGCTTGTCGCCATCGATCACGACGGTGTGCTCCGCCTGGCTGACCATCCCGCCCTTGACCTCCTTGAGCACGGCATAGCTCGAGATCAAGCCATGGCGGACCAATGTGCGCAACAGCCCTGGTGCCTCAGGCATCAACGCGGTGCACCATCTCTCGCAGAACGGCAGGGGTCCGAAGTTGGCAGCTATCAGCTTGAAGAGCTCCTCGGCTTTCTTGTCCCTCAGCGGACGCTCCTTGACCATTCGAAAAATATTGCCAGGTCGCTCGTTGTACACCTGCCCGGCCCCATTGGTGGCGAATGGCTCGATAGCCACGACCATGTCGTTCTTGACCCGGGCCGTGCTCCCATCGTTGATGTTAGGAATGGTCAGCCCGGCATGCAAGCTGTACCTCCTCATCCCATGCCCAGTCAGGTTGGTCACCGGCTTGAAACCAGCATCTTTGATACCTCGCTCTATGGCCGCTCCCAGCGAACTCACCGGTACGCCGTCCCCCACCATGTCCAAGGCCATCCTCAAGGCCTTCTCGGAGGCTTCCAGCAAAGGCCTCCAGTTCTTGGTGCTGACCTCTACGGTGATGGCGGTGTCGCCCACGTAGCCATCTACATGCGCACCCACGTCCACCTTGACCACGTCCCCTGCGGAGAAGACTGCCTTGTCGTTTGTCGATGGCGTGTAATGCGCTGCCACGTCGTTGATTCCAATGTTCACCGGAAATGCTGGTCGTGCTCCCCTCTTGATGATCAGGGCCTCGACCTCTTCGGCCACATCGACCAGCCTTCCGCCTTCTCTCACCATCGATGCGCCAAGCTCCCTCGCTTCCTTGGACGTCGCCCCTGCCTTGCGCAAGCAGTTCAGCTCATGCTCATCCATGCAGGGCAGCCTCGATCTCCTTGATCGGGATTACGCCCTGACGGATAACCTCCATCTCCTTCTCGTGGACGGCGATGATGGTGGAATGCTTGCCCAGCTTTGTCGATCCACAATCTAGGTATACCGATACGGAACCCCCCATCTCCTTCACCGTGTTCTTCAAGTTCACGGGGTCCGGATGGGAGTGCAGGTTGGCGCTCGTGGAGGTGATCGGTCCGAACTTATGGATGATCTTGAGGGCCAGAGGATGGTCGGGCATGCGGATCCCGACCTCGTCCGTTGCTGCAGTGACCAGGTCGGGCACTTTGGGCTTCTTCTTCAGCACCAATGTGATAGGGCCTGGCATGAACTTCTGCGCCAGCCTGCGGGACACGGGATCTAGGACGGCCACGTTCTCCATCATCTGAAGGTCGCTCACCGCTATGGATATGGGCATGTCGAACGGTCGATTCTTGGCGATGAACACGCGCTTCACCGCACTCTCATCCAATGCGTTGGCCCCCAGGCCATACAATGTCTCGGTGGGGTATACTACCAGGTTGCCTTTCCTCAAGGCACCGACAACCGTCTCCACGTCCTGCTCCGAGAGGTCGCATTCCTTGCAGCTTTTCCCCTTGCACTTGATTATCTCCATTTAGGTCTCTCCTAGGTAGCTCAGCGCTTCCGCGATCTGCTCGTTCCCGTTCCCTATTCCACAGGGCCCATGGCCTGGATAGATGTTCCTTATATCCAGTTCTCGCAATCTATGCACCGATCTCACCAATGCATCGAAGTCGCCGCTGGGAAGGTCCCAACGTCCGACCCCACCGATGAACACCGTGTCACCGGATATCAGGTCTTTGGTCGACTCATCGTAAAGGCAAATGCTGCCAATCGAATGGCCGGGCGTGTGCATGACTTTCAGTTTGTGGTCGCCAGTGGAGAACATATGCCCTGCCTTGATAGACACGACCTCGATGGCGTCGATGCTCTTGCTGAACATCGCTGACATGGTTCCCCAGCTGTCCCCATTCCCCACCACCTCGGCGTCCAGCTCGTGGATGAAGACCCTCGCTCCTAGGCTCTTCATTAGGGAGCTGGCCCCTCCAACGTGGTCGTAATGGCGATGGGTCAGGACTATGGTCCGCAGTCGCTCGCTGTCGACCAAGCTTGCGATGGATTTGATAATGCTGTCAGTATATTGTCCAGTGCCAGTGTCCACCAGAATCGGGTCCCTGCCCTCGATGAGGTAGAGATTGCAATCATATCCTTTGCCAGGCAGGAACCGAATGGTCATTTCAAAAATTGTGAAGTTAGAGGGCGTATATGACCCTTTCCCCTCTAGTTAGGGGCGTATCCCGTTACAACCAGATGAAAAAGAGTCGCATTGAGCGTGATTGGAGCATGTCTTCTTGCTCGGTTGAGAAGCCCTGATGCCCCCCGTGCCTCCTGAAAACCGTTAGATATTGCATGACCCCTCTAAGGCCATCTTCATGCGAAGACTCTAATTTCTCATTCCCCGGGTTCGCCATTTACCCTATTCCTAGAAATAGAGGTGGTTAACGCTATTAAAATCATTCACCTTTAAAGGTAAATATTGTCCTATTATTCTAATATATCGTATGCCTTTATATTTGCGCCCAAAGGTCGAAGGCGAGCTTCGATGGGGGCTTCATTCCAAATCATTCATAAAAAAAGGTTTAGAGGTGGACCGGAGACTCCTGGAAGGAGCAAGGTCTACCCCCGGGACCCTCTGACCCACCTCGATCCCCACCATCTACCTTGCAGCTCGCCGCTGCAAGATATTCTAGGATTTTTCGGTATTTAATACTATTTCCTAAATGGGATAACATTATCCTAATTATACAAACAATTAGGCTAATTGTCTTTATTCGGCACATTTTGGGCCGCAACCAGAAACGAAATAATACGAGACTAATGGATAGTGATTGGGAGAGGCTTTGAAACTCAAGGAGTACGAGGGAAAGCAGTTGTTTAGGCGTTTCGGGATCCCGACCACTGAAGGCTATCTTGCCAAGGGACCTGAGGACGTTAGGGAAGTCACCACACCATTGGTGGTGAAAGCCCAGGTTCAGGTCGGAGGCCGGGGGAAGGCTGGTGGAATCCGCTTTGCCTCCAACCTTGAACAGGTTCGCAAAGCCGTCTCAGAGATCATTGGAATGGATATTGGAGGGCAGAAAGTTGCCGAAGTGCTGATCGAGGAAAGGGTCAACGTCGACGGAGAGCTATACTTATCTATTTTCCTGGACCGGGGGACCAGGCTTCCAATGCTGATGATCATCAAGGAGGGGGGTATGGAGGTGGAGAGCTCCGACCCGTCCATGATAATGAGCTGGTCGCTGAGCCCGTTCATCGGCATGCCCGACTATGTTGGGAGGGAGGCTGCGTTGGAGATCATACTCGATGCCGGACCTGCCGCCCAGCTAGCCGAAGTATTAGAGAAGGCCTGGCATCTATTCTGGCAAATGGATTGTGAGCTCTTGGAGATCAATCCCCTGGTCAGGACTCCCGATGGAAGGATGCTGGCATTGGATGCTAAGGTAATCCTGGACGAGGATGCGGCATTCAGGCATCCGGAGATAGCGGTGGTGGAAGAAGGGCGCACCCAGCTGGAGGCTGAGGCCAGGTCGAAGGGACTGAGTTTGGTGCAACTCGACGGGGATGTTGGCGTCATCGCTAACGGTGCTGGCCTCACCATGGCCACGTTGGATGTGTTAGCGCTCCATGGTGCCAAGGGAGGGGTCTTCCTGGACCTAGGTGGGACGGACGACAAGGATGTGGTCCAGGAAGCTTTGGCACTAGTGTCCAAGGCAAAGCCACGGGTTATCCTAGTCAACATCTTTGGCGGCATCACCAAGTGCGACACAGTTGCCGAGGGCATTATCAAGGCAAAGGAGGACCTGGACATCGACCTGGTAGTCAGGGTCAGAGGGGTCAACGAGGCAAAGGCTCGGGAAATGCTCCGGGAAAAAGGGATCCTGGCCATGCATGAACTGGACGAGGCATGTGCCCAAGCGGCAAGGTCGAGGAGGAGATAGGATGCCTGTGATCATCGATGATTCCACCAAGGTCGTGGTCCAGGGCATAACTGGGCATCAGGGCGCCTTCCATTCCGGAGCCATGCTCGAATTTGGGACCAAGGTGGTGGCCGGTGCAGTGCCAGGACGAGGCGGGATCAAGGTAAACGGCATTCCGGTCTTTGACACCGTGTCCCAGGCGGTGCGACATACCGGAGCCAACGCGTCAGTGGTCTTCGTACCGGCCATGAACGCCAAGAATGCGGTCATCGAGGCTTTGGACGCCGGCATACGCACGGTAGTGATGATCACCGAGCACGTCCCCCTGCACGACTCGGTGCTCTTGGTCCAATACGCCAAATTCAAGGTTTCCAGGATACTCGGGCCGAATTGCCCGGGTCTGGCCTCGCCGGGAAGGGGCAAGCTCGGCATCATGCCCAATATGATCTTCAAGAAGGGCAGTACCGCCGTGGTCTCGCGCTCGGGGACCTTGACCTATGAGATCGTCAACGAGCTGAGCGAATCGGGGATAGGTCAGTCCACTTGCGTTGGCATTGGAGGAGATCCGATAATCGGTACGGATTTCGCGGAAGTGCTGGCAATGTTCGAGGAGGATCCTGAGACCGAGAGCATTGTCCTGGTCGGGGAGATTGGGGGCACGGCCGAGGAGGAGGCGGCCGAGTTCATCTCCAGGAAGGTTAGGAAGCCGGTGGTGGCCTACATCACGGGGAGAACAGCGCCCCCGGGCAAGAAGATGGGTCATGCTGGTGCGATCATATCTAAGGGCAAAGGGACAGCGGGAAGCAAGGTCAGCGCTTTATTGGACGCGGGTGTGGATGTGGCCAAGATCCCTGATGAGGTCCCTATCCTACTAAGGGCAGCGATGAGGAAGTGACGACCATCGCGATCTATATGATAGCAAGATAGCGCATTTCTTGTAGAGTCGCACACGTCGAGAGCAACGGCCCTTAACGCAAGACAGTGAGGCATGTGTTCGGGGCCAATCCACCGGCGCGTCCTCGAGAACCAAGAAAATCGCTGCCAAACGATGCTCTATTTTGTTCGTTAGCCAGCTGTAATAAAAATTCTGACTCATAACCCTTAAATAGAACATCTATGCTAGGGGTTATTCCCCTGATTGAAGAGGTATGGGTTGCGCTCGCGGCCATGTGAATCTATGGCTGGGAACAACCTATAAATATAACCTCGAATATCGAGGGCTTCACCGCGCCAAATGGCCCATGTTGGCCTGTGGCGTTTGTTGAGGAGAGAGGTGCACCCGGGAACGGAAATTTCCGGGGAAGAGGAAAGGGCGGTCACGATGACGGAAGGCTTCGTGGTGGGCCCCATGATCCAATCACACGCAATCTGGACGTATGTTAAGCCGACAGTCGACGGCAAATTTGCTAAGCTGTCTGGGGAATCGCTCGGCTCGAGCGCCGAGGAAGGTCGTGTCAAGCTGCGATAAGCGCCGGGTAGGTGCAAGAAGCCTATGATCCGGTGACCGCCTAATGGGACTTCCTAATCTTCGGATTGATCCGGAAGGATCGGGAACGCGGGGGATCGAAACATCCTAGTACCCGCAGGAAAAGAAATCAATTGAGATGCCGTTAGTAAAGGCGATCGAAAGCGGCATAGGGTAAACCGAATGCCTCCCAGAAATGGGAGGTAGATGTGGTGTTGTTGGACTCGATACTTCTTACTCGGCTAATCGGAAGTCAACTGGAACGTTGCACCATAGAGGGTGATAGTCCCGTACGAGTGAACTGAGAAGAAGATTTTGAGTATCCAGAGTACCGCGCGTTAGATATCGCGCGTGAATCCGGGGGACACTTACCTCCAACCCTAAACACGTCTCGAGACCGATAGCGCAGTAGTAGCGTGAGTGAAAACTGAAAAGTACCCTTGACGGGAGGTTAAAAGAGCGTGAAACCAGACAGCGATATTCAGATACGGCATGAAAGGGACGAAGCCGCAAGGCTGACCAGTGTCGTATCGTCCGTTTCGAATAACGGGCCAGGGAGTTCTGTTCAATGGCGAGACTAAGCTTGAAGAAGCGGAGTCGAAGGGAAACCAAATAGCCCGCAACGCCGCAAGGCGCGAGGGGCTAGGTGCGCTCGCCTGGAGTCATTGGAGGGATACCCGAAGCCAGTTGATCTATGCCTGGATAGGTTGAAGCCCTTCGAAAGGGGGGTGGAGGACCGAACCGGTAATGATGTGCAAATCTTTCGGATGATCTGGGCATAGGGGTGAAAGGCCAATCTAAACTGGGAATAGCTGGTTCCCCCTGAAACTACTCGCAGGTAGATCTCAGCTGAGATAGGTCGTGGGGTAGAGCGACTGATCAGAGACTTAGGCCGGGAAACCGGTCGGCCTCTTGTCAAACTCCGAACTTGCGACCGTCATAGACGTTGGGAGTGAGGGCCTCTGGGGTAAGCTTGGGGTCCGTAAGGGAATGCAACCCAGCCTAGAGTTAAGGTCCCTAAATTCCGGCTAAGTGTAACATGAAAAGTTGTCTGTAGTCCTAGACAACCGGGAGGTGGGCTTAGAAGCAGCCATCCTTTAAAGAAAGCGTAACAGCTCACCGGTCGAGATTATGGGCGCTGAAAATGGACGGGGCTAAGCCGGGTACCGATACTTTAGAGCACTGCAAAGTGATCTTGTAAGGGGGCGTCGGGCGTGGGTAGAAGCATGGCTGTGAGGTCATGTGGACCGCGTTCGAACGATGATCCTGGTGGGAGTAGCAGCAAAGAACGGTGAGAATCCGTTCCGTCGAAGGGGCCAGGGTTCCTCGGCAATGTTCGTCAGCCGAGGGTTAGCCGATCCTAACGCACTCCTTAATCGAAAGTGCGGAAAGGGAAGCAGGTTAATATTCCTGCGCCACTGAAGTCTCTGCCTATCATCTCCACATCCGGATATGCTGAACAAGTTTACCTGCTTGTCCAAGTGTTGAATCCTGGGAAGAACCGTAATGGTGAGAACCGGGGGAATGCACGAGCGGGAGGACGAAAGTCCTCTTCAGCTGAGTCCAGGTGTCCATGAAAAGGGTGATAGTAATACAGCTTCTGTGTTCGTACCAAGAACTGACACAGGTGCCCCTAGGTGAGAAGCCTAAGACGTGTCGGCGTAATCCAGGCGAGGGAATTCGGCAAATTAGCCCCGTACCTTCGGTATAAGGGGTGCCAGCCTTGAAAAAGGCTGGTCTCAGTAACAAGGGAGCTCCGACTGTTTAATAAAAACACAGGTCACAGCAAGTCCGAAAGGATGTGTATTGTGGCTGAAGCCTGCCCAGTGACGGTATCTGAATCTCGGGTTCAACCGAACGAAGGACCGTTAAACGGCGGGGGTAACTATGACCCTCTTAAGGTAGCGTAATACCTTGTCGCTTA
>CAYHAO010000059.1:0-7590 GCA_964354665.1 uncultured Methanomassiliicoccaceae archaeon | reverse complement strand
CTTGGGCGCCTCCGGGTACTTCTCCTTTATCTCGTTGATTCGCTTCTCCATGCCCTCCACCAGCTTATCGCCGATGAACTCCCCTTTGTAGAAGTCCACCCTGGCGGCGATGGAGGCCTTGGAGGCCAATGACCGAGCGACCTTCCCCCTCTGCCAATATGGAGCCTTATGGATGCCGGGATACTGGAAGATGATCCCGTGCTTAGGGGGCGCTTTGCCTGACCGAAGGTGCATGAACATGGCCTTCTCCGCGCCGAGCAGCTGGACCGTCGAGGAAGGCAGCTTGGCCAGGCGGCCGAGCCCTCCCGCGAGGGAGATCAGCCTCGCCCCCAGGTTCGCCGAGAGCAGCCGGGTGAGGTTGGGAGCGTGCGCCTCCATGGTCCTCAGCACATAGGCGTCAAAGCGCGCCTTGGTCTCATAGAGCTCGCTCACCATGAGGGCGAGGTCCTGTATGGCGGCGATGTCCTCGTCCAGCATCTCCGCCCCTACTGACTCTAGCTGCACCTCGATGGCCTTAAGGACCGGCTCTCGGTAGCCGTGGCGCCCGATGAGCTCTGCGTACCTCTCGTCCTTGGCATAATCGCCGAGCTCTGGGAAGTGCAGCCCGTACCATTCATGGAGCCGCTCCGACATCACGTTGATGGTCTCGATGAGGTCATCGATGGCCCGGATGGCCTGGACCAGGCTCCGGTCCGAGGACAGTGGCTCCCTGGTCCTCATCTTGCCCAACTGCACCATCACCGCTTGCATCAATGCCATATCATAGCCGAAGTCCTCGGCCTTGATGAAGGAGGAGTCGTACACCTCCGGCTTGCCGATCTTCGAAAGCCGGGCATCGGCCACCCTGAAACGCTTGTAGCCTTCGACGATGCGCTCTTCCTCCTCCAGGATCCCACCCCTTTGCACTACGGCCAGCTTCTCCGCGATACCCTTGGCGTCCTTCTCGAAGAGCAGCTGCTTGCGCACCTTCTCCTTATCGCATAGGAAGACCCCGAACCACTTGGTCACGATGATCATGAATTCACCTCTTCGCCCCTTCGGCCATGCTCAGGACCTTGCGGGCCTCGCTTTCCTCCAGAGCCTTTAGCTTTCCCACTCCCTCGGCCATCACCTGTATCTCCGCCAGAAACTCAAGCGTCTCCAAGCGATAGTAGGCTTCCGCCACGTCCTTGCCCACGGCGATGGCTCCGTGGTTCTCCATTATGAATGCGCTGTGATCCGACATGGCTGCATGCATGTTGTCCGCGAGCTCCTTGGACCCAGGCGTGGCATAAGGCACGAAGGCCACCTTCCCCAGGTACAGTATCCCTTCGGGCGTGAGGTCGGTCCGCACCGTCCTGCCGGAGCAGGCGAGCAGGGTGCAATGGAGCGGATGGGCGTGGACGACGCCGCCCACGTCGTTCCTGGCCTTGTAGAAGGCCAGATGGAACGGGGTCTCCATGGAAGGCCTGCCTCCCGCCGTCACCTTGCCGTTTTCGATGAGCATGCGGACCAGGTCGAACTCCTTGAGGTGGCCCTTGCAGTGTCCCGAAGGGGTGATGATGATGGCCTCGTCATCGATCCTGCCAGAGATGTTTCCGGACAGTCCGTTCACGAGACGCCTTTCGTAGAGCGCCTTTCCGAAGTCCACGACATCTCTCCTTACCTCGCCCTCGATATGCTTCACATCCTGGCCCCCTTGATCCTTCCTATCTCCCTTGGCGACAGAATGCCGGCCTCGGTTATGAAACCCCGCACGTACTTGGAAGGTGTCATGTCGAAGGATGGATTGAGCGCCCCGCTCCCCTCGGGCGCTATCCTCTTGCCGTCCATGAAGGTCACCTCCTCCTCCCCTCGGTCCTCGATGACGATGCCTCGCCCCGATTCCAAGGCGAAGTCAAAGGTGGAGATGGGCGCTGCCACGTAGAAAGGAACGTCAAGCTCCTTGGCCAGCACCGCCTTCTCGAACGTGCCTACCTTGTTGGCGAAGTCCCCGTTCGCCGCGATCCTATCGGCCCCAACGATCACCAGGTCCACTCCCTGGCGCATGAAGTGCCCTGAGGCTCCGTCCACGATGATGGAATGGGGTATGCCCTCGTTCCTCAGCTCATAGGCCGTGAGCTTCATGCCCTGGAGCCTTGGCCTGGTCTCGGAGACGTAGACGAAGAAGCGCCTTCCCGACCTCCAGGCCAGGCGGATGGGCGCGAGCGCGGTCCCGTAATCAACCGTGGCCAGAGCCCCTGCGTTGCAATGGGTCATGACCTTGGCGCCGTCGGCGATGAGCCCCTCGCCCTGCTCCCCGATATGCTTGCACCTCTCGACGATCGCATCAGCATAGTCGTTGGCCGCCTTCACCGGCCTCTCGCCCTTAGATAGGCGTTCCAGCATGTGGTCGACGGCGAAGAACAGGTCGAAGGCGGTAGGTCGCTGCGCCTTGAGCAAGGCAGCGGACGATGCCAGGTCCTGACCGTTCAAGGCCGCCAAGGCCATCCCATAGGCCGCTGCCACGCCAATGGCCGGTGCCCCTCGGACGGTCATGTTCTTTATGGCCTTGGCCACATCCTCCACCAGGGAGAACTCCACCAGGTGGAATCGCTCGGGGATGAGGCGCTGGTCGATCATGACCACCTTGTCGCCCTGCATCCACACCGCCCGGTAGTCCCTTGGTCCCTGCTCGGTCAGAATGCGCAACCTATCACCGCCTGTAATTTCGACCGGGCATAGAAAAAGATTGGTCTTCGAATGGAATATTCCTTTTGGAATCGCTCGTCAAGATGATTTATATATGGTGCATTGCATTCTTTGGCTGCCGGGGGGAGAGCATGACCGAGAAGAAGACCGACGCCTTCGACGTCTATTCCACCACCACAGGTCTTAGGCAGATCTCGAACCCAGTGAGGCAGAAGATATTGAGCGAGCTGCAGCGCCGTGACCTCAGCCTGAGCGAGATCGCCCAGCTCACTGGAAAGGCCCAGTCCACCCTCTCCGTGCACTTGGATAAGATGGTCAAGGAAGGCCTGATCGGCTATCGCGACGACCCCGACGACAACCGCCGCAAGATCTTCTATTTGGTCTCGAGGCCGGTCGGTTCGTCCGTCGTCCCGCGCGAGGACCTGATGAAGCACTTGGAGAACACCATCTCCAAGAGCATAGGTACCCCATCCACCTTCCTCAAGGGCGTCATCCGCTCCATAGTCATCGGCATGGAGGCCATCGGCTTCAACATGGACCCGGTGTTGAAGGACATCGGGCGGCAGATAGGGAAGGAGATATCCAAGCGGATGAAGTCCAACACCGTGGAAGGAATCATAGGCGAGGTGAAGGAGTTCTTCAAGATCCATGAGCTGGGCGAGGTTAACGTCTACGCCCTGCATCCCGTCACCCTCATCATCAAGGACGAGTACGATTGCTCCAAGGCGCCGGACGTGGGGAAGACCCTGTGCCTGATGAACGAGGGCATCCTCGAGGCCATATTCGAGACGCGGATGGGCATGCCGGCGCGCGTCACTAAGGCCGAGACCTTCGGCTCTAGCTACAATTTCTGCAAGTATGTGATTGAGCCAGGGCTTTGAGGTTTGCATCACCCAGGGGTGATGATAGGCGTTCTCTTTGACAAGGATTCCCAACCTTTTTGAGCCTGAAGCCCTAATCGTATTTCAGAGGTGCTGAAAATGCCCAGCCTCTACGAGATGTTCGAGGAGATCGACGATGAGATGCTCTTCATCATGGACTGCGTGAGCGCGATCCGGGAGATGGTGGAGAAGGGGCAGAAGAAGAAGGCCCAGGAAGCGCTGTTGCAGCTGGAAGAGGAGATCGATGAGTTCCTGTCCATGCCAGTGGACGAGGAAGAGCTCGAAGAAGAGGAAGAGGAGATCGAGGACGAAAAGTGAAGGCCCCCCGCCTTACTTCTTCTTGAGCCGATAGGTTTCATGCTTCTTGCCCGGGACGCGCTCTATCTCGCCCTTGGTCTCCATGTCTTGCTCGACGGCCTCCGCGTACCATTTCATCGATCCCTCGAACTTGCTCTGGAGCCTCTTAGTCACGCAGGCCATCAGCTCCTCGTGCGTCAATGGCTTGGCCTTGAGGCAATCGGTCAGGCCAGTCCAGACCAGGTCGTATTTGGCCTTGCTTATGCTGACGCCGGTCTTCCCCTGCGGATTCTTGGTGAGGATGCGCTCCTCGTCCTTCGACATATGTATGATTAGGCCAAGTGAGGGCATCAATCTTGCCCTTGCCTCGTTCTTAATTCCGAAGCTGCCTTTACCTTGGTCAATCTAGGATCCGTCCATCCAGACAGCCAGGCTCATTGCCAATTCCAGGACTTCACCTTCTGGCCCTTTTGTTGATTGTGGCCTTAGAAGCCACATTGCGCACCTATTTGTCGAGCAACGGCCTTCCCGTTGCGCTGGCGCGTATCAAGATGGAGCTGATGAACTTCATCTCCTTCCCATAGCCATCCGAGAATTTGCGGTCCACCCGGTCGATTTTGACCTTGATGTCCTCCACCCTCGACTGTTCCATTCTCTCCCTGACGTACCGCTCCGCAATCGTGCTGGCGGATTGCAATGCTTCCTCCAGATGCCGATATTCCGAGGGGGAACCGAACTGCGAGAAGACGATGAACTTGTCATCGCGTGGATATACCTCAACCGTAATCGATTCCGAAATCAAGCTGCACACCGCTCCCACAGCATTCCCGACATCGAAGTTGGGAGGGATGATGACCTGGGCGTTCATCCGATCTTCGAGAGGCTTTACCAATATTTGCGCTGGTGCCCCTACACCTATGATCGGCCGGTCGAGCGAGGCTTTCAGGGACATATGCATGAACACTTTCTCTCCTGCGGCGGCATGCAGCATCTGGTCCGCAGCGAGGGACGAGGCCATTAGTCCGACTTCGTCAGCCATGGTCTTGATTATGATCTCCTCCCCGACGCGCGTCACCACTCGCTCCATGATTCGCTTCGCCAGGTTCTCTGGGGTATCGTCTATCCTGGCGGCAAGGAGTTGTAGTCCTATTAGAGAGGCTTCCTTGTCCCCAACCACGAAATCTCCTCTGAGATGCATGATGTCCGTTGGGGTCAGACCAGTGCAGAGCACGTTACCTCGTGCCATCAACGCCACCAATGTATCCTTGATCAATACGACATCCTTGACCCCGTCCATTGTCTCGAACAAGCTGCGAGGCCCCTCTCGTGCGATGTAATCATAGACAACCGATTCGCTCTCCGAGAGATTCTTCAGATTTCCCTTTCCGGCGACATAGAAGGTGGTCTCCGCATCTCGCTGCATAGCTTGCTTCAGGTCCTCCCTCATCAAGGTGGCTATAGCCAAGGGAACCACCCTGTCTGGACCGATGATAAGGTCGCCGTTCCCTCCCATTCGTATCGCTGAATCCCCACCGAGCCCGCAGGTCCACATGTCCAAAGCCTTGACCCGGGTTCTCCAATGGCCGACCATAGCTCCATCGAAGTTAATTCGCGGGAACCCACCATCCAGATACGCGATGTCCGTCGATGTCCCTCCTACATCGACAAGGATGCATGTGTCAAGGCCAGCAAGCACTTTTGCTCCCATGAGACTAGCAGCCGGGCCAGATAGAATAGTCTCAACAGGCCTTTGCATGGCGGTTTCGATGGTCATAAGCCCGCCATCACCTTTAAAGACCAAGATGCGGGCGAGGATACCCCTGTTCGCCAAAGAGGATTTGATGGACGCAAGGAAATCGTTGATGATGGGCAGTAGCTTGGCGTTAAGGATGGCGGTGATTGTTCTTTCCTTTATCCCTAGCTCTCCTGTTAAGGTGTGACCCAGCACCACTGGCAGGGTGGTCATCTCCTTGATCATGTCTGCCGCCTCATCCTCGTGCCAGGAATTGTAGACGCTGAAAATGCAGGACACGACCAAGGCATCCACGCCCTTGCTTACCTCGTTGATAGCGTTCTTGAGTTCGTCTTGGTCTAGCGGTTCGATTGTCCTTCCGATAGAATCGAAACCTCCTTTGATGAAGCACGATTTCTTGCATCCGAGGTCCCAGTCCTTTTCCGGCTGCCAACCGATGCCGATCAGCCCAACCTCACCGCCCCTGCCTTGAAGGATGGAATTCGTCGCTAGGGTCGTCGACAGGCCAACCAAGCCAACATCCTCTTTTGCGAAGCCTCCTTGGGCAAGCACGCCGTCTAAGGCTCCAGTGATACCAATGGAAAGGTCCTGGTAGGTCGTAGGAGATTTCGCCTTTGCGATTACCTTCTTCGAATCTAGGTCGATTATGACCGCGTCCGTGTAAGTTCCACCGGTATCAATTCCCAAGCCTAACTTCATATTAATCACCGTTAATTTCTGCCACGCAATGTAATATATATTATATAATCATTATTACATTTTAGTAAATAAATATATTACAATGCACCATTTTGATTTACTAAATTATCATACCAGCGAAATAGGAATAACAAATAATCTAAACACTAAGAGATTCTCATCGTGTGTAAATGAGGTGAACCTCAAACCAGGACGACATCGACTCATCTAGGAATTATTGAGTGTTTTTTCGTGGCATGAAAAACAATAGATTCAAGATAAAATATGTCAATCGATAGAGGTCTTAGAATCATACCTTATTCCCAGTGCGGTAAGGCGATCCAAAGCGTAGATGGCGCTCTTACGTACGTTCAAGCTGTTGTCCTGCAACAAAATGCGTAGAGGCGGCACGGAGGAAGAGTTGCCGATCCCAAAGCGCTCCGCCAGGCGGCCAAGCGTCCATGCCGCCATCCCTCGGACCTGTGGATAAGGGTCCTCGAGCAGGAGGTTCAACGACTTGATCTCATTCTCCCCTCCAATGCCTGAGCTGGTCAGCTCTCCCAGGGCCCAAGCCGCATTCTCCCGGACCTCTTCGTCCTCGTCCATCAGCAAGTCGATGAGCTTGGTCAATGGATATTCCCCATGCACCTTATTCTGAGCAAGCTTGCCTATTGCCCAAGAGGTCATCCTTCGCTCCACAGGGTCCTCAGCCTTGAGGAGCAGACCGAGCTGAGGCAAGGGCGAGGAGTCGACCTCCTTCTCTCGCAAAAGAATATGCAGCCTTTCGAGGGCAGCCAGCCTCTCCCCTTTACTGGCGGAACTCAACTTGGACTTCAGCTCCTGCATATCGTTTTGGCCCATGATATCGTACGAATCAAAGGCTTGTCAGGTAAAAAAATGTTGGACGATCTACTGATTCTTCAAGGGGATTTCGGGTTTTTCCTTGTAGAAGTCGCAGGACACATAGTCCTCCTGACCGCGGCACATCTCGTAATCCTTCAGGTGCAGAATGTCAAGGCGAATGCGCCTCGCTTTACAACTGGCACACCTTCCATCATGGGCATGCCACAAGCAATGCTTCCTCTCTGCGGGAGCGTTCATCCGGCTCCCTTAACACCACAACTTGAATTAAGGTTATTGGGACAATCCGACCGTTAATGGTCGGCGATTCTGGTAGCCATTTAGGTTGAGAGCTCGGGTTGCGATAGGAATTCCACTTAAGAATTCGATCAATCTCTTAATGGCGAAAGAAAGGGAGTGGGCTCAGCCAGATTCGAACTGGCGAACTTCTGCGTGTCAAGCAGACGTCAT
>CAYHAO010000058.1:2084-7622 GCA_964354665.1 uncultured Methanomassiliicoccaceae archaeon | reverse complement strand
GGCGGGACCAATGAGACCACATGGGACGCCCAGACCGCATAGCGGTTGATGTCCATGATGGGCACGATGGAAACGTCCTGCAAGCCATCGTCGCGCAGGGAACGGGAGACCATGAGGTAGCGCTCGCCGGCGGTGAAGGGGTTCTCGAAGGTGTGAGAGCACTGCGCGCTCCCTATGCCCACGATGATGGACCGGCACTCCTCGGCGATGGTCCGGATCACTTCCAGGTGGCCATTGTGGAATGGCTGGAATCGCCCGATGACTAGACCGGTCCGCTCCCGCGCGCTCAAGCTATCGAGGTAATTAGGGCTGACTTAGTATTATAGCTTTGCCTGGATAAAAAGCACAATAAAAGTGAATAAGGTAAATGGTTTGGGATCAAATGGCTCGGGGTGTGCCTATCAGGGGCGAGGTTTCCACCAGTGATGCCAGCTTCTTCAGGAGGCTGTCCTTCTTCAAGCCGCCGATCAACGCGTTCTCCAGCACCTCGGACATGTTGCTCACCGGCACGATCTGTATCTTGCCGATGTAGCGCTCCTCCAGCACCACGTCCCTGAGGTTGGCCGCAGGTATGATGACCTTCTTGATCCCGGATTCAGCGGCGGCCTCGATCTTCGCGGTCACGCCTCCGACGGGAAGCACCATGCCTCTCACGCTGAGCGATCCAGTCATGGCGATGGTCTGGTCCACCGGGACCTCCTCCAGGGCGGAGATGACGGCGGTGGCCACGGAGATGGACGCCGAATCGCCCTCCACTCCCTCGTAGGTGCCGATGAACTGCACGTGGACGTCGTGGTTGGAGATGTCCTCGCCGGTATATTTCTTGATGATGGCGGAGACGTTGGAGACCGCCTCCTTCGCGATCTCTCCCAGCTTTCCGGTGGCGATGATCTTGCCCGCGTTCTTGGTCTGGGCCGGGGTGACCTCAGCGACGATGGGCAGGACGACCCCGGAGTACTCGGACATCGAGCTCTGGGTGTTGAGCGCGGCAAGGCCGTTGACCATGCCTATGGCCGACCCCTCGGTGACGAAGGACCTGTACTCCTTCCTTGCCTCGAGGTAGCGGTCGGCGATCTGCTGCTCCAGGGAGCGGGCGATCTTCTTGGCTGCGAACACGTGTTCCTGAGTCACGAGGGGCCGGTTCTCCTCGCGGGCGATGTCCCCTGCCACGCGGATGAGGCCCCCCAGCTCCCTGAGCCTCAGGGTCAGTTGGCCCTTGCGGCCGGCGCGCCTCTGCGCCTCCTTGACTATCTCCCCAACCGCGCGCCTCTCGAAGTGGGGGATCTTCTTGTCCTTCGCGACCTCCTGGGCCACGAAGCGGATGAGCTTGATGCGGTTCTCGTAGGTGTCGTCCATGGTGGACTTCATGTACACCTCGTAGCCGTAGCCGCGTATGCGCGACCTCAGCGCTGGGTGCATTCCCTGGACCGCGTCCAAGTTGCCCGCGCAGACCAGGATGAAGTCGCATGGCACGGCCTCGCTCTTGACCATGGCGCCGGACGAGCGCTCGCTCTGGCCGGTGATGGAGAACTTGCCCTCCTGCAGCGCAGTTAGGAGAGATTGCTGCGATTCGATGCGCAGCATGTTGATCTCATCGATGAACAGCACGCCCTTCGATGCCTTGTGGATGGCCCCGACCTCCAGGCGCTCGTGCGCCGGCGTCTCCAGCCCTCCTGACTGGAACGGGTCGTGCTTGACATCCCCCAGCAGCGCGCCAGCATGCGCGCCGGTGGCGTCGATGAAGGGGGGCATCTCCTTCTCCTCATGGGTTATCAGCAGCTTGGGGACGACGTAATTCTCCTGCCTCTGGCCGGTGTAGCGGAAGAGGATGAAGACCATTATGGCCGCGATCACGCCCCAGATGAGGATCATAGCGTCCCCGGACTGGATCCATAGTACCACAGCCAGCATGACGACCATCAGGGCGATGACGGAGAACATGGAGTTCTTCTGCGCCTTGCGTTGCGCGGCCTCGCGCTTCTGCGCCATCACGATCTCCTTGCCCTTCCCTGTCGGAACGATCCTTATCTTAGGTTCGTTGGTGTCCTCGGGATTGTGATAGGCGATGACGTCCTGCAGCTCCCCCTTGGGCAGGTACTCGGTCATCGAGCGCGCGAGCATGGACTTGCCCGTCCCGGGCTCGCCTATGAGCATCACGTGCCGCTTCTGCTCCGCCGCCTTCTTGATGACCACGACCGCCTTGTCCTGACCAATTACCTGGTCGGCAAGGCTCTCTGGCACCTTGATGTCGGCGGTGCTGTTGAAAGTCTGTTTTTCGATCCAAGCATCGACGTCGGGGAGAGCCTCGGCGGGGCTTGGTTCCTCATTGTTCATTATGATTTACCTCTGGAACTCGAATCTAACTAGAAATATTCCCACTTAATAAGAGTTTTCCCTCTGAGTCGCAATGACTGCGAACGTAGCCCAAGTCCAGATTGCAGGGGGGTATATGCGCCGTGCCTTGGGCCTTTCCTTGGTTTGAGGATGGTGGCAAGGGTTAAGCCGAGGCGGGGGTTATCTTGTCGGGAGGAAAGGCGTGAGGCTGGAAGAGCTGGGGCTGCCACCTGGAGTGGTGGATATCCTCAAGGAGGAGGGCATAACCTCGCTGTATCCTCCCCAGGAGACGGCGGTCCCTTTGGCCCTGAAGGGCAAGAACCTCTTCTTGGCGGTCCCGACGGCCAGCGGTAAGTCCCTGGTGGCCTACCTGGCTGCTTTGAGGCACGTCCTGGAACGAGGGGGCAAGGCCCTCTACATCGTCCCGCTGAGGGCCCTGGCCGCGGAGAAGTACGATGACCTCCGCAGGTTCGAGCCTTTGGGCGTGAGGGTGGGGGCCGCCGTGGGCGACTTCGACTCGCCCGACCCGGAACTGGATAGGTACGACATCATCGTCGCCACCTCCGAAAAGGCGGATTCGTTGCTGCGCCACCGCTCCTCATGGCTTCAGAAGATCTCCCTGGTGGTGGCGGACGAGGTCCACCTGATCCATGACCCGGAGCGAGGGCCGACCCTGGAGATCACCCTCACCAAGTTCCGTCGCTTCAACCCCGAGCTGCAGGTCATCGCCCTCTCCGCCACGGTCAAGAACTCCAAGGAGCTCGCCTCCTGGTTGGACGCCGAGCATGTCTCCTCGGAATGGCGGCCCACGCCCTTGAAGGAGGGCGTCTACATGGACGGCGAGGTCCAATTCACCGACAATTCCAAGAGACGCATCGCGGAGCAAGGTGACCCGGTCTGGTCGTTGGTCCGGGACTCGATCAAAGAGGGGGGGCAGGCGCTGGTCTTCGTCAACACCCGCCGCTCCACCGAGGCCCTGGCCATGAAGATGGCGCCCCTGATGAAGGAGGTCATGCCCGAGAAGGTCAGGCTGGAGCAGGAGGAGGACCTCCTCCAGGACCACGGGGAGCCCACCAGCATCGGCAAGAAGTTGCGCTCCTGCGTGCACAAGGGGGTGGCGTTCCACAACGCGGGCCTGACCAACGAGCAGAGGAGGATGGTGGAGGATGCCTTCAAGAAAGGCAGAATCAAGGCCATCGTGGCCACGCCCACCTTGGCCGCTGGCATCAACCTGCCGGCGCGAAGGGTGATCATCCGCGAGGTGTACCGTTTCGAGGGGGGCATCGGGAACGTCCCCATACCTGTGCTGGAGATCAAGCAGATGTGCGGGAGGGCAGGCCGCCCCAAGTACGACAAGTTCGGGGAGGCCATCCTCATCGCCAAGAGCGAGGAGGAGCGGTCCTTCCTCTTCGAAAACTATCTCCTAGGCGAGACGGAGGAGATCTTCTCCAAGCTAGGCTCGGAGAGCGTGCTGCGCTCTCACATCCTGGCGCTGATCGCCACCTCCACCACCAACTCCAAGTCGTCCTTGATGGACTTCCTCAACTCGACCTTCTTCGCGCATCAGACCACCATGCTCGGGATGGAGGAGGCGGTCGATGGCGTGCTGGACTTCCTCAGGGGGGAGGAGATGCTGCGCGAGGAGGACCACTTCAAAGCAAGCTTCTTCGGTCGACGGGTCTCCGACCTCTACATCGACCCGATCTCGGCGGTGAAGATGCGCGACGCCCTCCGGGCCTTCAAGCCGGGCATGGGGGCCTTTGGCTTCATTCATGCCGCGTGCGCCACCCCGGACATGCTCCCGCTCTACCTCCGGCGCTCGGACAATGACTGGTTGGAGACCAAGGTGGTGGAGAAGGGCGCCGAGCTCCTCCTCCCCATCCCCGCGGACCTGGGCGAGTACGAGTTCTTCCTGGCGGAGGTGAAGACCGCCTGCGTCCTCGACGACTGGCTGGAGGAGATGGAGGAGGAACCCCTGCTGGATAAGTACGGGATCGGGCCAGGGGACCTGCGCAGCAAGGTGGAGCTGGGGGATTGGCTGCTCTACTCGATGAGGGAGCTGTCCAACATATTCAACAAGGACGCCTACGCCCCCTTGACCGAGCTGATGGCCCGGGTCCGCTACGGCGTCAGGCGCGAGCTCTTGGACCTGGTCAAGCTGAGAGGGGTGGGGAGGGCCCGCGCCCGCTCCCTGTTCGACCACGGCGTCAAGACGCTGGACGACGTCAGGGCCGTCGAGGTGGGAAGGCTGGCGCGCATCCCCAAGGTGGGCGAGGCCCTGGCCAAGAGCATCAAGGAGCAGGTGGGGGAAAGCCCTCGGACCGCTAACCCAGCGCCGATGGCACCGAAGAAGGAAGAGGCCCAGCCCGAGGACAAGGGAAGGTCGCAGCGCAGCCTCTTCGACTTCTAGAAGTCGGTGATGGCCCGGGTGACGGCGAACCCGCGCTCGTTGCGGAAGAAGCTGAAATAGTTGTTGGAGTGGTCGGTCTCGCGCATCTTGACGCAACGGATGCGCCTCTGGACCTCGGTGTCCGTGACCTCGATCATCTTGAGGTGGATGATGCCGTCGACCAGGAAGTCCGCATCATGCAGCCCGTAGGATGTGTAGTTCCCCACCGGCATCTCGCTGATCAGCAGGGCGGTGACCTCCATGCCCCTCAGCCATTCCAAAAGGCGGTAGAGCTCCTCCCTCGGGCGGGTGGTGGCCGAGATCATCTCCAAGGCGCCGAGGGAATCGACGACCATGAGCTCGTAGTTCAAACGCTTCTTGGTCTCGTTCACCGCGAAGCGGAAGGTGTCCATGAACTGCGCGCCCTCGCTCTTGCGCCGTATCTCGCCCAGGTCGAGCACTTCGAGGCGTCCCAGGGTATCGCCCTTGAGGCCCAGCCCCTCCATCTGCCGGGTCAGGCTATGCTTGCTCTGCTCCAGGGAGATGTACAGGCCGTTCACCCCGTCCCGCTTGGCGTTCATGTGAAGGATGTGATAGGCCAGGGACGACTTCATGGTCCCCGCTGCCCCTGCGACGATCACCGTGTGACCCTGGGGTATACCCCCATTCAGGTTCTCGTCGAACCCATCCACATAGGTGCGGTAGCGGACACGCTTCGCTGGACCTTCAGTCATGGCGTTGGATGATGATTCTCCTTATCGCATAAAATTGTTTGCCATCGATTGGCTCGAAGTGATACTAGGCCATTGGTGATG
>CAYHAO010000058.1:0-1984 GCA_964354665.1 uncultured Methanomassiliicoccaceae archaeon | reverse complement strand
CCTTGCTGGCGGAGCTTGACCACGCCGGCGATCGAGGCGGCGGAGGCCGGCTCGACCCCAACCCCCTCCCTTTTGCCCAGAAGCTTCTGGGCGGCGATGATCTCCTCATCGGTGACGTCGGTGGCCAGGCCTCCGGTGTCGTAGATGGCTTTGAGCGCCTTCTTACCGCTGGCGGGGTTACCGATGCGGATGGCGGTGGCCAAGGTCTCGGGGTGGTCCTCGGGGACGAAGTCCCTCTTTCCCTGCCTGAAGGCCACGGCGATGGGGTTGGAACCAGCGGCCTGTACCCCGATGAGCCTCGGCATCCGCTCGATCCATCCCGCCTGAATCCACTCGGTCAGTCCCTTGTAAACCGCCCAGATGTTCGCAGCGTTGCCCACGGGGAGCACTATCGCATCTGGCACCTTGAGCCCGAGCTGCTCGAGTATCTCGAAGGCTATGGTCTTCTGCCCCTCGGGGCGGAATGGGTTGATGGAGTTGAGGAGGTAGAGGTGGCCTTCCCTCGCCAGCTGGCGGACCACATTCAAGGCGTCGTCGAAGTTGCCATCGATGGAGATTACCTTGGCCCCGTAGAACATGGCCTGTGCGAGCTTGCCCAGCGCCACCTTCCCGGAGGGGAGGAGCACTATGCAACCTAGCCCCGCCTTGGCCGCGTATGCGGCCAATGCAGCGGAGGTGTTGCCAGTGGAGGCGCATCCCACCACCTTGCATCCGAGCTCCACCGCCTTGGAGACGCCCACGGTCATGCCCCTGTCCTTGAAGGAGCCCGTGGGGTTCGTTCCTTCGTACTTGACGTACAAGCGGTCCATTCCCAGATCTCGGGCCAAGGCGCGGCAATCGTACAAGGGCGTTCCGCCCTCTAGCAACGTCACCGCCTTCCTCGCCTCCACTGGAAGGAAGGGAGCGTACCTCCAAACGCCCAAGGGGGCGTGGCGCAATTGCTTCGGGCCTTTTCCTTTCATGGCGGAGAGGTCCATCTCCACGTTCAAGAGCCCTCCGCAGGAAGGGCAGGCATCCAGCTTCTCGTCCTTCGTCGGCCGGCCGCATTCGAAGCACTTGATCTCGTAGCTCATGGCTGCCACCTTCTGCATCCCTCGCCCCATCCCGTGACCCAGGCCGTGCACGCTATGCCCTTGCTGCGATAGACGGCCTGGACCGCCTCCGCGATTGCCTTTCCATCCATCTGGTCCTTGTCGAAGAAGGAGGCTACGCACGGGCCAGAGCCGCCGAGGAAGGAGGCGAAGGCCCCAGCCTGCAAAGCCGCATCCTCCGCGGCCCGCAGATGGGGCACCAGGGGAGCGCGGACCGGCTCTATGACCCCGTCCTCTAGGCTCCGGGCCATCAGCCCCAGGTCCCCCAGGGCCATGGCCACGGCTAGCGCCGAGGCGTGGCCCACCTGGAAGACCATCTTGCTCAGGTCCACCTGCTTCGGCAATATGCCCCTGGCCTCCTTGGTGGGGACCATGATGTCCGGCAGCGCCGCCACGACGCCAAGGTTGGGGGGCGGGGTGACCCGGACCACGTCGAGCGGGTCGTAGGAGCGGATGATGGTGAACCCTCCGAGCAATGAGGGCGACACGTTATCGGCGTGCAGCGTTCCCGAGGAGGCCTCCTCGCCCTTGGCAGCACAGAGCACCAAGGCCTCGATCGGCAACGGCTCGCCCAAGAGGAGGTTGGCGGCATAGGCGCCACCGGCCGCGGAGGCGCCCGAGGACCCCATGCCACTGCAGGGCCGCACGCCCTTCTTGATGTGGATGCTCAGCCCGAAATCGGCCTTTGCCAGCTCGAGGACCTTGGCGGCCGCGACCGCTGCGGTGTTCCTCAGGGGGTCCATGGTCACCTGCTCCTCGCCCAACCCTTCGACCTTTCGCACCTTGACCCCTCTGCCTTGCCTGCGCTCGGCAGTGACCAGATCGTACGGCTGGTCAAGGGCAAGGCCGAAGACGTCGAAGCCTGGTCCGACATTGGCTATGGTCGCGGGCGC
>CAYHAO010000057.1:0-7690 GCA_964354665.1 uncultured Methanomassiliicoccaceae archaeon | reverse complement strand
ATGGCGGGGGGAAAGGTTATAGCCCCGGCAAGGAAATGATTCACGGGGAGCTCATGGGGAAAGGCGCAATTTCGATGCTGACGACCCTGGCACTAGTCGCATTCTTGCTCTTTTCGATGCTCCAACCCGCATCGACCGCTTCTCAGGCCATACCAACCTGCGATGTCGACTCATTGGTCCTAGATAATCAATATCGCCTGGTCCTGACCCTCGAGTCATGGTCACAAGAGGAGAACGTTTCTGACCTAGGCATAATCATCGTGTCGCCCATCCCCGGTTCTCCGGATAAGAGCGATCAGGCCAGATACCTGAGATTAATAGATTCCCATATTCTGAGCTTCCCAACTGGTGTGAGGATGAGCTATCGGCCCAATTCCACCGAAGGACAGGTCTCCGAAGGGGATCAGATCGTTGTCAGGAGCATGGGGACCGGAGGCCTGCCACAAGGACAATGGCAACTTTATCTCGTGGAGGTCAATTCATCAGCTTCTCTTTTAGGAATCATCTGGACCATTGGCAATGAGCCTTCTTTTAACTACCAGCTCCCTTTCGCCCGCTCAAGCATCACCGATCCGAAGCAATACTTCGGCTTCTCGAGCCAGGGCGGTCAATGGGTGTTCGTGGCGATAATCGGCTCCGAGATGATCCTGCTCGCGGTCATCGTTTACCTCATCAGCCGTGCGAAGTGAATGGCTCCAGCTTAAATCTCCTGGGCGACCACCTTAGCCACCGAGATCTTGGAGACCTCGCTCTCCAGGGTGTTGGTCGAGACGACCATGTCGCACACGCTCTTGAGCCGTTCCACCGCGCCTCCCGTGAACAAGCCGTGAGTACAAGCGGCGTATACCCTGCTTGCACCAAGTCGCTTTAGCTCACTGGTGGCGGCAACAATAGTGCCGCCTGTGGAGATGATGTCGTCCACGATGAGCACCGTCTTGCCTTTGGCCCCCACATGGCTCGGCGCGATCCTCACTTCTGTCCCGCTCAGCCTGGTCTTCTCCAGATGATCGCTCTCGCAACCGATGATCTTGGCGACCTCTGCAGCTCGCTGGACGGCTCCCTTGTCAGGCCCCAGGACCAGATCGATCCCTTGCCTTCCGAAGTAATCTCCAATGGCTCGCGTGGCCTTCAAATCCTTGGCGGGAGCTTGGGCGAACCATTCTAGGACGTCGGGCTTATGCAGGTCGATGGTCAGAAGACGGTCCATCTCCATCTCCAGATGGCGGAGCATCACCTTGGCGCTGAGCGCCTCCCCCGGATTGAAGCGACGGTCCTGACGGGCATAGCCGAAGTATGGTATGACGCAGGTTATCTTGTCCGCGCCCAGGCCTCGGGCCGCGTCCAGGAGGAGAAGGAGCTCGACCAGGTTGGCATCAGGGTAGGTGTTCTGCACCAGTACGACCTCCTTGTCCAAGGCGTCCCTCTCGATACGGACATAAGCCTCCCCATCAGGGAAGCGCTTTGTCAGTGCCTGGACATATTCCAGGCCGAGGACCTGGGCCAGGTCCTGAGCGAGGGATTTGGAGGTCGAACCACCGAGAATCATCATCGTTCAGTGAATCTGCTGCTGGACTTAAAGGATTTGGGATGGCCGGGGGAACAGGGGAATCCCCGGCCATCATTGTGGGGTTTCAGGTCGCTACTCTGCCTTGATCTCAATGATCTTGTTCGGGGGGCACTCGAACGGGTCGCATTTGTCCTTGAGCTTCATCGGGTAGATGATTCCGAAGACCAGTGCCGCAGCCACCGCTCCAGCCAACTCGGCAATGATGAAGAACAGGGCGTCCAAGGGAGCAATCCCGCATATAGCATAGGTGAAGATGCGGCAGAAGGTCACCATGGGGTTGGCATACATGGTGCTCGCGGTGGTGATGAGCATCCCTCCCACGATATAAGCGACGGAGAGGCCTGTGTGCTTGGAGCCACCCCTTACGCAGCCGATGATCACGCCTACGAGGATGAATGCGCCAAGGAACTCAGCGAAGTAGAGGCCCGCGGATTTTGTGTTCTCGGATATTGTTATGATAGTTGGCACGGTGTCATAGAACATGAGATGAGTGGCCAGCAATCCTATGAATCCACCTAGGAATTGCACGATGACGTAATAGATGGCCCTCCTCCTCTTCATCTGGCCGGTTATGTACATGGCAAGCGTAACCGCTGGATTGAAATGGCTGCCTGAGATCGAACCAAAGCTCTCGATCAGAGCGAAGAGAACGAAGGCCACGGCTATGGCGTTCATCAATACTGCCAAAGCCAGGTCGGCACCGAAGATATCGTACGCCAATATGGTAGAACCGATTGCGGCGATAACCAAGAACATGGAGCCTACGAACTCCGCCAATAGATTCTGCTTTAAGGTCGGCAGACACACTCCTCCTCGCAGGTCCGGATGACCTGTATCAATTCGGCCATGAATTTTACTTATAAATATTTGATATTAAACTCAAATAATATAGAAATCCGACCTGATTTAAATCCCTGTTAATCCTCAGTCATTTCTGTCGAATATTTGAGTACGAAATAAATTATTAATAAAGATGGTCGATTGACAGCGGGAGAAGTTCGATGAAGACCCGGATCGCGATCATCGGAGGGTTCTTAGGGGCCGGCAAGACCACGTTGATAACCAATATGGCCAAGAGCCTGATTGAGTCTGGTAAGAAGGTCGCAATAATAATGAACGATCAAGGCACTGACCTGGTCGACAGTCAATACTCCTGTAACCAAGGCCTCGACACTTGCGACGTTCAAGGGGGCTGCTTCTGTTGCCGCTTCCCAGATTTCATGCATGATGCCAAAGGTCTGATCAAAAAGGCCGACCCCGACATCATCATCGCTGAGCCCGTCGGAAGCTGCACCGATCTACTGGCAACGGTAATCGGGCCCCTGAAAGTCGTCTATGCGGATTCTTTCACCGTCGCTCCCTTGATCATCGTGCTAGATTCCTCCAGGGCGCTCAGCGAAGGTCTTTCTTCTGAATCTTTGAGAGGGTATCTCCGCCATCACCAGATAGAGGAGGCCGAGTACGTGATCCTCTCGAAGGCTGACCTAGTCGCCAGAAAGGAGGTCAGAAAGGTCACGATGGCGATCAAGGAGGTCAACAAGGAGGCAAAGGTCATTCCCTACTCCTCCGTAACCGGCGAGGGCTTCGATAGGGTTCTCTCCCTCGTGGATTCGAAGAAGACCAGCAACCGCTCGCCAAAGGACATTGATTACGACTTGTACGCCAAGGCCGAGGCCGAGCTCGGATGGTATAATGGCAAGGTCGAGCTTAAGGACGCGAGTAGCTTCGATGCCTACGATCTCATCACCAGGATTCTCCGTCGCATATCATCCGAGTATTTGTCGGAGGAGATTGCGCATACCAAGGTGATGTTGGTCTCGGAGACCAACGCGGTCAAGATGAGCCAGGTCGGGCCGACCATCACCGTCGATGGGGTAAAGGGGTCCAGGAACGCCGAAGGGAAGGTCATCATGTACGTCAACGCCAGGATCGTTTCATCCCCTGATAGGCTGCGGGACTCGGTACGCAGGGCGGTCAAGAACACACTGATGGACATGGGCCTCACGCCCAAGGAGTTCAAGGACGATTGCTTCTCACCCTCGGAACCAAAGCCCTACTATCGGATAACGAAGAAGGAAGAGGCCTAGGCCCTTGGAAAGGGTGCACTGGCAAAGGCAAATCTCCAATGGAGGATGAGGGACTGCAAACATATTTATCCCATTCATTGGATATCATCCGCTGGGATGGGCATGCAAATCGATTCTTCCGTGGAAGCTCCAGCTGTCTCCAGCCCGGCCGCTAGCGTCCACGTCGAACCAGCATCACAATCAGCAGCGACGAGCAACCACAAGCACCCCAAGCACAATGGCCTGACGCACGTTGGCATAATCTTCGGCAACGTCGGCACCTGCGACTTCTTCTTCCGCGTGTTCGGAGACATCGAAACCATGGAGTACATCCAGGTCGAGCATGCCCACGAAGGCTGGGTGCTGGGGCGGGTCTCCTCCATGGAAAGGAAGACCAACCTCTCCTTGGACAAGGCCCAGAAGATCGAGGACGGGGAGGACGTGGACATAGACGAGGAGGTCATCGCCAAGGTGGACATAGTCGGCTTCCGCGACGACCGCGGCCTCCTTCAGGTGCCTCGCACCCCTTTCAAGGCTGGAGACCACGTCTACAGGGCGACCGACCAGCTCATCAAAGAGGTCATCGGCCTGAAGGAGAACATGGAGACGGGAGCTTACGTCGGCCTGCTCTTCGGCCATAACATTCGGGTGGAGGTGGACATCAACTCCATGGTGCAGAAGCACGTTTGCATCCTGGCCAAGACCGGCGGTGGCAAGAGCTTCCTTTGCGGCGACCTCATCGAGGAGCTGATGAAGCACGATGTAACCACCCTGATCTTCGATCCCCATGGCGAGTATGGCGCGATGCGGGACAAAGGCTCGGTGCCGAAGAGCCACCGCAATTTCAACGTCACCCCGAAGAGCTACGCGGAGCGCATAACCGAGTTCGCCACGGACACCACCATCAATCCGAAGGCCGAGCCGCTGCGCTTCACGCTCTCCAACCTCGAGGCACGCGACATCCTGGAGCTCACCAATATCAAGAAGGGTGCTGCCTTCCTGAACGCCTTGAGGAAGGCCATCGATGCTGTGAAGACGGCCAAGAAGGACTACTCCCTGAAGGACCTGATAGCGGTCCTTGATGCAGATGAGGAAAGCCAGAACGCCACCCTCGTCGCCGAGCTGGAATATCTTCACGAGATCAACATCTTCGCCGCCCAGGGGACGAAGATGGACGAGCTTGTCCAGAAGGGGAAGACCACCATCATCAACTTCAAAGGGACCCCGCCCGACATCCAAGAGCTGGTGGTGGCGCGGATCGCCTCCGCCTGCTTCGAGCTGCGCAAGGTCGGCCGCATACCCCCGCTCATGATGGTCTGCGAGGAGGCTCATAACTACTGCCCGCAGCAAGGCCTGGCAGCTAGCAGCAAGATCTTCCGCACCATAGCTTCCGAGGGACGCAAGTTCGGCCTGGGGCTGACGGTGATATCCCAGAGGGCGGCAAAGATCGACAAGAACGTCCTATCCCAATGCAACACCCAGATGATCCTCAAGGTCACCAACCCCAACGACCTGAAGGCCATCTCCAACTCCTTGGAGGGGCTGTCCGAGGGCATGGAGGACGAGATCCAGCGTCTTCCCATAGGCGTCGCTCTGATCATCGGCGCGAACATCCAGATGCCCTTGTTCGTCGAGGTACGGCCCCGGGAGAGCCGGCACGGCGGCGAGTCGGTGGAGATCATCCCCACCAAGAGGTAGAGATGCAGGACCGCGTCACCGAGGAGAAGATCGCCAAGTACCTGGACACCACGAAGCGGGCGCTCGACAAGATAAAGGTGGCCGCGCCCCCGCGCTCCTTCAACCGCAAGATGGCCGACTCCTTCCTGGAGATGGCCAACGCCTACTATTCCGACGCCAAGCACTTCCGCGACAAGGGCGACTACGTCAACGCCTTCGCCTGCGTGAACTATGCCCACGGATGGTTGGACGCGGGCGCGCGTATCGGGCTCTTCGAGGTGGGAGAGGACGACCGGCTTTTCACTCTCTACGAATGATCAATTGCGCCCGAACGGGCTCCAGAAAACGGCTGACAGGCCGCCCACCAATACCAGCGAGATGATGATTATCGCAGCGTTCTGAAAGGGATCGTTGTCCCCGGCGAAGAAGAACAACCAGATGATCAGGAAGCCGAACCAGATGCCCCAGATGGCGATGGAACCCGTGGCCCTCCAGCCTAACCACTTCTGGCCCTCACTCTGCCAATCAGGCTTGATGCCCCTTACCTGCCGGGCCAGCCTTAGCCCGAACAAGAGCCAGATGGCGATGAGGAAGCCCAAGGCGACGACGCTGGAAAGCAATATCATGGCAAGATTCTGGTAGAAGGTGTAATCGATGGCGAAGAAGAAGAGCCAGATGATAAGGAAGGTGAACCATAGCAATCCGAGGATGAAGCTGGCAACCATCCTCCAAGCCAGGCCCTGTGCCGGCCTCTTCTGTTCGACCTCGTCGCTCATGCGCAACGGCTTAGAATAGCCTCTCCGATTAATAGGTTGCGTCGAGCTGGAGGCCTCGGTCCTCCAATAGCCTAGGCCCGCGCCAATCCACTTTGCATCGGAAGGTCGCCCCCATCTCCGAGAGCACACGGTCCTGGTCCTTGACATGGCCGACCGCGAAGATGGAGTTCCCCAACATGGCCATGCTGGCGGGGCCGTACTCCTCGGCCGCCCTCACCGCATCCTCCACCTCCTTGGTGGCCATTCCCGTCCTGCTCATGAAATCGCGGGACAGGCGCATGAGCGTGGCCAGCGTGGGGGAAAGAGCCATCTGCTTGACGCATTCCTTGCCCACCTCGTTGACGGCCCTGCGCTTCTCCGGGTCGCCGAGGATTTTGGGCGTGGATATCGGACCCCCGACCACGCACAGCACCACCTCCGGCTCGGCGTTGATGCGGTCTATCACCCCATAGGGTGGAAGGCCTTCCTTTCTCCTGAATGTCAGCCCCCCTCTCGAAAGCGCCGCCACGTCGCCTAAACCCGTTCTATTGGTAAGTTCGGCCCAGTGCGCCGCTCTCAACGCCACCCGGAAGGGCAGGTCCAGCAGCTCGCAGGTGGCTTGCGCCGCCGAGAGGGCGCCGGCCGCGCTGGTGCCGAAGCCCTGCCCCACCGGTAGATCCAGGGTCGTATCCACATAAACGTCCATCTTCCTGTCCAGGATCACGTTGGACACCGCGGCCACCGTCACAGGCGCCCTGTCCTCCTTGCCGTTGATGGTGACGATGACCTCGCCGTTGCCTTCCTCCATCCTCACGGTGGAGGTGGCGCCCAGGCTCACGCACAGCCCCGCCCCCCTTGACCCAGATCGCATAGGGTCCCTGTGCTCCATTATCTGGAAGAAGCCAGTGATGTGCCCGGGGCAGAACGTCTTGACCTTCATCGTCGGCTCAACCCTTGAGCTGGAGGACCTCGTCCAAGACCCGGTCGGCGAGCTCGGACTTCCTCCCCTGGAACTTTGCGGTCCTTCCCTTGGGCTTGATCATGAGCGCCTCGGTGCTATCCAGGCTCACCGACTTTAGGTCGTTGGCCACCACCATTTCCAGAGGCACGGCGTCCAACCTCTTCCTGGCCCTGGCGACCAGCTCCTTCTCCCCGAGTCCATGCTCGGCCTTGAAGCCGACGAGCACCTTGGCCTTGGGCCTTAGGGCATCCAGCACCTTTGGCAGGGGTCGAAGGACCAGATCGAGCTCCTTCTTACCGGAAGGGATCTTGCCCTTGGACGCCCGTGGCGCGTAGTCCCCCAAAGCCGCCGGCACGATGACTATGTCTCGTTCCTCTTCTTTTTTCACAAACTCCAATAGATCCCCGACCGTGGCGAAGCGCCTGATGCTCAGGAAGCTGGGGATCGGCACCTGGCATCGGCCCATCCACAGCTCGACCTCCGCCCCGCGGCAAAAGGCCGCTAGGGCCAGCTGCACGCCGGTGGCGCCGGTGCCTCGGTTGGCGATCACCCGCATCTCGTCGATCGGCTCCTCGCTCGAGCCTCCGATCACCAGGACCCTCTTGCCCACCAGGTCGCGCCTTCCTATGCGCCGGATCACCCTGGCGACTATCTCGTCGTTCTC
>CAYHAO010000056.1:0-8074 GCA_964354665.1 uncultured Methanomassiliicoccaceae archaeon | reverse complement strand
CAAGAACGAGGTCTTCAAGGAGGGCGCTCTGACCGTGAAGGAGAAGGAGCTCATCGCCGTGGGCATAAGCATGCTCCTCAAGTGCGACATTTGCCTCGAGGTCCATGCCGAGGAGGCGAGGAAGCAGGGCGCCACCGTGGACGAGCTGCGCGAGGCGATGATGGTGGCCATGTATCTTGCCGGTCCCACCGCGATGGTCTGGTCTCCCATCATCGATAAGGTCCTAAACGCCAGCGAGGGCCCCAAGGGTTAGGTGAGCTCACTTATCGAAGGCCACGACCACGTCCCGCTTAAGGGCCAGCCCGGCCGCGACCTCCAGGCCCTTGAGGACCGCCATGGGCATGGGGCAGGTGGAGTGCTTGAGGGTCTTCCCTCCAATGACATAGACCTTGTTCTCGGAGAAGGGCATGTGCATCGCATCCATCATCTCCATGGGCTCCATGGCGGCTGCGAAGTCCTGCACGTGCTTGCATCCACTGATAATTGAGCACCGCAATAGATCATCTTCCACCCAGCATTCGATCTTGGCTTTGAAACGACAGACGCCAGGATCGACCTGCAGCGACACTTTACCTTGATCCATTAAAACCCCGGGCATGGTAGTCAACGCTCCTTCTTGGCCCGGGACATGAGGTCGGTGAACGATCCCCTGGTGATGTCGAACAGGCCGATCACGGCGATGGCCTCCTTCTTGCGCATGAGGGGGACGACGACCACGGGGACTCCACGATAAGGACCGGAGACGGAGGTGCGCCGGATGATCTGCCCCTTCTTCAATGCCTCCTCCAGCACCGGACCGGTGTAATTGCTGTCCACGACCTCGCCCTCCTCGCATCTAACTCCATACTGATTCTTGGACCTCATGGCCAACGGAAGGCGGCCAACCAGCTCGTGCATGGCCAAGGCAATGCACTTGAGGTCCTCCGCCTCGGTCTCGGCGGAAAGGAGCGCGGCGCCCTCGGTCCAGCACCTTCTGGATTGATTTCCTATCGCCAGGGCCGCTGTGACCGCACCCTTCTCCGCGGCCTCGTAGGAGAAAGCCGATCCGATGATGATCGCGTCGCCATCCTCGAGCTCGAAGAGCTTCTTCAAGGGGGCGACGCTCTCCTGTTCAGGGAAGTTTTCATCCCCAGGGAACACGACCTTTCCATCCTGGACCACCAAGGTGGTGGCGCCAATGGCCCCGGCCCTGACCGCCTCGTCCCGTTGCTCGCAGCCCAGCTTGATGCGCTCGGCCATGCCCTTAACCAGCACGGCGCAGTTGTGCTTCCCTAAGGTGATGCCGTCGAGCTCGACCGGCTGGGTAAAGACACCAGAGGACTCCAGGCGCTTGTGCCCCCTCTCGGTCAGGACCGCGCCGCGGCGGGTATTCTCGACCGAACCCTCACGGATCATCTTATCCAGGATGGTTCTCGTGCTTCCTTCACCGATCTGCAACGCATCGGCGAGGGCCTTGCGACCCACCGGTCCCTGCATGTCTATCACCTGGTACGCCTTCCAAATGTGATACAGAGAGAACTTCGGTGTCGGGCCACCTGCGAAATACGAGCTGAACGTCAGTGGCATCGGGGGATGGATATATCATCCATCCACATAAACCTATTCGACGCGGGATGGTCGGATTAAGAATGTTAAGTAGACGGGTAATGCATCCTTCCTTAAATATGTTAAGACACCGTCCACATTAACGCTCGTTGAACATCTGGGCAAACATTTATAGTTTCCATGAACGTACGCCAGAACATATGCCCGACGAGGCAGAGCCCTTAGTCACCATCGACAATATTAGCAAGAGTTTCAACGGTAACACTGTGCTGCGTGACGTGAGCGCGGTGATCTACCCGGGTGACGTTCTCGGCCTCATCGGACGCAGCGGCGCGGGCAAGTCCGTCCTCATCAACATGCTCCGTGGCAATGCGGAATACAGACCGGATTCGGGCAAGGTCATCTACCGCGTGAACAAATGTGAGTCGTGCGAAAACCTCGACCTGCCTTTCAAGGGAGCGAAATGCACCAAGTGTGGTGGCGATTCCAAGCTCCTGACCATCGATTTCTGGTCACTGGGGGACAATGACAAGCTCAGGATCGCGCTCAAGCAGCGCATCGCCATCATGCTCCAACGCACCTTCGCGCTCTTCGGTGACATGTCGGTCATAGAGAACATATTTGAGGCCATGAGCAAGTGCAAAGAACAGGAGAAGGTGGACAAGGCCATAGAGCTCTTGAAGATGGTCAACTTGACCCAACGCACCACCCACATAGCCCGCGACCTCTCCGGCGGCGAGAAGCAGAGATGCGTGCTCGCCCGTCAGTTAGCCAGGGAGCCCTTGCTCTTTTTAGCCGATGAGCCGACCGGCACCCTGGACCCAGGCACCGCCGAGCTGGTGCACCGCACTCTGGTGGAGATGAGCAAGAAGACCATGATGGGGATGGTCGTCACCTCCCACTGGCCCAAGGCTATCAACCGCCTAAGCAACAAGGCGATCTGGCTGGAAGCGGGCGAGATGATGAAGCGCGGCGACCCCGTGGACGTTACCAAGGAATTCATGGTCGGTTTCGCCCCCAAGGACCCCGAGCCCGTGCCGATCGGCGGCCCGATCGTGCGGGTCACGGACGCCAAGAAGTACTATTACTCGATCGTGCGCGGCGTGGTCAAGGCCGTGGACGGAGTGACGTTCGACATCAAGGAGAAGGAGATATTCGGCCTGGTAGGGCTGAGCGGCGCGGGCAAGACCACCCTCTCGCGCATGATATCTGGCCTCACCCCCGGGACGGCCGGGAACGTGGAGGTGAGGATTGGCGACGACTGGGTCAGCATGTACGACCTGGGCGAGTTCGGCCGCGGCCGCGCCACCCCCTACATCGGCGTGCTGCACCAGGAGTATTCGCTATACCCGTTCAACACCGTCCTGCAGAACCTGACCAACTGCATCGGCCTGAAGATGCCGGCCGAGTTCGGCAAGATGAAGGCCATCCAGGTGCTTTCCGGGGTCGGGTTCGAGAAGAAGGACATCGAGAAGCTACTCTACGCTTATCCGGACACGCTGTCGGTGGGAGAGAAGCAGAGGGTCGCCATGGCCACCGTGCTCATCCGCGAGCCGCGCATCGTGATCCTCGATGAGCCAACCGGCACCATGGACCCCATCACCAAGATATCGGTGGCCACCAGCATCCTCACGGCCAGGAAGGAATTAGGGGAGACCTTCATCATCGTCTCCCACGACATGGACTTCGTGGTCAACTGCTGCGACCGGGCCGCGATCATGAAGGGCGGAAAGGTAGTGGCCGAGGGCGACCCCAAGGGGATCGTGGCGCACATGACCGCCGAGGAGCGCGAAGAGATGATGAAGAGCGGGGTCGAGGTCGCGTGAAGGAGCAGATCGGGCGCCACACCAAGGTCGTCGAGTGCCGTGAGTCCAAGGGACTGGGAGTCGGCGGAGGCATGGCCCAGAGGGCGACCATCTCCGAGTCGGGGAGGGACGTGGTGGCAATAGCCATGGGCCCTGGCAAGAGGCACATCACCAAACCAGTGTGCGAGATAACCTACGCCCTGAGGGAGGAGGGCATCGACACCTCGGTGATCGTCATAAACGCTGGCAGTGGCGTGCCCCACGACGCGCCCGACGTGTCCACCGGTTCCATCTTCGGACTGGACGACATCGAGATACGTCGCATCCAGCAGTTCAAGATCGCCATAATCCACCTGGGGAACGTGAAGAACCACATCATCTACAAGGCGCGCCTGATCCTACGCAACGTGGACATGCCGGCCATCGTGGTCTGCCAAGCGCCGGTGGACTTCGAGGACTTCGCGCGCATCGGCATCAAGACCCGGGTGGTCATGCCCAGGCCAGAGGAGATCGGCACCAAGGGCTCCATCGTCGACATCGTCAACGGGGTGGTGCGGGGCGTGACCTGTCCCCAGAACAAACTGGACGAGATCATCTCCAAAATAAAGAAGCACATGCCCACCGCACCATTGGAGGGACCGCAGAGCCTCGCTGCCAGATCTCCAGCGTTCTCCAGCAAGGTCACGTTCACGGAAGAAAAGGCATAGATCTCGATGCCTCGACGTCAGCGCTCTTCGACATTGAACCCGACCAAATGGGTCCAATGCTTGGTCTGGGAATGACCTAGCCGTTCGCGGATGTAGTCGTCGGCCAAGGTGGAGATGCTGCCCGAGGCCACGTCCTTCACCCCCTCCAATCCATCCAGGTAGGGGAAATCGATGTTGGGAAGCACGAAAAATGGCTCTCCCGCGATCTCCACGCCAGAGTAGAGCACGAAGTCGCTGCTCAAGAAGCAGACGTCCTCCCGGCCCCGGAGCTCCTCCAAGCGCCTCGCTCCCACCCACTCCCCCACGACCTGCCCCTTCTGGTCCTCGATGTGCACAAGCTGCTCACTGTCCCCGAGCAGGATGGATTCGCTGGAAGCCACAATGGCGAATTGGACCTCTCGCGCAAAGGCCGACCAGACCCCCCGGTTTGTGAAGGGCATCAGCCCTCCGCACGCCCCATTGGACTCCGCCTCCTTCTCCAGGAGCATGATGCCCTTCCTCCACTCAGCGTCAAGGTACTGGAAGGCGATCACGCCCGGTAGCCCTTCCACCCTCTCCTTCACGCTGGATAAGACCATGGCGCGGTCCATTGAAGGCGTAACGCACATCGACGTAGTTAAAGGAAATGGCGCCCAGTCCGAACCATGAGGTGGAAGAACAAGGAAATGGCATCCCGGCGGGCCGTTCCTTCCTTCTTGCCACAATGGCTAAGAAAAGCATTTTAAGGGTTAGGGCTGATGAACCGCTGCCAGATGAAAATCATCGTCAACGGTGCGGAGGTCGAGGCTGGGGCCTCGGCCGTTCTCTCGGAAGTGATCAAGGGGCAGCCCTACCGACCAGGCTCGCTTATGGCCGTCATCGAGCCAAGCGAATCGTTCAAGAGGGAGACGGACGAGTTCGAGCTGGTCACACCACGAGGACCAATAGGGCTTCGCCTGAACGATACCAAGTACGCCTCGCTGTTCCGCGAGCTGGTCAAGGAGATAACGGGGAAGGGCGTGAGGTGGCAGACCAGCAAGGTCACGGCCATCGGCTCCTTCCCGACCCAGATCGAGGTCAGCCGCGAGAAGGTGCGTTACAACAAGTTCGAATGCTTCTTCGCTTTGGGAGGGTTCGACTCGCGGTCCTCCTACATCATGATCTCGCGCTTGGGCCACGAAGGTGCCTACGGCACTGCCGGCGCGGTCTTCGGGAAGGTCACCCGAGGACGGCACATCCTCTCCGAGCTGAGGGAGGGGGAATCGATACTCGATATCATTCCTGTGGTCGAGGAGGTCACCGAGAAGAACTCGATGTTGACCAGCGACCTCGATCAAGTCCTCGAGGAGGGCATGTCGTTGGAGACGTACGTGGGCGTGAAGCTCGAGAGGAGCTCCCCGGTCAACTCCGAGCATGTCCTCGTCCTCACGGAGAAAGGCGTGCTGCCCATCACGGAGCGCACGGAGAGCTTCTCCGCCTGCTCCAAGAACCTGGACGTCACCTTGGTCGCGGAGACCTCGACCATCAGGGAACCGGGCGTAGTGACGGTGCGCCACATGGGCGCGGGTATGGGAAGGGTCTACTTCTACAAGACGAGGAGACAGATATCCAGCTTCCATACCAAGGTGGGGGTGGTCACGTCAGGGTTCGAGCTGCTCAAGCTCGCGCCAGCGAATTCCACGCTGACGGTGGTGACCGATCCCCCGAGGGTCATGGTCATCGGTATGACCCAGGCCCTGGGGGCCAAGGCCTTGGAGTCATTCGGTCTCAAGCAGGTGCGCAAGGGGGACGTCGAGGACGACGCCATCATCGTGGAGCAGGAGCCAGAGCTGACGATGGAGGCTTTGCACCAACCCGAGGTCGAGACCCTGGGGGTGAGGCCGGAGAAGGTGAACGACATAGCCATCTTCGATGACAAGGCCGTGCAGACCGCTGGTTACATGAGGAAGATGACCGGCTTGAGCCACAAGCCCATTGGCACATTGAAGGTGCACTTCACCTTCGAGGACATGCCCATGGTGACGTTCGATGGGAATTACTCGGTGGCGGGCCAACTGGTGCCGGAGAACGAGTTCAAGGAGATGGTCCTGCGCGGGGACTTGGGCGTCACGAACATGTCCAGGCCCAACCGCGGCCTGATCGGCATCCGCCTGCAGTCCAGCGACGAGTTCGGGCCCACGGGCGAGGAGCGCTACGGCACCAATCTCGCAGGGAAGGTACTGAGCGACCTTGACACGCTGATGCGCGACCTGAAGGAAGGCGACATAATCTACGTCCGCGAGGTGAAGGAGGTCGCTGTCCCCGCGAAGAAGGCTGCGAAGCGGAAGGTCGCCCCGGCCGAACCGGCAAGCAAGCCCAAGCCCGCCAAATCCAAGTCATCCAAGCCAATCAAGAAGGCACTTAAGGAGAAGGACAAGAATGGCTAAGGAGTTCGAGACCCGGATGATAGTCATCTCCCCTTCCTCGTCCGTCACCCCTGACCAGGTGACGAGGCTGGTGCACTCGCTCAGCCTCGAGATAACGGTGAAGGAGACCTGCTATGGAGCGATGATCGAGGGCAGCAGGGAGGACGTACGCAAGGCTCTCATCGCCATCCGCAAGCTCGACCCCGACCGCATATTCACCAAGGTCAGGGGATTCCCTATCGGGGACACCAGGAGGTGCAGGGCCCACCACGGCTCCAGGCCGGGCTTCACCCAGCTGGAGAAGGAATGGGAGTGCCTGAGGCTGGTGGACAAGGGAGTGAGCGCGGCGGAGCGCGGCGAGCCGGTCCGCGAGCGCCCCCCTCCAAGCAAGCTTTCTGTCAAGAGACTCAAGGAGATCGTCGATGAGGTGTCGAAATGAAGGTTTTCATCGTCCCGCCCAACAGCCTGATCCTGTTCGACCTGGTGGAGAGGTACGGCCACGAGCCGCTCAGCCTTATGGGGGCCATCCACGACAGGGTCGTCAACCCCGAGGTCGAGTCCCCGCCGATGAACGTCACCCCCGAGGATGTGAAGAAAGGGCTCAAGTACGCGGGCATCGAGGTGCCTTCCGGGATACGGGGGAGGCTCGCGGTATGGGGCCCGCTGGTGGACCAAGCTGAGGCAGCGATAATCATGGACGATGCGCCCTTCGAGTTCGGATGCGTGGGCTGCCACCGCACCGACGAGATGGTCCGCTATCTGATCCGGAAGCGCAAGATCCCGTTCATCGTGGTGCGCTATCCCAACGACGAGGAGGAGGCCAAGGTCATGGTGGCCAAGATCAAGGGGTTCCTGGAGGGATTGAAGTGATCAAGGTGGCCCAGCTGTCCTGCGGTACCGAGTACTCCGGGGTGCAGTCGGAGATTGAGAAGGCCGCCACCACCGTGGGGGCCAAGATGGTCTATCCCGATGTGGAGGCAAAGGACATCGAGGACGCGGTGGACAAGTTCGGCTTCGATCCCACCAGCGCCCAGTTGAAGCTGATGATCGCCCGGGCCGTGGCGATAACCGAGGGCAGGTACGACGCGGACGCCGTCTTCATCTCCTCTTGCTTCCGCTGCGCGGAGGCCGCCCTCATCCGCAACGAGCTCCGCCGTTACGTACAGGAGCATTCCCGTTTGCCCGTCGTCACCTACTCCTTCACCGAGAGGACCAAGTCTGGGCAGCTCTTGACCAGGATGGAGGCTTTGGTGACCATCGTGGAGAAGAAGGAGCTCCTGGCCCGCGAGCGCCAGGTGGGCCTGACCGCCGGCATCGACTCCGGGTCCTCCACCACCAAGGCCATGATCATGCGCGACAACGAGATCATCGGCAAGTTCTGGCACAAGACGGGGGAGGTCGTGGCCTGTGCCGAGGAGGCGCTGGAGAAGGCCTTGGCCGAGGCGGGAGTGGCCCGCAAGCAGCTGGAGGCGATCGGCGTCACCGGCTACGGCCGTTTCACCGTCGGCAAGGCGCTGAAATGCAACCTGGTCCAGGAGGAGCTGACCGTCAACTCCAAGGGAGCGGTCTGGCTGGCCGACCGGCAGAAGGGCGAGGCCACCATCATCGACATCGGGGGCATGGACAACAAGGC
>CAYHAO010000055.1:0-9240 GCA_964354665.1 uncultured Methanomassiliicoccaceae archaeon | reverse complement strand
GTCTACGCCTGCCCCAATTGCGGCGGCAGGGACATGGAGCCCCTGCAGCTGTTGCGGGGACCTATGGCCACCGTCGACGATTGGGACGGGAGCTATCGATGCCACGAGTGCGGCAAGGTCGCCGTGCCGCTCTTCTTCGAGTCCGCGGAGCAATGGGTGCTCTTCCGGCAGAGCAAGAAGAAGAACCTTCCCGAACCGGATGAGAGCGGATTCGTACACATTCCCATCGTACCGGTGGACACCCGCCCGCTCATGAGCCAGACCGGCTTCGACGTGCCCATCATCAAGGTAGTGGAGGTCGTGACCGTGGAATGGGATGGGAGGGGCTTCCAGCGGACGGGTTATTCCGCGCGCTTCGATCGCTATTGGCGCGCCATATCCGGGACGAGGTACAATTGCAAGCAGATCATGCTGATGGACCTGGCTGGCATCGCATTCGGAAAGCCCAACTTCAAGGCCATGCGCCAGCTGGTGAAGAACAAGTATGAGGTCTGGCTCGATCTGGGGATCACCTCGGATCAGGATCTGTTCGATTCGTTCTCCTTGGAAGCGCATAAAGCCTTGGCCGACACCTCGACCGTCAGCTCCCCTCGCCTATTCCAAGACCTCTTCGACCTTTCCGACCGATGCATTCCCTGCATCCATCTGGCCGATAACGTGGTCTGGGGGAGGTCCCAGCCCAAACTCTCCAGCCTGGAGGCCACGGTACGCTATCTGACCGACATCGGGTTCAAGGAGATTGCGGTCATGGACCTGAGGCGATTGGGCAGGAGGAACGGCGTCTCCACCCAGCTACTGGAGCGATTGGCAGCGATGGAGCCATCGTTCCTGATCGGTGGCGGGGTGCTGGAGAGCGACCTCGACCGGATCAAAGCGGCGGGGATGGTGGCCGCGTTCATCGAGCCCTTCACCCCCATAATCTCGGACATAATCGACTCTGGGGAGGACAAGGTGGCGGCGGACGCCCCGAGCGGTTCCCCCGTGGCAAGGAAGAAACCGAAGTACCTGCCCACCGGTTGAGCCGATATATGAGGACTTGAGAATCTGATATCAAGTTATTTAACGGACATCGATTCCTTGGTATAGTACATCATTCGAAAATCACCTAGACGGTGGGACTGGAGAAAATGCCACCGAAAATCCTGATAGTGGACGATGAGCCAGGGATACGTAACGTGCTAACCTCACTGCTCAAGGAGCGGGGCTTCGAGACCGCCACCGCTGGCACGGCCGCGGAGGGTCTGAAGGCCGTCTCCGAGGGCTTCTATAACGTCATCGTCCTGGACATCATCCTTCCCGACGCTGCCGGCACCCAGATATTGGACAAACTGGACAAGACCTCCCCCGACTCGGAGGTCGTGCTCATCACCGGTCACGCCTCCTTGGACACCGCCATCCAGGCCCTGAGGAACAAGTCATATGACTACATCCAGAAGCCTTTCCGGCTCGGCCAGCTTCTCGAGTCCATCGAGGGCGCCCTCGAGCACCAGCGCCTGACCATGGAGAACCGGCGCATGCTGGAGCAGCTTAAGTTCCTCAACAACATCTCCTCGCAGATCGTCAAGACCTTGGACCTGGACGCGGTGCTGAAGCAGCTGCTGTATCAGAGCATGAACTTCTTCGGTGCCGACTCGGGGGCCATCTACCTCAAGGACGGACAAAAATGGATGCTGCGCCAATACTCGGGCGTGACCAAGCGCTTCGTCTCCGAGTTCGGGGCGCTGGCCTCGGACCATCCCATCGTAAGGGACGCGGCGAACGCCAGGGTCAGCATCACCGATGGAAGCAACGGCCACTCAGGGAGCTCCTGGGCCTCGGTCCCCATCATGTACCTGGAGAGGCCGTTGGGGGTCATGATCCTGACGGTGAAGGCGGGGAAGCGCTTCGACGAGGAGGACAAGCGCCTGCTGAGCATAGTCGGCGCCCAGGCCGGTTCCTACATCTACAATTCCGTGCTCTATAGCCAAGCGGAGGAGACCCGCAGCTTCTTGGAGGGCTTGATCCGCAACACTGCGGAGGCCATCATAACCTATTCCCTCGATGGCAGGGTCAAGACCTGGAACGACGCCGCGGCCCAGACCTTCGGGTACAGCGAAAAGGAGGCGCTCGGGCGTTACATGCCCATTGTCCCCGAGGACAAGCTCGAGGAAGTGCGCAAGCTACTGGCTCGCGTCGGCAAGGGAGAGGTCGTTAGCAACCACGAGACCCTGAGGCGACGGAAGGATGGCACGCTGATACCGATCATGGTCACCTACTCCCCGGTCAAGGACTCCACCGGCAAGGTCGTGGGCATCTCATCGATATCCAGGGACGTCACCATATTGCACCAGATTGAGCAGGAGCAGGTGAAGACCAAGGTCCTGGAGGCTAAGTCCAAGATACGCGAGGTGATCATAGACGTCATCCCGTTGCTCATGCGCCGCCAGATACCTGAGGAGGAGCGCAACGAGTTCATCTCCTTGCTCTCGACCAGGCTGGAGGAGGCCATCTACGACGATTATCTGGGCGGGAAGGTGGACATCGACCTCGACACCATGGGCGAGAGCATCGCCCAGGTCTTCAATGACCTCGGAGGGGACTTCTCGGCGACGGTGCAGGGGGATGAGATCGTGGTCATCGGGAAACGCTGCCCTTGGGGCAACGAGACGCGACGCAACCCCGTGACCTGCATGCTCACCAAGAGCATCTCCGCGCGCTTCGCCAAGCATGCCTGGGGCGGAGCGAAAGTGCATGTGACCAAGACCCTGGCCAACAAGGACGACTGCTGTCGCATCCTCATCAAGAAGTCGACCTGAGCCGGGAAAAATTGATATTCGCCGGGTGCCCTAGCATCATGATACCTTGGCCAATGAGCTCCTGCTGGTAATCTCCCTGGTCATCGCCGCCTTCGCGCCCCCCCTGGTTTATATGTACGTGGTCCGGAACACGGAGACCTGCCGCAGGGAGCCTTGGTCCGCGCTGATCGTCACCTTCCTCTACGGAGGCACGGTGGCGGTGGTGATCTCCATCTTGTTGGAGAGCGCGGCCCAGCTCGTCCTCTATAACGATTACAGTCCCCTGGCCCGGGGATTTTGGAACTTCCAGCCCTACGACCTTGCCCTCCAGACCATAATCATGGCGGTGATAATCGCACCTATCGTGGAGGAGACGGCCAAGGCCAGCGGGGTGCCACGCAGGCGGATCGTGGAACTGGAGGATGGCTTCGTATACGGCGCCGCGGTGGGCCTGGGCTTCGCCGCCACGGAGAACATGCTCTACCTCATCAGCGCCCTGACCAATAGCGTGGAGGCGTTCATCCTCACGGCCATCGTCAGGGCCTTCACCTCCACCTTGCTGCATGCTAGCGCCTCGGCCATTGCTGGTTTCGGCATCGCATTGGCCATCATCGCCCGCAGGCAGGGAAGGTCGATGAGCTGGCTCCCCTACCTAGGCTTGGCCATGCTGCTGCACGGGGTGTTCAACCTCTTCGCCTCCTTGGGGGACCTGGTCCCAGTCGATCAGACGGCCTTCGCCCTGCTCGGGCTGGGGCTGGCGTTGGTCCTGGCAGTAGGCATCTTCATCGTCATCCGTCGACGGATCCGAGCGCTGGACACTCAAGCACCCTGCTTCGAGTGATACCTGACAATCCAAGTAGAAGAGCAAAAAAGGAAATCCGGAATGGAATCAGGCCAGCTCTTGGCCCATCTCCCAAGCACGGCGCATCTCCGCGTCGTGCGACCTTACCTCTCCCGACTTCTCCACCCCGGCCACCAAGAGCTCGGAGTGGAACGTTATCCCTATCCCCTTCATGAAGGCCTTCAGCTCCGATTGCGCGTTGCGGAAGACGGCCTTAGGGTCCCCACCCACCAGGATCATCGCCCCCTTGCGGGAATGGTCGACCTTCTTGCCCAACAGGTTCTCCCTGGCCCAAAGGCATTGGCAGCGGTCGATCATGCATTTGGTCTGCCCGGTCAGGCCGGAGAAGTATATGGGCGAGGCCACGATCACCGCATCGGCCTGCAACAGCGCCCGGTGCACCTCCCTCATGCCGTCCGCCACCTTGCACTCCCCGGTGGTGAGGCATTGGTTGCAGCCTTGGCAAGGGGCGATCTTCAAGTCGCGTAGGACCAGCTTAATGGTGGAAGCCCCTTTGTCCCTCGCGCCCTTGAGGCATTGGTCGAGCAGGACTTCGGAGTTGCCGCCCCGGCGCGGGCTGCCCAGGACCCCCACGACCAAGGACAAGCGCCATCACCCCCTAGCAAGATGCGAGCAGGATCAACCGATCGGGCAGGTTTCTATGTTCTCCAGGATCCGCTCCTTGAGGCTCTCATAGTACTGGAAGGTCTTGACAATATAGTCGCAAGCACCCGCCCGCATCGCCTCGAAGCTCAGGTCGGGGTCGTCGTAGGCGGATACGAATATCATGGGCACGCTGAGGTTGAGGGGTTTGATCTTCTTCATGAGGTCGATGCCGTTCATGTCCGGGAGGGCATAATCGAGGACGATGATGTCGTATTGATTGCCCTTGAGCTTGCCCACCGCCTCCATCGCCGTGTAGGCTGGATCAAGGGCGAACTCGTCCTTGGGGAGGTACTCCGCGCAAAGGTTCACATGCTCCTTGTTATCGTCAACCATCAGCACCCGGATGATCTTCTTCTCATCGGCCATGGCTACCCACCCCTTTGGACATCATATATTTGAGACATCATATTAAACCTTCACCTTCGGGAATATGGCCGTGAATATCGAGCCCTTCACTTGCTCCTTCTGCTCGCGGTCCTCGACCCACACCCGCCCCCCGAAGCGCGCGCATAAAGCGCTCACCACCGATAGCCCGATGCCATGGCCTTCCGAGGCCGAATCCGCGTCCACGTTCTCGAAGCGCCGGAACAGGAACGCCTTGCGGTCCTCCGGCACCCCCCCTCCCAAATCCTTGACGTCCATGCGCCAGAAACTCTGATCGCTCTCCACGTGCTCCCTCAGCGTCACGTCGACGGGCCCGTCCCCTGCGTGCTTGCAGGCGTTGGAGATGAGGTTGTAGACGATGTCCTTGACGAAGCTGTCTCCCAAGACCTGCGCCAGCTCCACCGGCGGAGAGAAGTTGACCTCCATGTCCTCGTACAAAATGTTCTGCTCCAAGGAACCGATCACCTCTTTGATCACCTTGGAGATGTCGATGGGCTCGAAACTCTTCACCGCCTCCATGGTGCGCAGCAAAGAGAGCTTGCGTACGTCGGCGATGAGCGAGGATATGTTCTCCGATTGGGCCAGGGAGCTCTTGACGAAGCGACGCTGCCTCTCATCCAGCTTCGGGTCCTTGGCCAACATCTCCAGGTAACCGTGGATGGGAACGTTGTAGTTCGCCACGTCGTGAGTGAGCAGGATATTGTACATCTGTTGGGCGCTGGCATGTTCGTTGAGCCGATTGAACATCAAGGCGTTGTTCAAGGCCGTCGCCGCTTGGAAGGAGAAGAGCTGGATCAGGCGGAAATCGTTCTCGCTGAAGGGCGTGCCAGGGATCCTCTCCAAGGTCACGACCCCCAACAGCTCGTCGCCCATCTTCAGCGGTACGGAGATGAGCGAGGAAGGTTCCTCCGGAGTCCCCGGGACTTGCACGGAGCGGGTGTCCTTGTCCGCCCTCTCTATCAACAGCCCCTCCCTGGTCTGGGCCACCAATCCAGAGATTCCCTCTCCCACCCGCAACCGGTAACCTTTCGGCTCGTTGATGTAAGGCGACATGGTGGAGATGAGCTCCAGGGTGGCGGTGTTCTTGTCGAGTTGGAAGAGATAGGCCGCGTCCGCCTTGACCAGGTCGGAGGCACGGTCCAGAATGGTGCTGAGGACCTTCTGCAGCTCCAAGCTGCTGGAAACGGCCGTGGAGATCTCAAATAGGCTCTCCAGCTCCTTGTTCCTCAGGGTGAGCTCGGCCTTGAGCTTGGCCTTGCGCATGGAGATCGCCACTTGGTTGCAGAACAGCTGCAGTGTGGAGAGCTTTGATTGGAAATTGATGGTGGAGCGCATGGAACCGAAGACCCCGCAGCCATAGAACTCCCCTCGGAAGCGGATGGGGAGGCAGATCAGGGACCTGACGCCCTCAATCTCGAGGACCAGGCGAGGGTCGGTCTGAGCGTCCAACGAGATGAATGACGCACCATTCTGAACCCCTCGGTACAATGGGCCCTCCCCGACCAAGTGCGACTCGAGCAACATGCGCCCTTGGCGGAAGTCGAGGCCAGCGCATATCATACGTGGCTTGCTCTCCACCCCGACCAGGCGGAACACAGCGAAATCGACGCCCAAGGAGCCGATGAGCTTGTCCAGGTCCTTGTCCATGGCCTTGGCCAGGTCCTCCGACTCCACAAAGTCGGTGGAGGTCTCCGCCAGGACGTCTAGGTTGGTGGCCATTCCGCCCTCGATTACGTCGAGGGGATTGTTGGTAGGCAGCTCATGCCCGAATCCCATTGCGCCTATGACCCTTCCATCTGGGTCCTTGATAGGCTGCATGCGCCATTGCAGTTTAACAATGGCATTGCTCTTATCCAGCAATCGCAAGTCTGCCACGCGGGACTCCCCGGTGAAGACCTTGTCCAAGGCGTTCCTGAAGTCCGATTGGAAGACCGGTTCTGGGTCCAGAACCTCTCCGATATCCCTACCGAGCATATCCTGTTGCGACTTGCCAGTTAGGGATTCCGCCGAGCTGCTGAACGTAATAACCCTTCGACCCTTGTCCACGGCAATGGCGAGGAGATCGTTCCATGAGAGCAACTGCTCGGCGACTTCGAAGGAAGTGGAGGGCGCGGCTGTCTTTTCGCTTCTCTCCACTTCGATCGCCAGGAGAAGCACCGAGGCGATGACGCCCTCCATGGGGGCGACGCGGAGTTTAAGTTCCGATCTCCCGGCGGTGGGCGATGAGGGGTGGACCCGACGTACCTCAGAGGTCACTCTCTCCTCTTGGGCCAACCTGAAAAGGCGTTCCATGCGGTCCCAATCGTCGGGGAGCACGAGCTCGGAGAAGCGATGACCAATGGCCTCGGAGGTATCTACGCCAAGAGCCTTGGCCATGGCCAAGGTGATGGAAGAGACTATCCCATCGTGGTCCAAAGAAGCCAGGAGGGGCGCGTTGCCTGTGTCTGCAGGCTCCGCTAATGATGTTGTGCTCGCGATCAATGGGTCGGGAGAGGCTTGTCTATTCTCCTCCTGACCCGAATGAATGCCTCCCATCGTAAGAAGTTCACCATTATCTGTATATTTAATATTGCTTTCCTGGGACTCTCTTTGGGTAATAAAGGGGAAGGTAGGCTGGGACCCAATTGTTAGCGCCCTTTGACCGAGCCGAGGTCTTGAGAAAGTTCATGATTTTTTATTTTAATTAAAATTATTGATAAATTAATAATATTAAAACATATAATTATCCTTATTATCCATTACCTGGTTTGGTAATTCCTTCCTGCATTTAACGACTTTAATACATAAGAAAATGATTCCAAAAATAATACATAGATTACGATTAAGACTCGCAACGTTTTAATAGCGTTTGTGTTTTTTCGCGCAAAGGAGCGCTCGGGAAAGGCTCACCCCTAATCTCCTCCTGACCGAATGGTCGAAGTTCTACCTTGCAAGAAAGTCTTCCCGCGGCTCTTTTCTCTCCTCCTGTTCTTCTTGGACCGGCCTTAGGAATAAGCAGATTAGGCCATCTCGATTCGTCCAGTGGATGCCAACCGGACCGTCCTCTACCGATAACTTGAAAAGAGCGAAGGCCTATATGTGGCGTCGTTCAGGGTGCTTGGATGGATGAAGGAGACTTCACCAAAGCCCGCTCCATGCTTTTTCCCAGGAATGTGCTTGCGGGCCACGGTGTTATAGAGCTGGTTCCTCAGGTTTGCAGGGACTTCAACCTATCAGGAATTGCGCTTATTGTCACAGGTGCCCATACCAGGAAGGCTGCGGGCGAACCCATTGCCGAAGGTATGAAGAAGAAAGGCTATGACGTTCACATAGTGGAGACGGGAGAGGCCACCAACGAAAACTTGTCCAAGATCGAGGAGGTGGCCAAGGAGGTCAAGGCTTCCTTCCTCCTCGGCATCGGAGGAGGGAGCAAGATCGACCTGGCCAAAATGGTGGCCAAGGACCTGGGCAAGGAGTTCCTTTCCATCCCCACCTCGGCTTCGCATGATGGCATCGCCTCCGGACGGGCCTCGATCCGCAACAACAGCATCCCGATGTCCATGGACGCCAAGGTGCCTGTGGGCGTTATCGCGGACACTTCGATCATCGTCAAAGCGCCTTATAGGCTGCTAGCAGCTGGATGCGCTGATGTGATCTCAAATTCCACGGCTTTGATGGACTGGGAATTCGCCAGGCGATTGAGGAACGAGGAGTTCTCCCGATCGGCCTGGGCTCTTGCCAATTATACCGCTCAGACGATGGTGGAGAACGCCGACCTGATCCGGCCCAATTTCGAAGAGAGCGTATGGATCGCGATAAGGCCCATCATCATCTCCGGCATTTCCATGGCGGTGGCGGGCAGCTCGCGTCCTACCAGCGGATCGGAGCATATGTTCTCGCACGCGTTGGACATCATCGCGCCGGGAAAGGCCCTCCATGGAGAGCAATGTGGGGTAGGGTGCATTTTGATGATGTACCTGCATGGTGGGGACTGGCAGCGGATCCGTACCGCTTTGCAGAAGATAGGCGCCCCCACCTCCGCCAAGGAGCTGGGCATTTCCAAGGAGCAGGTCTTGGAAGCCCTGGTGACGGCGCATAAGATACGCAAGGACAGATTCACGATCCTGGGCAACCTCGGCCTCACCTACGAGGCTGCGGAGAAAGTTGCCGAGATAACCAAGGTCATCTAAGCAGAGGGGATGGAATGGTCACTATCACACTGATCGGCGAGAGGCAGGCAAAGGATGGCGTGGTCTTCGTATACAAAGGCTTCGTCCCCGAATGCCGAGAATGCAAGCTGAAAGCGGTCTGCTTCAACCTTGACTCGGGCGGGATGTATCGCATCAAAGGGGTCAGGGAGGTGCACCACGAATGCAAGATGCACGAGGATGGGGTCAGGGTGGTCGAGGTGGAGAAGGTCCCGGTCCAGGTCTGCCTAGGTCAGAAAATCGCTTTGGAAGGAAGCACCATCACTTTCGATGAGATACGCTGCCGCAACCCTGGTTGCGAACATTATAGACTTTGCCATCCCGTGGCGGTGGAAAGGGGCAGCAAGCACAAGGTTTCCAAGGTCCATGGCGAGTTGCAATGCCCCGA
>CAYHAO010000054.1:0-9390 GCA_964354665.1 uncultured Methanomassiliicoccaceae archaeon | reverse complement strand
TGATGATGTCCTTGCCCAAGCGCTCGGCGAACAGCTTGGTGCCTTCGATGATCACTCCGCACCTGCCCTTCTTGACGTCGGGCACCTGGATCTTCTCGTAGTCCTCTGGCTTCTTGACCAATGGGTCCACGACGTAGGGGGTGTTCTGCTCGTCGAACCTTACCCCAGAGCCGACATCGGCGGCCATGACCGACAGGTCCATCAGGCCGAAGTACCAGTCCCAGTCGAAGTATTTGTAGCCGGCGATAGCGGCCTCGGCGAACTTGCGCGGGTCGCTGGCCCACTCAGAATAGGTGGTGGGGGTGCTCAACAGCTTGCGGTTGACACCGCAAGCTATCGGATAGACCGAAAGGCGGTCCACCGGTTGGTTGGTTATGGACGCCATCGCCCTCTCAATGTGAGACATTGCCATTTTACAACACCTTCTTGATCTTGTTCATGGCGTCCTGTGCGTTAATGCCGTGCATGTCCGCCCCGATGTCTTCCGCGAACTCCTGGGAGGTCGGAGCGCCACCGATGATGATCTTGACCTTCATCCTCAGACCCGCTTCAATCAATCCATCAACGGCTCTCTTCATGCCGTCCATAGTCGGGGTCATGAGAGTGCTCATGGCCAGTATGTGCGCGTCCTTCTCCTTCACGTTAATCACGAAGTTCTCGATCGGTACATCGCGGCCCAGGTCGGTGACGCTCAAGCCACCGGCCGTCATCATGGTCCTCACCAGGTTCTTACCAATGTCGTGCACATCGCCTTCGACGACGCCGATGACTACACCGACACGCTTCTTGGCCTCTTCCTTAGGGATGTGAGGCAGGAGCACGTCGAGCGCCCCGTACATAGCGTCAGCGGCAAGGAGTACCTGGGGGAGGTACAGCTCACGTGCGGCGTACTTGTCTCCCACAATGGTCATTCCCTTGATGAGCCCATGGTCGATCGCGTCCAGGGCCCTCACGCCAGCGCTCAAGGCGGCATTCGCCTCCTTCACGGCTTCGGGCTTGTTCCCCGCGACCACGGCTTTCTCCAATCCAGCTAGAATCTGCTCTCTTGTCACTAAATTCCACCCCCTCGCAAAAATAAGCGAGTGAACCCTGAAAGGTCAATCGTTAATATAAGACATTGCGATGGATGGAGCCTCCATCCATTAAGTATGTTAAAGAAAAAAGATACCTCCTGGAATCGAAGAGTTCCATGTTCCGCAGATGCTTGGATTAGGGAATATATCCATCCATGCGACTTTTTGCCTATTCTTACCGTGCTTCATTTCATTGGAGAGTGATCCGGGGTTCTCAGAATCCGTCCATACTTGAGGAACCGAACGATGAAGGCAATGATTATCAGCTCCACGACAAGGCCGATACCTAGATACAGGTAGGGGGAAACGGAGCTCAGGTCGGAAAAAGCGGGTGTAAGCACCACCACCAATGCCGCGATTGCGGCCGCCCCAAGAGAGCATGCACCGATGGTGGAAGCGTTAAATGCCATATCCTTGCGCAAATTGACATCCATTTCCTCTCTTATCGCCCCCCTCTCGATCAGATTCCTTCGAACGTCGCGAAGCTGCATGTATGAGCGCAACAGAAGGCTCGCGGTGACTAGTAAAAGCCCATTGAGAAATATCACCCATCCTGGAAGACTGTTGCTCAGGTCGCCAAAGCTCAAATTAAGGCCCAAGGTAAGAAACCAATCTATTGAGGAATAATAGAGCAACGAGGGAAGGAGCATCATCCAACTAAATAGTATGACGAGGGGGAGCCGGGTCTCGTTCAATAGGCTGGCCAAGGTTACGACCAAGACCGCCCCGACGAGAAGGAAATCCGAGCTGAAACCCAATCCGAACGATGAGAAGGACTCCTTTATCATCATTTGGAGCTCGATGAAGCTCGCATTGTTCATGAGAACGAAAGCGCTCAAAGCCAGAACGATTATGCTCAGCATTGAGACCCAGGACCTGGCCTTTGGATCTGCCGGAACTGGCGATCCAGGTCTGACCAGGCTCTCCACCTCCCAAGGCAGCTTCAGGAGGCTCGCCCCCCACCCATTCCCATCAACAGAAGATGCTGCAGGCTCTGCTCCCGGGGATTCCACGCTACCAGGGTAGCTCCAGTTGTCCTAACCTTTTTCATCAAAGGCAAATCCTCGAAGCCCATGATGATGGAGGTTGCCCGCTCCGCCTTCCCAGAAGCGGCGAGGTCGTATCCGTTCACGTGAAGCACGAGCACCTTGGTATCCCTGCCAGAGTGCGCTCGCATCTCCTTAATACCCTGGACCAGCTCTTCGACGTTATCCTCCCTGACCATGGTTATGACTATGAAAAGAGGGTTCCGACCTTCGAGGTGACCTCTGAACGAGCTGACGATGGAGCGAAGTTCCTCCTTTCCGTCCGTCATCTGCACCTCCATGAACATCCTGGATAAGAGCGTCCTTTGCCTGCGACCCATCTCTGGAAGAACGACTTTCCCGTTGTGGTACGCGCAGACCCCGACGCTGCAGTCGCGGGAAAGGTAGTATTGGGATAGCGCCCAGCCGGCCTGGGTGGCGTGCTCGAATGCACTTTCCACGTCCGTTCCCAGGGACATTCTCCTCCCTGCATCCAGGAAAACCCATACAACCTTCTTGCCCTCATGCTCATACTGATTGACCAGCGGTCCTTTCTTCTCCAGCGCCGAGAGGCGCGCGCTCACCTTCCAGTTGATGCTTCGGAAATGGTCGCCGCTCCGATAATCCCTGATCTCGCGGAAGTCGTTGGTCTCCGCCCCGAGCAAGCTGATGGAGCTTTCGGGCATGGGCAGCCGGGAGGTCAGGCGTGGATCCCGCATCCTCTTTACGTCCACCAGCCCCTGCTTGACCAGGACCTGGGTCTCCGCCAATGTGTTGAGGAATTTGGTCTGCTGCAGACCCGAAAAATGCATGGTCTCGGTCCGTGCACGGCCGATGCGATAGGCACCGCGCTTGGTGCAACGCATATCATAGGAGAGCTCTTGGTCCAACGGCTTTAGGCCCTTGAAGAGGACGTGAAGGTTGCTCCCCTCCTCCAAGCTGAACAGAGAGGGCAGGGAATCGGTGCAGATCACTAGGCCCACGCCCTCCCCGACCTTGATGCGCGTGTTGATAGGAACGGTCGCGCCGACTGCGGTGGTGATCGAGGCTCTCTCCCTCTCCACGCTGATCCCGTTCGGCGCCCTATAAATGTTCGAGACCACGAGATAGAGCAATGGCACCATCGACATGATTACCAGGATGACGTTCCCCAGCAGCACCCCGAAGGCGAACAGCAGCGCGAAGGAGGAGAACTCCGCGGGGACGCGCTTGGACCATGTCTCGGCCATTCGCTCTCCTACACCTTCTTCCGGTATTCCTTGGGCGCTTCCACGGAAGCGATGATGCGGTCGACCAGCACGGTTGGGGTAAGCTCTTCGTCGATTTCGTATTCCATCTTGAGGATTATTCTATGCCCCAAGGCGTCATGAGCGAAGATCTTCACGTCATCAGGCGTCACGAAGTTGCGACCGGACAAGGCAGCATGAGCTCGAGAGAGCTTGAGCAGGGCCAGGGAACCTCGGGGGCTCGAACCGACCTCCACCGCCGGGTCTTTTCGCGTGCTCCGAACGATGTTGCTGACATAGTCCAGGATGGAGTCGTCAACGTAGATGTCGTTCTCAACTAAGCGCTGCATCTCCAACATCTGGCCATTGTTGATAAAGGGCTGTAATGTGTCCAATGGATTGTCCTTCCTCCACATCAACCTCCTTCGAAGTATCTCCGACTCCTGTTGGAGGGTATTGACATAACCCAAGGAGAGGCGCATCAGGAATCGGTCCATCTGCGCCTCGGGAAGGGGGAAGGTGCCCTCGTGCTCGATTGGATTCTGGGTGGCGATGACGAAGAATGGCGCCTCGAGCACGTGGGTCGTTCCTTCGATGGTCACCTGTCTTTCCTCCATCGCCTCCAGGAGCGCGGCCTGCGTCTTGGGCGGGGAGCGGTTGATCTCATCCGCTAGCAGGATGTTGGTGAAGATGGGTCCTTTCTCGAGGTAGAATTCGGACTCCCTCGGCCTCCACACCCTCGTGCCGAGGATGTCAGCTGGCATTAGGTCAGGTGTGAACTGTACCCGCCCCCATTTGCAGCCGATGACCTTGGAGAACGTCTTGGCCAGCAGCGTCTTTCCTAGGCCAGGATTGTCTTCGAATAGCACGTGGCCGTTCGCCAAGGCCGCACAAAGCAGCTTGCCAAGCAACTGTTCCTCGCCCACGAACACTGACCCAGTCCTCTCCAGGATGCCCTTTGAAAGCGCACTAAACTCCCCTGTCTCCATTCTATGCACCTCGACCCATCACGGACCTTGGATCCACCGTCGCTGTCACCAGATGCCTAGCATTGAGTGCTTCCGCCATCCCCTGTAAGGCGCTCATGAGCAATCTCATTCGCGCCTCCTGGACTCTAGCAGTATAATCGCCATAAGTCCACCTCAGCATCAGTGGTGGGGCCTCCTCCATCCGATATCGTACCAGTCCTTTAAGCAAACCTTCGATCTTGCCTGTGCTAAGCCCGTTCTGGAGCATGACCGAGGTTAGGAGTACGATGAGCCCCTCGCTCTCCCCTTCCTCGAGGAAGAGCCTTACTGATCTGCTCGAATCCGTCAGGCTTCCCTTATCGAATTTCATTGTCTGTGTCAGGCTGCGCCAATCTCCGACGAGCTGGTCCTGGCTGATGCGATGGAGGTAGGAACGATAGTAATAGGCGGCGTATCCGGCTACCAGGGCTACGAAGAACCATTCGAACAGCACCACCGCATCGGGGGACCTCTGCGCAAGTAGGGGCCGGAGGATGATCACGTACTCGAAGAACAGGACGGCCATCAATGCCACGAATATCATGTTCTTATCATTGGATAGATACCGACCCAGGATGCGCAGATTTGGATTGCTGTGATTCTTGGAGAGGGAAAGAAGCGAGACCGGGGCGGCGAAGATCATTGCATAGGCAATGGCACTGCCGAAATCCAGACCGCTGCGCACCAACGCGGGACTGATTATGAAGAAGGGAATGCTTACCAATGCGATTGCCACGGCCCGCATGATGGGATAATATGCACGATAGCGAGTCCTGATGGCCACGACCAATGCGGACATAGCTCCAACCATTGCAAAGGCGATGGCTCCCTGGTCCAACTCTGAACTTTGATTGGTTACTCCCCAAAGCAAGCCAGCAACGAAGAGGAACGCCCCTAGGACGACAAGGCCCATGCAGATGTCGTTCACCATGTATCCGCTGAACATCTCCTTGACGAGGAGAAAGCCTGCAAGGCAAACGGCCAGGAATGCCAGCGGAAGGAGCAGGGGGGCCAATACCGTATGTACCAGGAACACCCCAAAGAGGAGGTAGATGGCCATCTCGACCAGGACCAGCTGCCCGATCCTTTTTAAGATGGGTCGTTGGGTGTCAACCTCGAAGAATCTCTTATGAAATGCCGGATTGGTCGGAGGAGGCTCAGCTTCCCGAGGTAGGGAATCGCTCAAGTCTTGACCTCCTTCACTGCTTCGAACATCATCTCATAATCCAAACGCCCCATGGCCTCAGGTCCGAACTCCGCCTTCTCGAAGAGGGAGGTCATCAGCTCCAATGCCCCGAACTTAGCCTCCCCCAAGCTCTTGGACAAGATCGATTGGACCTCGCGAGGAGTTAGGTCGTCGGAGAGATCAGCCCGTATTGGGGACATTTCATGAAGCGCCTCAGAATAGAGATGGACCATCTCCTCGCCGTAGAGCGTCACTTTTACCATCTCCTCGGATTGTCCTTCCTTACCTCTAACAATCAATTGATGATTGCCTAACGGTAGGAGCAATGGTACCTCAACGATCCCGTTAGTGAGCGTCATTTCCCATCGCGTCTTTCCATCGATGGATATACTAACTCGACCTTCCTTTCCCCTTATCCTGAGAAGAAGATTCTCGCCCTGATGCCATACCGGTGGAAGGCCCTTAGGTATCTGTGGGAACTCTATATTGTAGGGTCCTACCTTTTTGGGAATGGGCTTAAACGGCTTCTTCTTTCTTTGCGGCAGCTTCAGCTTCCGGCCGCTAGCAAGATAGGCATAGGCCAGGACGACGTAAGCGCAGACCAGCACCAGTGCGATCGACGACCACATGTGGCCCACAGGCTCAGAGGGAGAATAGAACATCCTCGTTTTGCTGCTCAGATACTCTTCCGTTCCAAGGAAGAGGAGGGTTAGGTTCTCCGATTTAGATGGGAGGGCGGCAAAATTTGCCACGCCATTTGCATCGGTCACTGCTGTCAGGTTGCCGGAGGAGCTTGAAAGCCTTATCGGCATCTGGGGCAGGGGCATCCCCTTGTCGTCAAGAAGCTTGGCCGAGACCTTGTTTTCAGCCAAGGTCGCCGTAATTGTGGTCCGAGAAACTATGCCCAGCTGGACCCGCGCAGATTGGAAATCTCCGACGACCACCTCGATGTCGCTGGGGCCCAATGCCCTTTGAGATGGTATGCTGATGAGAGCAGCGAAGGCCCCTTTTGAATCGGTGTATGCCGTCGAACCATATACCTCTTCAAGCCGGCAGAAGACCGGCAATCCGGTCAAAGGAGCTCCTCCCACGGTGGCCTTGCCTGAAAGGATGTTCGACTCACCTCTGACCAGCTTTGTTGTGGACATACTTAGTTGGGCGAACCCGAAATGTACAGGGAGGCGGGTGCTTGCCGCTATTAGATCGTCCGTCCCGTTGAAGGCCACCTTTATGGTAAGATCGCACGGGACAAATCTCGTCAAAGAGTAGTACCCGATGCCGAATTCATCGATCTTCACGCTCTCCATTTCTTCATACCCAGATTCATTGGTGGAGACATTTAGCCATGAGGAGGTAACCACCATGCCACGATACTTGCCGCCCACGCTTATCTGGAAAGTAAGCATTTGGCCAGGAAGCGCAGCAGTCTGCCCATTGAGTTTTATGATTGATATGCGCGTATCGTCGACCACGCGAATCTCGGGGTCGCTCCAAGAGGGCATGTATTGCTGATTTCCCGTGCACTGGGCGACGACCTGGTATATTCCCAGGTCGATGTTGGGCATGATACAGCTCGTATTGAAGGAACCGTTGCGAAGCCAGGCTTTCCCACATAAGAACTTGTACCCTTCTTGCTTTTCCTTGGTGATGTAGATCCGAACCTGCAAGTTCGATAATGGCTCACCATTGCCATCAGTTACCGTTCCAATTATGCTGAAACGGGACATAAGGGCCGCGCGGGAGCTAATGGAGGTGATGTTCGTTATGGTCAATAGGGTAGGGACCTGCTGTATTGGATATGCCCCGAAATTTACGTCATCGTAGCTCCTATCCACAAGCTTTGCATTAATGATGCCAGGTGTTGTATTCACCCACCCTTCGCCCATGTCAAGGGACACCTCGTACTCCCCCGGCCAGAGCGCGATGCTGTATTTTCCAAGCGGGTCCGTCAGGGCGATCGCGCTAGTGTTCCTGGTCAGGTCGGTTACTACTACGTCCCTGTATTCCAAGGGATGATTATCGTCATCGATTCCATTTGCGTTGTCATCTTGGAAGGCTTTGCCAGAAATCTCTAGACTCGGGAGAGACACAAGTGATCGGTCCAGATCGTCCCACCAACCTAGAGCATCGACGATCATCCAATCCATCCCATCGAATTTAACCTCGGTGTAGGCATGGGCCTCTGCGGCGGTGACGTTCTGGACATTCATCGTCGGGTCTATCACAAAGCCGACCACCATTCTGGAGGGTATGTCAGCGGAACGGAGCATGAGCACCAGGGCGCTGTTGAAGTAAGTGCAAATGCCTTGCTTGCTGGTGAAAAGAAAGAATTCGATTGGATCCGTTTTGGAATCTGGTTTTGGATGGTCTATTTCGTACTGATAATTTTCACGCAGGTAGCTTCTAATGGCCATGATTTTGTCGAAGTCAGTGGTAGCATCCGAGGTGACAAAATCCGTGAGTTCCCCAATCCTTGACTCTAGTTCAGAGGGTATTTGGAGGTATCGTGCGTCCGGAGTCGCAACCGCCGTCTGGAGCTCTTCCAGGGTTGTGCTTACCTTGTAATATGTGGCGGTATAATTGGAAGAGATGGGCACCGAACTTTGGAAGGCCCCGAGCTCCTGGCTATATTTCACCGTGCCGGATTTAATGGGCTGTAACTTGTAAGTCTCCTTGGCGACCGGTATGCCACCGTATAACTTGCCTAATGGAGTTATTTGAGCGGTCTGGATCGTTCGGTTCGAGCTGGATATGTCGATATCCATCTCGCTTCCATTGTACATTGAATAGGTAGCTTGCGTTGTCCAGACTCCTTGGGAATACGTGTCATACGCCGCTGTTCTTAGATAGGCGAGATTCGTCGATGTTACCAGCGTGAAAAGGACCTCGTTGCCTAGGTTCTCCTCGAGCAGGTCCAGTTCATCAGGGTCCTGATAGATGATATCTGGCTCCTTGAGGTTGGGATCTACAACCGTCCAGTTGTGCGGCTTGATGGGCTGAGTAAGCAGGGGGGCTGAAGTCACTTGAATAAACGCCGCTGCCAGAGCCGAGACCAGAATCGCCATCACTATGACAATGATGGCCATCTTGAATATGGGGGATGGTCCTTCATTGCCAGAGGAGGTATTGGATGGCATATTCGTCTTTCCCCACGGCCTCGTCTATGGGCTTCTCATTCGATATAAATTTTGTTTCCTGGACTTTCCCAATAATGACCGTCTCTTCCGTATCACCTCTGATAACCTCTATATGGTTGAGATATGGATTTGGTGTGACCTATGATAATCGACACTCACGTCCACATTTGGAAGCGCACCATGTACCCTGACGTCATCATGGACTCCTACCTGGAGCCCTTGGTCCTCCTGGACGCCCTCTATTTCCAAGGAGGGCCTCAGGGAGAGGGCAAGGATTGGCTAACCTCCGAGACCGATGAGAAGGAGCTGATCCAGAACATGGAGGTGGCTAAGATCGACAAGTCGGTTATCCTCCCTTTGGACTTCGGGATGGTGGGGCCTACAAAGCAAGGGGTGGAGGAATTCAACGATTGGGTCTTCGAAGCCTGTTCGCCCTATCCTGAGAAATTCATGCCGTTCATAGGGGTGGACCCCCAGAGGGGCGAGACGGCCATCCGTTTGGTGGAGAAGTATGTCAAAAGGTACGATGCTAAGGGGGTCAAGGTATACCCCCCTACGGGCTGGCGGCCGGATGAAGCGCGCATGGAGCCATTCTGGAGAATCCTTGACGAGCATGGAATGGTGGTGGTGACCCATTCCGGGGCGGTCTGGGGCCCTCTGAACGAGGAGCTCTCCCGCCCCTCTTATTATTCGAAGGTGTTGGACAAGCACGAGAGGATGAAACTGGTCATCGCCC
>CAYHAO010000053.1:7982-9458 GCA_964354665.1 uncultured Methanomassiliicoccaceae archaeon | reverse complement strand
TCACGAAAGGCTGTCCCGCCTGGAAAATCGCCTGGCGGAGCTCATAATACTGAGGCGAACCCATTCCGATCGCGTCGCCTTGTAGCGACGCCAGCGCGTTCGCGTGCGGATGCATGGTCGGGTTCTCGCTTTTCACTCCAGCCATTTTAGCAACCTCCTTGTTTTATTAGCACGTCTTCCGTGCTATGCCAAGACATAGCACGTTAGTATATATTCCTTTCCAAGCCGGTCTCATTGCAAGTACGCCCTTCTCTAACCCTTCGTAGCAAATATTAACTGGCGTCCGCGCCTAATCATTCTAGGGGACAAGCATGGTTAAGATGCCAACTGAGGCCAAAGAGGTATTGCAGAAGCAAAAGCCAACACCCATCGCAACGGCGAGCAAAGATGGTAAGCCGAACGTCGTCTACATCGGGTACCTCAAGATACTGGACGATGAGCACATCATGATCGGGGATAATTTCTTCAGCAAAACGCTCAAGAACCTGGAGGAGAACCCCCGGATATGCATCCTGTGCTATGACTCGGAGAGCAAGAGATCTTACCAGATCAAAGGATCGGTAAAGGTGCATAAGTTCGGGCCAGAGTTCGAAGAGATGCGGGCGTGGGTGCACGGGGCAAACCCCAAGATGCCGGCCAAATCCTGCGTAATGGTAACGGTGGAGGAGGTCTTCGATTCCCTTTGGGGTCCAAGCGCGGGCAAGAGGATCGCCTGAGCTTCAAGGAATGCAAAAGGAAAAAGGGGAGGGTTTGACTCATTCCTCATTGAGAGCAAGTCGCAGGAATGCCCGGTCGACGATGAGGGTGAGCAAGATCAAACCCAGCAAGGCGACCAAGGACTCAAAACCCCCTGATTGCGACGCCACTTCCGCCAGGCTCAAGACCTGACCTCCTTGCGCTTAGGCGAGCGCCATATCCTACCGATCGACCGCCTATCTCTAGCCTTCTCTTCCAACCCATTCAGAATGGCGCCCCTTCCCATTCCGCGGTACTCGCCCCTCATCAGCCAGGTTGGCAGGTCGCTCTCTCCGCTCATCCCTATCCTCGATTTCAAGTAAGCCTCTGACAACATATTCCTCGTTCCTCCAAATTTCCGGTCACGGTATTTCGAGGAGCCGGGCACAGGTGGCCGTATGTGGTCGCTCTCTGCCCACTCTCGTGATCGATGATACCATGGCTGGTATTGGGGTTTCTACCGTCCTACGCCGGGTACCCCGTTAGGTTAGAAGAAGACTACCCGAATTATCTGGATATGCGGGTCCCAGCCAATGCCGGCAGCACCCCTAAATGCTTGAGTGCGCGGCCCCGCTCCAAGGAATTCCTAGATGCCATCTTCCAAATGGCACACTATCTGTGCATACCGTCCTGCGGTCCTTCTCCATTTTTCCAGAGATCGCAGTTCGGTTCCTTTGCCCTTTTCGCGCAACAGGTCAGTGACGTGATCGTAGTAGTTGACCAGGCCATAGATGGGCCAAT
>CAYHAO010000053.1:5036-7882 GCA_964354665.1 uncultured Methanomassiliicoccaceae archaeon | reverse complement strand
CGCAACAGGTCAGTGACGTGATCGTAGTAGTTGACCAGGCCATAGATGGGCCAATCCTCCCTGGCTATGGTGGAATAGTCTTCCTTGCGAATGCAGCTCTCGAGTAGTTCGAGCTTGGCAAGGACCTCTTCAAGCCCGGTCCCCACAAAATTATAGAACAAGCTGGCCGCGTGCAGCTCCTCGAATGACCTGAAGGTCCAGAACCGAGAAAGCTCCTTTAGGTCCTTGCGCACCTGTTGCGACAGCGGTAAAGCCTCTTCTGGGATAGTCTCTGTCATGCTCTCAACCCCATCTAGCACCATCGTTGATTTCTGTCTTTCGCCAATTATCCGTTAAAATATCGGTTCAATTTGTCCAATGCTGCCACTCAGCGAATGAACCTCCCCAGCCTTAGCTCCTCGAAGCTTTGGTCGAGCTCCTCCCGGGAGTTCATGACGATCGGCCCTCCCCAAGCTATGGGCTCGCGCAAAGGCCTACCATGGGCGAACAGGAACCGACAGCCCCTCCTACTCGCTTTTACCCAGACCTCATCGCCCTCATCGAAGATTACCAGTTGCCGGTCCTCCACCACATGCCTGCCCCCCTCCTCAAAGTGCCCCGACCCCTCAAAAACGTAAGCGAAGGCGTGGTCCTCGTTCTTAACTGAAAACGATGCATCTGCATCTGCGGATAGCCAGACATCAAAAAGCTCGACTGGGACCATTAGATCCTTAACTGGTCCCTTTGCTCCATTCAAGGTGCCAGCGATCACCTTCACCTCTACCCCAGCCTCGGGCTTGGCTATCGGTATCATGCTGCTCTTGACGTCCCGGTAGCGTGGAGGCATCATCTTGTGCACCCGTGGTAGATTGATCCAAAGCTGGAAGCCATGCATCGGGTCATCAGTCCGTTGTGGCATTTCCTGGTGCAGGATGCCACTGCCCGCGGTCATCCATTGCACGTCACCGGCGGAGATCTCGCCCTTGTTACCTAGGCTGTCTTGATGTTCGATCCTTCCAGACAGCACGTAGGTGACGGTCTCGATACCCCTATGGGGATGCATGGGAAATCCTTCCATGTAGTCCCTGGGGTCCGATGACCGGAAATGGTCCAGCATTAGGAAAGGGTCTAGCAGTCCCGTCTCTGAGTGCCCAAAGGCTCGGAACAGATGCACACCCGCGCCCTCGACCGTAGGCAGGCTGCCATGTAATCGATGGACCGCGCGCTGACGCGTCATGGTTGCAATCACCCAAGCCCTCCTATTTACCGCTATGCTCAAACTCTCCTGCATCACAGAAGGCCGCTTGGTCGGCCATTACGTCCATCATCCTATTGCTCGCTCCCAAACTAAGGATGACGTTCACTGGGAGCGCGCGCTCAGACCTCCGTTTACGTTAAAAAAAATAAAAAAAAGGGAATATAGCCTGCGCGCATGCGCAGGATGACCTAGTAGCGCTTTGGCGGCTTGTGCTTGCTGAAGCAGTCGCGGCAATAAACTGGCCTGCCCTCGGTGGGCTTGAAGGGGACCTCGCACTCCTGCTTGCAGTCGCTGCAAACGGCCTTGTGCTTCTCCTTTGGCGGCTTGTCGTACATTATTGATTCACCTCCGATCCTCATACACTAAACTCTATGCCTTTCTCCAGGAGGCCTTACTTTCCCAGGAGGGTCGGTAGGGCGCAAGTGAATGGATGAGATCTAGCTGGAGTCGATGACATTATATGAATATTTGAAACTATGCAAACAACTGTTGCGCTTTGTAAGAGTGTGCCGAAGCCGGACCGCATGCGCCAGGCACTCAGGACCATTTACGAACCGTCCCATGCAAGCTCAAGCATGGAACAAGGCGAGGAAAGGGTCGGGGTCCTTGAGCTTCTTGGCTTCGGCCTTCGCTCTCCTAACATACTTGTTTATCAGGGCCTGCCCTTTCTCGAAGCCCTTGTTGCTATCGATAATATTGATGAGGTTCTCCAGGTCCTTATCTGACGGCTGCTGGGGCGCCTCGAACATCTTCGATAAACTGGCACGGCACTCCCTGTCATTTAGGGAATAGACAATAGGGAGCGGAAGGCTCTCGTTCAATATCCTTGACCTAAGCTCATGGAAGTCATTGAATGTGTCCTCCAGATCGTCCCGGAGGATGCAGATCATGCCAAGACAGCGTCCGAATTTTCCGAGGGCTTGGATCTCCTCCGTCGTTCCATTTCCAATCATCGCCCCCACCTTGGTGTAGGCCTCTACATCCGCAGACTTCATCCAAAGGATGCGCAGATATTTCCTAGGGGTGGTTGCGAGGTTCCGGACGAGGGCCATCTCCTCCATTTCTGCAGAGCCGAGCTCAAAAAGTCCTTTCCTGATCTCTGCCACGACCTCTTTCTTCATATTTGCATTAACCCCGGACATGTCCGCTAGGTTCACGAGACCAGCGATGAGCAGAGCGTCTCCAGCGAGCAGTGATGCCTCCATTCCATATATACCTTGAATCGACTTCGTTTTGGCCTTCCGTCGGACGAACGACTTGTCGATGATGTCATCATGAAGGTCGAACGCCCCACCAGCCAACACCAGGCTCTTGGCGGCGGAGCGGACATGGTCTGGATCCCCCCCCACTACCTGGCAGGACATGACCATTAGCGCGGCTCTCGTATAATCCCTCCATCGACGAGCGAACCTCCTCAACACTTTATTGGCCATTGGGGAAGGGATTCCAGAGGCGAACAGGTCGTCGAACGCCTCGTTTACTATGTCCTCACCATATGTTCTAAGCGTCTCCTTGGCATCCAACCTAGCACCCCGCAGAGGATATCGTTCCAGGGGTCTTAAACGGATTTCTGCGACCTCATCTCGTGCTCACGATGCTTCGTATGAGA
>CAYHAO010000053.1:0-4936 GCA_964354665.1 uncultured Methanomassiliicoccaceae archaeon | reverse complement strand
CCTAATGCGACACAAGATTAAGCGGTAATAACCTGGAACTCCCTTTCCAGGAGCGCGACATATTGAGAATCCATTGTGTCCGGATCCACTGAAAGCACCAAGGTTGAATCGGTCACCTGGATCTCATCCCTTAGGCTGTAGAGCATTAATATGACCTCATCGGGCGGGTTGTTCTCCATGATATATTCCAAACTATCGATTATCACCGCCGCGTTGGTACCTTTCTTCACGAACTCGGTGATGATCTGACGCAAAATCGAAAGGTTCGCTGGCTCAATCCTGTTGGGGCCAGGCTGCTTGGCGAGCCATAGGACCGGCGTCTTTTCGATACGGTACTCTTCGCGGAGTAGGTCGGGGTGGGAACGAGTGATTACCAAGCCATGCTTGCCATTGGCCAGAAGGCCCAGGAACAGGCGGTAAGAGCGCTCCGGGCGTTTCTCCTCGACCATGAGGAACTTCGCCGACTCGGCCAGCTCCTTGTCCTTGCGCTTAACCCCCTTTATATCGGTCTCCTTCACCGCAGAGGGCAGGAACAGGCGATAGCGCATTATGCCGTAAGCGAAAATGCATGCTAGGAGTAGGAAGCCTGGTGACAGGATGAAAGGCACATTGGCGCCTATCAATTCGATACCATTGTACACGAAGGCGTATAGAACGGGCGATAGTACGCCCAAAGAGATCAACTGACTCTGCTTCCTGGTCCTCTCCCATTTCACATCTTTGCACGTCTTATGCACCATGTAAATGGTGACGAAGACATAGCTCAAGACAATCACCGTCCATAAGATGAAAGCTGCGGTCCCAGTCACCCCCCATCCGAAGGGAGTACTGACTACGTCGTTCACCGGCATCACAGCGATGGTGGCGGACAATATCGCGATGACTGCTAGCATGCTCTCCTTCCCTCGGAACCAACCGCTGAAACGTTCATGCGGAAGGAAGGATGCCAAGTATAGAATGCTGGCGAACAGGAGGACCACGACGAAGAGCTCAGCCCGGGCTATCCATAAGGCGGAATTATAGCTAGGGGCGTAGAGGAGGGCGAAATCCAGGAAAGCCCCCATAAAGAAGAGCCACATGGACATGAGGAAAACCCTGGCGGTGGGAAAGCCTGGGCTCTGTCTATAGACGTAGATGCCCATGCCTACTCCGATCATGCCCACTATCGGCGATAGTAGACCTATGGAAATTAGCTCCAAAGCGTCCGCCTAAATATTTTCTATGAGAGGGGTCTTTAAAAAGCGTTGGTAGCTGGTTTTCAATAATGATAACTTGCACTTGTGGATGCTGGCTCTAAGCTAAATCATATTGAAATGTGGAAAACGAGAATTAGGGAGATTATGCTTTTATTAGGGTCGGCATTTGGACATCTGGCTTACGGAATGATATCTCTCACTATCCCTTGATGCTAATCGGACATTAGCACGTCATCGACGAACTTGGCGACCTTCCGCTCCCAGTCTTCCTCCAACGGACCTTTCATGTCGACCAAATAGACCTTGAGGTCTGCCACCTTCCTCAAGTCCTTGCCGTTCAGGATCTCCTCCGTCGTGGCGACGTTCTTCTTCCAGACCGCCATTTCCTCTGGTGTGGGCGTCTTTCCTGTCTTCTTGTCCGGTTTTAGCGCGGCGTGGGTGGCGACCAGGGCGTACCTGGCCCCTGATGGTAGGGCTGCCTTCTTGGCGAAACGGCGCATGCTTCCTATCGGTTTCCCCCTTCGTTATCTATCAGCTATGCGTTCATTCCATCATGGCCCTCAAGGAGACGGTTCGTACGGTGGGGGAATTGATGGAGCTGGCGGCGAGAACGGCGCCAAAGGCGACAGGCAAGGACTTCATCGAAATCAAGCTTCTGAGCGAAGAGGAGCGCACCGCCTTGGGCAACGACATGCTCAAGGTCAGCGAGGAAAGGAAGAACCACGGATTCGAAAGGGATGGAAAGAACGTCCTGGACTCGGATGCGGTGCTGGTGATAGGTCTGCTGCCTCATCCAGGTGCTGGTCTGAACTGTGGCGCCTGCGGCCACGCCAGCTGCGAGGAGTTCAACAAGCACTCCCTTAAGGCGGACTTCGAAGGACCGAACTGCGCGCTGAGGCTGCTCGACCTGGGCATCGCGTTGGGTTCGGCGGCGAAGCTTGCGTCCGAATTGAACGTTGATAATCGGATCATGTATCGCATCGGCGTATCGGCCAGGCGACTTGGCCTGAGTAAGTCCCGCATCAGCCATGGGATCCCATTATCGGCGACGGGCAAGAACATCTTCTTCGACAGGGCTCCGAAGTGATTTTTGACCAGAGCCTGCGCCTTTCATTCCTCCCCTCCTAAAATAACAGTGAAGACAGGACAAGAAAAGAAATAAATGCAAAGAAAATGGCGTCCAGCATCGGGGGTCATGGATGCGAATCAGCGATGGTTAAAAAGGAATCGAGAACAATGGATACGTTAAGCGGGCAAATCAGGCCTTCTTGAGTATGCGATAGGTCATCCTTACCGACTCCAAGGTGAATTTCTTGCATCGGGCCTCGTGCTCCTTCGATTTGAAGTCACCATGGTTCAGCTCCTTGCATATGGAGGAACCGAAATCCTTCGTGAACTGTTCATGCAGCTTCTTGGTCGCATTGTAGCTGGCGAACTTGTCCCCTTTGGCCTCGCCCCTCCCCAACGCCGCTCCGATGCCTATGACCCCACCGGAGAGTGCCCCGCACAGATCCTCGCACCTACCCACTCCCCCGCCAAAGGGCGTGGCGATCTTCAGAGCCACCTCGGGGAGCTCTATCCCCATACCATAGCATACTCCACGCAGCGCAGACTCGGCGCAGTTGAACCCCTTCTCCCAGCATTCGGACGCGTGTCTTACGGCCTCCTCTTCCGATGGCATGGCTATCCTCTCCCTTGCATCGACTGGAACCTATTATTACGTTCCCTTGGTGGACCGATGGCGATACGAAGTTACCAGGCTGACAATGGAACGAACATTAATGCCCTTCCAGGTGGATTCAAGCATGGGATGACATGGCGGCCATCGAGGTGCGCGATCTGGTCAAGACCTTCGGTGAGACCAAGGCGGTGAGGGGCGTCTCCTTCTCGGTGGAGGAGGGGGAGTTCTTCGGGTTGCTTGGTCCGAATGGCGCCGGGAAGACCACGATCATCCGCATGATGACGGGCGTGCTCAGGCCGGACTCTGGAAGCGTCTCTATTCTCGGAATGGACATCCGGAGGAAGTCGCTCGAGGCCAAGGAGAAGATGGGAGTCATTCCCGAGGTCGGCAACGTGTATCCGGACCTATCCGGTCGGGAGAACCTGGAGCTTATGGCTCGATATTATGGGCTACCTCGCAAGCTGAGGGAGGACCGGGCGGAGCATACGCTCAAGGAGCTCGGTTTGGCGGAGAGGGGCGACGACCAGGTCAAGAAATATTCCAAGGGCATGCGGCAGAGGATCAGCATCGGTTGCGCCATGATCCACGAGCCCCCCGTCCTCTTCCTGGACGAGCCTACCGAAGGCCTGGACGTGCAGTCCAGGAGGATGATCCTGGAGAAGGTCAAACTATTGAACAAGAAGGGCAGCACCGTCGTCCTCACCACTCACAACATCGAGGAGGCGAGCCGCATGTGCCAGAGGGTCTGCATCATCAACAAGGGCCAGGTGCTTGTGATTGACTCCCCCGAGAGGCTCAGGTCCACCTTCGAGAAGGTGCAGTCGGTGGAGGTTTGCTTCGACCGAAAGCTGGACTGTTCCATCTTCACCTCCGAGAGCTGCGTGGCCAAGGCCGAGGAGGCAGGGGACAAGGTGCGCATCTATACCTCCGATCCGAATCTGGCCATCGAGAGGATAATGGCCATCAAGGAGGAGAAGGGCCTGAGGATAATCTCCATGACCACGCTCGGGCCCACCCTGGAGGACGTCTTCGTCAAGCTCACGGAGGGGAAGACGTGAACTATCACATCATCGCCAGGGGCGTGCTGGTTACCGCGAGGAAGGACGTGCGCATCTACTATCGCAAGGCACCGGTCTTCATCTTCGGGCTCATCCTCCCCACCTTCCTCTTCTTCGCCTTCTTCGTGGGCAGGCAACTGGATGTGACGAAGTATTTCCCGGGCTTCCTGGCCATGTCCTTGTTCTTCACCGCTTCCTCCGTTGGTCCGCTCATCATCCCCTGGGAGAAACAGGCGGGGACGTTCGAGCGCTTGCTGACCCTGCCCGTCAATATACCGATTCTTGTTACCGGCGATACCCTGGCGGGGGCGGGATTCGGCCTGATCATCAGCACCATCGTCCTGCTGGTCGGAGCTGTCTTCCTCCCTCTGAGCTTCCCGCTGGCCACCATAGCTGCCCTCCCCGTGCTTTTCATCCTGGGGAACATATGCTTCGCGGCACTCGGCGTCCTTCTCTCCTCACCAGCTGGTAGGGTTCCGGCCAACATCATGATGCTTGCCGCCTTGGTCCGCTTCCCTCTCATCTTCATCAGCGGCATCTTCATCCCTTTGTCCGAGTTGCCGCCGGAGGCAAGGTGGGTGACCTACTTCTCTCCGTTGACGTATCTGGTCGATGGATTGAACGCCACCATGGGCCAGGCGAACATATTCCCCATTGCTTTGGACGCATTGGTGCTGGCCGCCTTCACCGCGGCATTCCTGGTATTGGCCAGTTGGACGCTGCAGAGGAAGGCTTTGAAGGGGCTATGAATCGGATTGACTGGACCGATCAGATCGTCGTTTAGGAGCCGTCAACCGATTCGTTTGGTACCTTGACCGAAAGACACGTCAGGGGTGAGATATCGGAAGAGGAGTTCGAAATGAATATCGCCAGCCTCAGGAGGCACGGGATTTTGAAAAGGAGGGAACCTCTCAGAAGAATTGAATGTGGGCCCGGCCGGATTTGAACCGACGACCACCCGGTTATGAGCCGGGCGCTCCACCAGCCTAAGCTACGGGCCC
>CAYHAO010000052.1:3860-9483 GCA_964354665.1 uncultured Methanomassiliicoccaceae archaeon | reverse complement strand
CGCCAACGGCCTAGTCCTTCATTCCCGCGCGCCTTCGATCACCGAATAGAACTTCTCCGCAATCATGCTGGCCGCGTCCTTGGATTCCAATGGTTGCATCATGAGCCTGCCATTGACGTAGAGGGTGACCTCCAGGCCGCCCTCCACCCCCACAATCACCATCACCTCCGAGGGGCTCACCTCGTAGCCCTCCTTCCTCAGCAGCTCGGAGGCCTTCCCCAGATCGAAGCGGACCACTTCCTGGGGCACGACGGAGAAACCCTTGGACTGGCAGACCCGGAGGACCTTGAACCTCATCCTAGCCCCCGCCTTCCAAGTATTCCTTGGCTCTCTTCTTGAAGTCCTCCAGCCCCCCCTGGTTCACCAGCATGGTGTCCGCCATGGCGATCAGGCTCCCCAGGCCCCAGGACAGCTCCCTCCTATCCCGCTCCAAGAACTCCTCCCAGCTCTTGGGGGCGTCCTCCCTGCCCCGTTGGATCAACCTTTGGTAGCGCTGCTTCCGAGGGGAGTGGATGGCCACGAGCTTGACCTCATCACCAAACGCTTGGCGGAAGACCTCCAACTCCTCCAGTCCCCTGCTGCCATCGATGATGGTCCTCTGCTCCTGCACATAGGGCAAGCAGCGCTTGGCCCAGACGTCGTAGCCATGCGCCTGCCGCTCGGCGTTGGCGAATCCACCCACGCCCTTGTCGCTGTTCTGGACCCCCCGCTTGGTCGCCTCGGCCCGGACCACGTCGCCCATGCGGACCACGTCATAGCCTAGCGACCTCGCCACCAGCACGAACTCCTCCTTGCCTGAGCCGGGCATCCCGGCGAGCACCACGACGCGCATGTTCTCTCAGCTCGATGAACGGCTACCGGATAATAGAGTTAGCGAGGCCCAGCAGGTCCTCTCGTTCCTTCTTCATGCCGGTGGTGGCCTCGATCAGCTCCGCACAGAGCTCGATGTCCAGTCCGACCTTGGCGGCATATCGGGGGCAGATCCCCAGCACGTATGCCAGGGCGATCTCTTCCTTCTCGCCGCCATTGGGAGCGAAGGGGCTGAATGCCTCAGGGCAGGTCGCCCCCTCCACCATTGGGACGCCCCCCACATCGAATGCCGTGGATGCAAGGGACTCAAGCCTGGCCTTGGACTCCTCGAAGCCAGCCACCGGCAGCTGCTTGGCCGCGGACATGGGCTCCAGGCCGAGGCGGGCACAGACCTCCAACAGTCTGGCCGCATCGGCGGCGCTGCGCCCCTTGTCCATGAATGAGAGGAAACCGCTCACGTCCGAGATGAGCATCCCCGGCTCCTTCAGCTCCTCCTTGAGCACGGTGGGAGGCTCGTTGTACTTCACGAAGGTCCTGCAGGGCCAGGGGCATCCCGAGCAGGCAATGTCCCTGTGGCGGATGGAGACTAAATCACCCAGGTCCGCGCCAGGCACTAGTGATTCGATGCCCTTGGCGCCCTTGAGCCTGGAGCGCGCGGTCCCCATCGCCCTTCGGCAAAGCTCCAAGGTGCGATCAGGGTCGTCCACCTCCAGCTCCCCCATGCCCCTGGTCGCCACCGCCTTAAGCTTCATCTCGCCCAATCTCTTTCCAAGTCCGACCTTGTCCCCTTCCGACCAGTAATCCACCACCGCCATGGCCTGGTCCAGACGGTTCTCCCCCGCCTTGCCGATGGAGAGGACCTGGATGCGCTCCTCCCCCTGCTCCTCCCGGATGTAGTCCACGGTCTTCCAGGTGTCCTGCCCCCAAATCGCCTGCGCGGGCAGGAGGTCGGCGATCTCATCATGAAGCCAGAGATAGGATGGCGCCTCGCTCCGACCATGGAGCACCACGAAGGGGAAGCCCGCCAGCTTGAGCTCGGCCCCGAGGTAGTTCACCAGGGGCGTGTGCATCACCTTTCCATTCAGGGGGGACCTGGCGGTGACGATGCCCAAAGCACAGCCAGGGACCATGGTTCCGGTGAACAGCCCGGACCCGATGACCACGGGGTCCTGGTCCTTGAACTCCTCGTAGAGGGAGAGGTTGATGGCCGCCCCGCCCAGCCTGGATTCGACCAGCGCGTCGCTGAGCTCCCGCTCGCTCGTCTCGCCCTTGGAAAGGTCCACGATGAGTACGCTTCCCGTGTACATCAGGTCCATTCCCTCACCCCTGAGAAAGGCACTCGGACGGGCAGATGGCCACGCAATGGGGCCTATCCCCCGCGCATTCGTCGCACGCTTCCCTAAGCAGGATGGGCTTGGCCCCGGCGCCATCGTCACTGGATTGCCCAGCAAGCTGGATCTGGAGCCCCTCTGGCCTCCCCAGCACCAGGTCGTCGTTGGGCAGCTTTATCATGACCCCGAAGTAGTTGCGCTTGTCGTCAAGGTGCAGCATGATGGATGAGCGCATGGCGGTGAAGACCTGCTCCCTGCGATAACTGCAAGCCAGCTCGCACAACCCACATCCTATGCATCTCAAGACATCGATCCTTATCGGCATCCAGGCACCGGCTTTCCATTCCTGTGCCCATTATAAAAGCAATGCGCACCCTGCCCTGGGCTTCCGAAAGCTAGGAAATGCCCCTTCGCCGACCCTCTGGACAAGTGGTATCAAATCTGAGAGGATTCCCAAAAGGCTTAAAACGAGAGATGCTTATCCAATTCAGTACTAAGCGAGGATTGAGCCACGCATTTATCAGAGGGGATGACCAAGTGCAACAGACTAAATCGGTTGAAGGCATTCTTGACGAGATCATCCAACAGGAGTTCGTTACCGACCCTGGCATCCACTCCGTATCCATCGTCTCCAAGACCGGCCTCATGATAGCGGGCAGGTCGGCGTCGCCCACCAAGCCGGAGACCTTCTCGGCCATGGCCGCCATCATGTACTCCTCGGCCGAGGCCACCAGGACCGACGCCCTCAAGGACAAGCTGGAGCACATAATGTGCAGCTTCCGCAGCACGAGGCTGATCATCGCCGAGGTCAGCTCCAGCCTGCTCATCGTGGTCACCGCCGAGCGCTCCATGGACACCGAAAAGGTCCTGGAGAACATGAACAAGGTCGTGACCAGGACCAAGCAGGAATTGGTCTGGCTTCGCTAAACAATTATCTTCAGTTTTTTCAAGTGAGCAAAGCCTCACTGCAAGTGGTCGGCGATGTCCTCTAGCATCCTATCGCAATAGATGCACCTTAGTACCGGAGGGTTCCTCGACTCCACGGTGAACTCCGGCTCCACCGGCTCCCGGAGGTTGGTGATGCAGCTGGGGTTGCCGCAGCGGACGATGCCCTTGACCACGTCGGGCAACGAGACCTTGAACTTCTCCGCCACGTTGAAGTCGCGGATGATGTTGATCGTCGCCCTCGGCGATATCAAGGCTATCTTGTCCACCTCCTTGGTGTCCAGCTCGCGGTCCTCCACCTTGACCACGTCCTTGAACTCGTTCTTCGACGAGGGCACGTGCATGAGCACGCTGACTGGCGACTGCACGTTCGTGCCGCTCACGCCGATGATCCTTAGCACCTTGAGGGCCATTCCGCACTCGATGTGGTCGATCACCGTGCCGTTCCTGATCGGCACGACCTTGAACTCCTTCATCAGAGATCGCCTCCCAGCACCAGCAGTAGCAAGGCCATGCGGACCGGGACGCCGTTGAAGGCCTGCACGAAGTAACGGGCATGCTCGGTCCCGTCCACCTCTGGGGCGATCTCGTCCACCCTTGGCAAGGGGTGCATGACGATGAGGTCGCGCTTCGCCTCGCGGAGGAGATTGTTGTCTATGCGGTAGACTCCAGCGATCTTCTGGTACTCCGCCGGGTCCGGGAACCTCTCCTTCTGGATCCGGGTGATGTAGAGGACGTCGACCTCCTTGATCACGTCCTCGAGCCTGGAGGTCAGCTTGGGCTTGCCGCCCATCTTCTCGACCTGGCGGACGGTCTCCCTGGGCATCTGCAGGTTAGCCGGGGCGACGAAGGTGACCTCGGCCCCGAACATGGTGAGCGCTTCCGCGAGGGAGTGGACCGTCCTTCCGTATTTCAGGTCCCCGACCAGGGCGACCTTCACGCCCTCGATCCTCTTGAACTCCCTTCTGATGGTGAAAAGGTCCAGCAATGTCTGGGTGGGATGCTGCCCCGCCCCATCCCCGGCGTTGATGACCGGTTTGGAGGAGAAGTGGGCGGCGAGGCGCGCCGAGCCCTCGTGCGGATGCCGAAGCACTATCACGTCGGAATAGGACTCGACCATCCTAATGGTGTCCGTCAGGGTCTCGCCCTTGGCGACCGACATCATGGAGGGGTGGGCCATCTCCATCGTCCTGCCCCCCAGCCGGGACATGGCGGTGCTGAAGGACATGTGCGTCCGCGTGGAAGGTTCGAAGAAGAGGTTGGCGAGGATCCTTCCGTCCAAGGCCTTGGTGAAGATCTCGCCCTTGGCATAGGGTATCATCCTCTCCGCCAAGTCCAGAACCTGGTCGATATCCTCCCGGGACAGATCGCGGATGGAGACGACGTCCTTTCCCTTGAAGTTCATGGTGCTCGCCTCCACATGGAACCAAAGACATTAATATTATTCGCCTGGCGTTGCTGGCGTGCCAGGTTCGGGCCCCTCGGTGAACTTGTGCAGGACGTCCTGCATGCGCGTGTACCAATCCTCCACGCATTTCTCCAAGCGGCCGCGGAGCATTTCCTTGCTGATCGCCCTGTATACATGATAGTATCCGCCCCGCTCGATGCTCTTCGTCTCTCGATACACCATTCCGCACGTCATCAGCTTCTGCAGGGCACGATAGACGGTGCTCCGGTCCTTCCCGATCTTGGTCGCCAACTCGTCCGCCCGAAGCGGGCCGCTCTCCATAAGCTTGTAATATACCTCGACTTCGAACTCGCCTAGGCTGAAGGCGCATTGGACCAGGTCATGACACGTGTTTACTTCTGTTATCTTCTCGGGGAGCATCGGCGAACCTCCCAGCTTCGGTTCTCGGCTTTACGAAAGACTTATAAGCAACTTGGTTATATATAGTTGTCGCACAACCGTGCATAACCGGTGGTGAAACAAGATGCAGAAGGATGCAAGCCTAGATGCCAAGGGCCTGATGTGCCCGATGCCCATCGTAAAGCTGGCTAAGAAGCTCAAGGAGCTCCAGGTCGGGCAGGTGCTCGAGCTGATCGCGGACGATCCAGGCGCCAAGGAGGACGTTCCTGCCTGGTGCCAGAGGACGCAGAACGAGCTGGTGGAGACCAAGCAGGAAGGCAAAGTCTTCTACTTCTATATCAGAAGGAAGGTGTGAAGGGGATGGAGAAGGCGCTCTTCATCGTCACGCATTCCGAGGACGACGCGGAGAGGGCGACGTTGCCTTTCGTCATGGCCGTAACCGCCCTGGCCTCGGACATGCAGGCCACGATCGTGCTGCAGATGGCAGGAGTGTGGCTGGCGAAGGAGGGTCATGCCAAGATAGTTCATGAGAGCCCGTTCCCCCCGATCATCGAGCTCATAGAACAGTTCAAGGAGGCGGGAGGCCGGTTGCTGGTCTGCCAGCCATGCCTAAAGAAGAGGCAGATCGAGCCAGGGGAGCTCATCGAGGGAGCGGTCATCGTAAACGCGCCGACCATCATTAAGGAGGCCGGCGAGGCTAAGAGCGTAATGGTATACTGAGGAGAGGTGA
>CAYHAO010000052.1:0-3760 GCA_964354665.1 uncultured Methanomassiliicoccaceae archaeon | reverse complement strand
CAGCATGGGCGTTATGAACGTCACTGCTGAGGACCTCGATCCCGGCGTCAAGATACTGGGGGCCGCGGCCTTCTTGAACATCGCCGCCGACACCGACATGCAGTACTTCATCGGATGATGATAGAATGCCGTCGATATTGTTCGTGATGCTCAAGTCGCCGCACGAGAACGTGAACCTCGAACTGGTGGACGAGCTCGGCAAGGACAGCAAGAAGGCTGCGCTGCTGTTCGAGGACGCCGTCTATTATGCGGTGGACAAGAAGCAGGGCAAGCACCTTTCCGAGCATGTGGACGAGGTCTTCGTGATGGCGGACGACCTGGCGGCCAGAGGATTCAAGGGCAAGGCCACGGGAAAGTTCAAGGAGATCGATTACCACGAGGCGGTCGACGTGATCATGGAGAGATACGATCGCACCATAACCATCTGAGGTGGGAAGAATGCCTAAGACCATGGTAATCCACCTGCGCTCGGGCAGCATGATGAGCATGGACTCGAACGTCGCCGTCAAACTGGCTCGCGCGGCATTGGAGAAGGGCTATGACGTGCGCATGTTCGGCTACGGCGAGGGAATCACGGTAATCAAGGAAGGCCAGGACCCCAAGCGGTTCCCCAACGTGGGCAAGGAGCTCGGGGAGCTCGCCGCCAAGGGGCTTACAATAGTGGTATGCGAGACCTGCTGCGCTGCACGGGGCATACACCGGGGAGAGGAAGTCAAGGGAACGAACATAGGCTCGCTGACCAACCACCTCTCCAAGTTCGTGAAGGAAGGCGATAAGATGGTAACCATCGCGAGGTGAGATGATGGCTGACAGCATCCTGTTCATAATGACCAAGCCGCCTTACGGCTTCGAGGAGTTCTTCGCCGGGGCCAGGGCATCGCTGGCCATGCTGGCCTCTGGGCTGATCGGCCGGTCCACCCTGCTCCTTGTGGGCGATGGCACCCTGAACGCGGTCGCGACCCAAGACCCTGCCGCCGTGAAGATGCCCTCAAACGTCGAGGCCATCAATGACCTGGCCGATTTCGAGGGCGAGGTCTACTGCATAGCCGACGATCTGAAATCCCGCGTCGGGGAAGTAACGATTGTCGAGGGCGTCAAGATGGTCTCTTGGGACAAGGCGCGAGAGCTCGTGAGCGAGCATCAGATGATCACGACTTTCTGAGTCGGTCGCCGAGCCATACATTTTTTTATTTTTCCTTCGTTTTTCGTATTATTATAGGTATTCATATTTTTTCTAGGCTAAATCATTTTTCAACTTCTTGATATTAATACTGTGACTATTTTTGACTAATTTTTTGTAATTTTTTGTTAATATGTACATATTTATCGATAGTTGAGATGTGATTTTTCAATGCAAAAATTATTTTCGTATTTTTCCGTGATTTATTGTAAGTAAAGAGAGTCATTATTATACTATTTCGTAAAAATGCAAAGCTTTATCGTTTCCAGCGTCTAAGATGGATATGGAGGTGAAATAACATGGACTATGTGAACGTCGAGAAGAAGAAGAAGGACTTCCTCAACGCGAACGACGGCGAGAAGCATGCGAGTGAGAGCGGCTTCAAGACGTTCAACCAGTTCCTACGCAGGTGGGAATCGATACGCCCCCCAGTGCGCAGGCTCTAGTAGCGATCTCTGCTCAGGATGGGCTAGCTAAATAGGAGGCCAGTCCATCCATTCTTATGTTTGCTTGTAACCACTCTGATTTTGTCTTACTTCGATGAATTCGGCATCAATCCAAAGTCTTTATTACCGCATCTTGATAGCCGGCTTATGTTGGAGGTCTTGGCACGGACTTTCCAAGGGCGATGCGTCCGCTGGACAGGAGAAGGTTATCGTCTAGAGACCCCCAGCATGCTCTTCCTTTCCGGTAGCGACCCTCCGCCGTCATTCACAGATGCTCTGATCGAATTAGGCGAGGGACCAAGTTCTTCGGCCATAATCGCGAGGAACGGGGCTCGGATAGCGGACATCCGAGATGGAATATCCGTCCCCCTTTCACTCGAAGCCAGGATCATGACTAGGGAAGGGCAAATTGAAAGCGCCTTCGAAGTAAAAGAAATCGAAGAGGTCGCTGTCCTGGCCCATTCATTCGAGATGAGACGGGACGCGCAAGCCTTCGTCCAACGTCTAAGGGCGCTGCGCGAGTCGGTCGGTCCCTCGAAACTGATCTACGCCCCAGGCATCATGGACCTTTCCAACATGGCGCTGCTGGCCTACATGGGCGTCGACCTATTCGATTCCGTCCTGCTCTCCTATCAGGCCAGAAGGGGCGTGCTGTCCCTGCCTGAAGGGACGATTTCGTCCAAAGATGCAGAATGGCTATTAAGAGACCCAACAGCTAAGGGCGTGGAAGAGCACAATCTGAATGCGGCGGGGCAGGAGCTTGGTCTGGTCCGCCATATGATTCGAGCTGGGCGGCTCAGGGAGCTGGCGGAGATCAGGGCGAACTCCACCCCCTGGGGGGTGGCGGCCTTGCGGTTATTTGACCTCGAATGCTATGCCCTCCAAGAGGCCCAGGCCTCGGTGACCGGCCCACGTTTCTATGCCAATTCTGCGCAATCCCTCAACCGACCAGACATAGTGAGGTGGAGAAAACGCGTCCAAGGGCGTTGGTCCCCCTCCCCTCACAAGAAGATACTTCTTCTCCTCCCTTGCTCGGCCAAGAAGCCATATTTCACTTCCAAGACCCATCAGATCTTCCGAGACTCGCTCATGCGCGTCCCCAACAATGAGGTGGTGCAAGAACTGATCATCACCTCCCCCTTAGGTGCCGTCCCAAGGGAGTTAGAGCTTTTCTATCCAGCGGCGCAATACGACATACCGGTAACCGGCCATTGGGGACTGGAGGAGCAGAGGATGGCAAAGGAATTGATATCCTCAGCCGCCTCCAAGGGCTTCGATAAGGTGGTGTGCCACCTCGGGCATGGCAATGATTTCGTCAAGGATGCCGTGGATTGCGTTGATACCTCGCAAGGCAACCCCACCTCCAGGGAATCCCTTGGTCGACTGGAGGAAACGCTCGCCCAGCTTTGCCAGGGATATGAGAGGCCCCCAAGGGGAATGGACCGCGCGATGTCCTTGGCCTCCGTGGCCAGGTTCCAGTTCGGAGAGGGGGGAGATGCCCTCACCGAAGGATGCACCGTCAGCGGTAACTACCCATATTCCAAGATCTTCTCCGGAAGGGAGCAGATGGGAATGTTGACACCCGAGCGCGGTATGATCTCCTTGACCCTGGAGGGGGCGTCCAGGCTAATGCCCATGCGCATCCATTGGGTGGAGATGGAGGACTTCGAGCTCTCAGGTAACCTTTTCGCAGTCGGCATTAAAGGTGCCGATGACAGGATACGCGTGGGCGATGAGGCCCTTGTCCTTAGGAACAATGAGCTGGTGGCGGTGGGAATTGCCGCAATGAACGCTCGGGAGATGTCGGACCTCAAGCGAGGAGAGGCGGTCAAGGTCAGGCACAAGAGGCGAGCGGCCTAAGAAGGGTCCTCAGGGCATTTTCAGGACTTACGGACCGCGACGCCATCTGCCAGGATATTAATGAGGCCGAGTACTTTCGGTGCCCTCCCGCGCTCGCGCATTTAAATGGTCTTGGCAATCTAGATTCCGTGAGCGTCATGGAATCCGATGCAGAGGACAACGGCTGGGAGGACGTCTATCGGCTGTATGGCGTCTGCGTGGATATCATCGACGATGCACGACCATCCCATGGTGAGACCGGGAGTGGCCCCACTCCCATCACCAACTTTTCCCA
>CAYHAO010000051.1:0-10439 GCA_964354665.1 uncultured Methanomassiliicoccaceae archaeon | reverse complement strand
AGCTCCTCGTCCACGATGGACGTGGCCTGCCTGACGATGGCGACGCGCGCCGGGGTGACCTCTCCTATCACCCTGGCCGCCAGTGCCGGGCCGGGGAAGGGCGGGCGGTCGTAGATCTCGGCGGGGAGGCCGAGCGCTTTGCCGACCTTACGCACTCCGGTCTTCCGCAGCTCGATGATTGGCTCGATCACCTGATATCCGAACTCCTTCTTGGTGTCGATCCCGAGCTGCACCAGTATGTTGTGCTGCCTCTTGATCCCAGCCACGGTCTCCTCGACGTCCGTGAAGTTGGTGCCTTGGAGCAGGTACTGGGCTTTGCTCTCTCGAACGATGCGGCCGAAGACCTTCTTATAGAAGGTCTGGGTGATGGCCTCGCGCTTCTCCTCCGGGTCGGTAAGCCCCTTGAGGGCGTCGAAGAACTCCTTCCTCGCATCGATTAGTTCGACCTCCACCCCGAGCTTTTTGAAGGCCTTGACCACTTTCTGTGGCTCTCCTTCGCGCATGATGCCGTTCTCGATGAAGACGGTCCTCAATTGCTTGCCCAAGGCCTTGTGGCCGAGCATGGTGACCACGGATGAGTCCACGCCCCCTGACAGGGCGTTGATGGCCACTCCCTTCCTCACTTTCGCTCGTATATCCTTGACCTGTCGTTCGATGAAGGCCTTGGTATCCAGATCCTTCAATTTGATCTCCATTATTTCAGAAGCCTTTGGCATCGCTCTCCCCCTTGCGATGGTCTGGAAATAAGGATGACCAGTAATAGTTCTTTCCAATAGAATGGCATGGGAGGGGTTTGGTCCCTAGGCGAATGTTCCATCTTCTATTCCCTGTTTTGTTGAGACCTGTCCGATCATGCGACTGGTTCAATAGCCCACGAATTGGCTGATGCCCAGTATGATGTGGCAATTGGGGTAGGAGAACATGGTGGTCCGGAGCTTCATGGGAATGAGATTATCGACCCTCACGTCCAAAAATGGACCCAATTGTTCTTTCATAACGTTGTCCCCTCTAACATCCAGCTTGCAGTTCGGACACAGTCCCAAATACATCACCTACGCCACAATTGAGCTTCGGATTGGAAAAAGAACGGGCTACTAAGGAGGCTATGGATTGGATTGAATATCATTTCTGCGAAGACCTCAAATGTTCGCGCAAAGAGCCTTCGTTCTAAACGGGTAAGTCAGACTGTCTATTCCTGAAATATTCCTCCCATTCTGGGCCGAACGACCGAGCTTTAATGTCTTACCTGGACTCCGTCCTTTTATTTTCTTTATGATTGCTAGCCCGATTTTGCAACTTTTCTATTTATTCAGCTACTGCCGCGCCATCGCTATTCGAATAGCGTCCTCCGGATTGACTAGATGATCTGAACTCGCGCCCTCTTCAATCGAGAGTTGGACGCCTTTGACGGTACCATTGAACGCGTTCTTCATCGGCTTGTAATCCGGAGAGACAGGGGCACCGCTATCCTCTCCGACATCGCAGCCATCATCGGCGGAGAAGATCATCGCCTGGGTCATCGGTATGACTCCCTCTCCTACCTTCTTGCCATCGACGAACAAGCTCACCCTGCCACCCTTCCCAAGCCCGCCACCATCATATGCGAATTCCATGCGCACCTGGTGCTCGCCTGCGGGCAACGGCTTTTTCGACTCCACGAAGTAGTGCTGCACGCCTGCGACATTGTAACAATACTTGAGCTTGCCACCCAAGGCATAGAGACTCCAGCCGCCGATGTTCGCGCCCTGTGATATTATCACCCCTTCTGCCCCGGAGCTAGGTACGATGATCTGTGCGGTGACGGAATGAGACTTGTTCTTGATGTTGAGAGTGCTATTTTCCCCCAGACGCCCCATGCCTCCGAACAGTAACTGGGTCTTCCCCTTGAAGATTACCGGCCGACCAGCGATGTCAGGGTTCAACTTCTCAATGACTCGATCGTCGATTGGCAGCACCTTGTATCGGGCCGCCTCGATCAACCATAGGCGCTGGAGCTCGTGGAGCTTGTCGGGCATTTGCTTAGAAAGGTCCTTCGACTGGCTCCAGTCCTTGCTGCCATCGTAGAGCTCCCACACATCATCATCGAGCGGAACGGTCTTCCGTCCGACGAGTATCCATGGCGTTCCATGCTTCGTAATCGCAGACCAGCCCTTGTGGTATATCCCGCGGTTTCCGAACATCTCGAAGTACTGGGTCTCGTGCCTTTCAGCCGCCTTGGGATCGTTGAACGAGTACATCATGCTCGTGCCCTCTATTGGGTCCTGCTGCCTGCCATTCACCGAAATGGGTTCGGGCAGACTTGCCGCTTCGAGGACGGTTGGAGCGACATCGATGATATGGCAGAACTGCGAACGGATCTCGCCCTTGCCCTTGATGCCAATTGGCCAATGGACTATGGTGCCGTTCCGGGTTCCGCCCCAATGCGAGGCGACCTGCTTGGTCCACTGATACGGTGTATCCATTGCATGGGCCCAGCCAACGGCATAATGGTTATACGAGTCGGGCCCACCAAGCTGGTCAAGATGCTTCATCAGGAATTCTGGTGTTTCAAGAGCGGCCAGGCCGTTGAAGTTGGCCATCTCGTTATAGGCGCCGTTGATGGTTCCTTCGGCAGAGGCGCCGTTGTCCCCTATGATATAGAAGACTAGCGTGTCGTCCATTATCTTCAGCTTCTCTAATGCCTCGAAGAGCCTTCCCACATGATGGTCGGTATATTCCATGAATCCCGCATAGACCTCCATCTGGCGGCTCAGGATGGGTTTGAGCTCCTTCGGCATTTCGTCCCATGCCGGGATCTCCTTATGGCGTGCGGTGAGCTTGCAGTCGGCTGGGACGACGCCCAACTTCTTCTGACGCGCCAGGGTCTCCTCGCGCAACTTGTCCCAACCTTGATCGAACTGCCCTTTGTATTTATCGGCCCATTCCTTGGGAACATGGTGCGGGGCGTGGGTCGCACCTGGGGCGAAATAGATGAAGAAAGGCTTGTCCGGCGCAAGAGCCTTTTGCTGGCTAATCCAGGATATGGCCTTGTCGGTCATGTCCTCCATCAGGTGGTAGCCTTCCTCAGGCGTCTTTTTTGGTTCGACTGGGACAGTCCCCTCGTACAACGATGGGTACCACTGGTTAGCCTCTCCTCCAATGAATCCGTAGAAATACTCGAACCCCCCTCCTCCAGTTGGCCAGGCGTCGAAAGGCCCGACCGGGTTCGCCTGCCAAACGGGTACCTCGTGGCACTTGCCGAACTGCGCTGTGCTATAGCCATTAAGCTTCAGGGTATTCGCCAGCGGCGACATCGTGTTCGGAAGCACCGAGCAATAGCCAGGCGCTCCGGTGGCAATCTCGGTAATCCCGCCCATGCCGCAGGAGTGATGATTGCGACCTGTGAGCAATGCCTGACGCGTGGGCGAACATAGCGCAGTGGTGTGGAAGCGGTTGTACTTCAGACCTCCCGCAGCGAGCTTTTCTGCGCTCGGTGTCTTGCATGGCCCCCCGAATGCGCTCGAGGAACCGAATCCTGCATCGTCGATAAGCACTATCAGGATGTTCGGTGCGCCTTGAGGCGGGCGCAACTGCTCGATGGGCGGGAATTTTGTATCTGGATCCTTCGCATCATAAGTTATCAATTGTACCCGAGCCGTGTTAGGCATCGGCAAATGTGTCCGATTCGAAATACCCTTATTGCCCATGTATTCCCCCCTATTACCAATGATTCATTTGACAGCTAATAACTGTTTCTTACCTGAAGAATCAATAATGGATTATGCTCCTGTAAACTTTGGACATGAGTCCAATCCGACCATTTGTCGTTCGTTAACGGGTTAAAGCTAAATATGTTCAAGCAATTCATCGGCAGGAATGAGCAAGATCGATGTCGCCCCAGAGGTCATCGAGTACATCAAGAGGTCGGGCAAGGACTTCAGGGTGTCCACTGATTGCTCTGGGCCAGTCATCCTGCCCACGGAGCTCAAACCACCCAAGGACTCTGACTTGCAGGTCCAAGTGGGAGAGAACACCCTCTATATCAGCAGGGTGCAGGCAAGGTACATCGACCGAGTGACGATGGACATGCTTTATGACCCATCAAGAAGGCTCAATTGCTTTCTGTACGATGAGATTTGAGCTCTTCAGCAAGGCTCGCCGCAGTTCTTACCATATCTTGGAAATCGACCTTCGCTTGCTGTGATAGCAGATCGTCCAGCTTGCACATCGTGATAGGATGCTTAGGAACGATGGTGCATGGCGAAGGAATGCCTATGGATATCTCATAGGTTCCAATTCTCTTAGCAAGAGCCTCGATCTCGATTTTGTCCAGGCCGATCAAGGGTCGAAGGACGGGGAAGGAAAGCTCATGGGATTCGACCTTGAGATTGTGGAGGGTCTGTGAGGCCACCTGACCCAAGGACTCCCCGGTCGCGATGGCTTCCCCCTCGATCCTCAATGCCAGCTCTTTCGCCACGTGGAGCATGGTCCGCTTGCATAGAATGCATTGGTAGGGCGAGGAGCACTGCTTGGCGAAGATTTCCTGGTTGGGGCCGTGCGGAGCGACGAACAGCCTCATCCTCCTGCCTGTGACCGACTCCAGTTGCTCTCGCAATCTGACGACCTTCTCATTTCCCTTCTCGTTCGTATAAGGGCGGTTGTCCATGTGCAGGAGCACGACCTCCGCGCCCCGTTCAGCTAGCATATAGGCCGCTACTGGAGAATCGATCCCACCGGAGAGGAGACAGACCGCCCTCATGCTAAGCCTCGGAAGTGAGCATGGTCGAGCTCTCTTAACTAACTTGATGAAAGGATTGGATGGGTTTCATCTTAGTTGTTGAACCGTAGATTCTCCGAGGAACCAAGTCCAGGATAGGGGGCATACTCCTCATCCTCCTCCTCGGACTCGATGATGATGCTGAAAAGCATGTTGACGATCTCACGCATCTGCCTGAGCTCGTTCTTCAGTTCCGTTATCTCCCGAGACAGGTCCTCGTTGCTCTTTGCCATCCTCTCTCCACCTTTCCATTCCATTTATTGCGATATAGACTTTATCTTCGGATTTTCGAGGTGAGAAATGAGTTCGTGGAACTCAGAACTCGACGTCACCGTAATCGTCAGCGATTTTTCGAGATTCGTTTCGCTCACAGTTGTTGCAGTAGAGCCCTTTCTCCTTGCGGATGAGGGGGGCGCGGCACCTCTTGCATAACGCCTTCACCACCCCGAGATGGGGACCGGCAGTGGTCAGCTGCACTGAGGGCTTGGCCTGCAGCACCTTCGCCCTGATGAGGTCGCTCGGCCTTACCTCGCGACCAGCGTCCTGGACGTAATCGGACGATAACTTGGAAATATGGATGGTGCCAGATGTGTCGCCGGCGACCTCCCTCTCCCTGCCCTCGATAGCGACCACCTCGCAGATGGCCATGACGCTCTTCACGTCGGTGACCGCGCAGAAAACGAAATCCCCGGGCTTCAGCTCAGACGTGGGATTGAACGGTTTGACCCTGGCCACCTTCTCCCCATGGTCCAATTCCAGCTCGCCCATGGTGGCAGCATACACCTTGCCGTCCTCCTCGTAAGTGCCCTCTGCGGGAAGGAACTCCTCAACCTCCGCTACCTCCTCGCCAGGTAAAACTGACCTTTTCTCTATCATAATCATTCACCGTGTGTCTGGATGCGGAGCAACAGCACCTCCACATCCCGCTTCGCCTTTTTATGGAACGCGAAGGTATGAGGGATTTCCAATTTATACCTTTTTAGTACTTCCCCCATCATCCCAGCGGAGGAAACGAGCTCCAGGAGGAAGTCCTGGGTAATGGCATTGTGCAAGGAATAGCTGACTTCGGAGAGTTTCATTGCCTTCTCAAGGAAGGGTCGGTCCGCATGCCTCCTCTGCGACCCGAAAGGGGGGTTCATGACCACTGTGTCCACCTTCTCCAGGAAATCGCTCACGTCTCCTCGAACCAAGCAGATTTCCACTCCGACCGCCGTGGCGTTCTCCTTCGCCAGATCCAAGGCTGCCTGATCCTGGTCCAGACCTATGACCTCCCTCGCCCCCAAGAGCGCGGCCGCTATTCCGAGCATCCCTGTGCCGCATCCCAGGTCCGCCACCCTGAGCCCTGCGATGTCCCCTTGGGAATACGCTAGGAATATCATGTCGGCAGCGATGCTGGCGGGAGTGGGGTACTGCTCGTCAGTAGGGTTCGGCGCCTCGAACGGCTTGACCCTCTGCAGGGCCATTTCCAGGTCCTTCCTCTTCAGGCATACCACCAGGTTCTAGAGTTTGAAGTCCACGGCGGCGCGTTGCTCCCGAACTCTCATCACGAGGTCCGCCACCTTGAGATGCTCCGGGTGAGTCAGATAAGTATCAAGCGCCTCATAGTCATCGAAGTCCGCGATGAGGATCAGGTCGAAATTTGTCCCGTTCTCCAGATCGTTGACGCCGACCTCGAGCTTTCGGATGACGCCCGGCATCCTCAAGGGCAGTGCCTCGAGCTCGCCCTTGACCCTCTCCATGTTGGTCAGTCGGTCATAGCCATCGGCCTTTTCCTTGAGCTTCCATATCACCACGTGCCTTATCATGAAATAACCTCCAGACCTCTCACGCTCATTGGTTCAGACCGAGATTGAGGAAGTCCGCACTGGTGAGGATTCCCACGATCTGACCCTTCCTTGAAACCAGTACCGCCTCTTCCCTCTGAAGGTGGACGGAGGCCAGCTCGATCGGGGTGTCCTCGGACAGGATGGGGAATGGGTCCATCATTACCTCCTCCACCTTGGTCTGCATGACCATGTCGTAGGTCTTGCGATTCGCCCTGGTCTCTTCGATGGTGTAATCGCGGATACGGTCATCGGTTATCCCGCCCACCACCTTATCCCCCACCATCACTGGTAGTTGGGTGAAGCGGCCCTTCATCATCCTCTCGACGCACTCGCCCACGGTTTGCTCTGGTCCGACCAGGACCACCCCTCTTGTGGCCAGATCCCCAACGGTCAATTGAGCCCCGAGCTTCATGCCCTCGACCTTCCGCCGCCTGAGGACCTCCTCGAAGGCCATGAGTATCTTGCGTACGTTGCTGTAGGAAGGGTCTATGGACCCTCTCTCGATCTTAGCTATCAATGACTGGCTTACGCCTGCCAATGAGGCAAGCTCCCGCTGGGACAGGTTGAGCCGCTTTCGCATCTGCCTTATCTTGTCCAGGTCTGGCAATTGAGGAACAAGGGCCATCCTCTGAGTCGTCAAAAGATTCACCCCCCGTGATTGATGATGATTAAAGGAATAAAGAATATTCCTATGCTACATGATACGATTCCGAAATGACCTAGGATGGTGTAGCTGGGGCAGATTAGGGATCAATAATGCAAGATTGGAATGAAATCTTAATCCTCAATTTGTCTAATTATCGCATATATTGTCTACGTTTATCGTAATATTGCTCCACTTTGTAGCAATTAATTACTGATTTCGTAACAATTTATTCTTTAACGATTCAAAAGAACAGAAATGCTTAAAACAACGATCTGAGGTCGGTCCGAGCATCATCAGCGCCGGTGAGCTGGGCTTTCCAGAAGACCAGCCCATCATAGAGGATGAGCCCGGCTTCGATATGCCGGTAGAGGGCAAGGACCAAACATGCCAGGTTCGACGCGCGATCGAGGTTCCCTTCAGAGAATCGCATTCGAGAATGCAGGAATCGATAAGCTCCCCACCCCCGAGAGATACGGTGCCACCAGACCTCCTGGTCTGACCTACCAGATGGGGGGTTGCGGCATAGCGGGCTGCATAAACATGGCGGGAGGGAGAATCTCGGGCGATGCGATCGTGCAGATGCTCGAGACCATGAGGGAGAGGGAGAACGGCCTCGGGGCGGGTTTCGCCTGCTACGGCCTGTTCCCTGAGCACCGCGACGACTATTGCATGCAGTTCTTCCTCGACCACGAGGACGCCAAGTCCACGGTGGAGGAGCTGTTGAAGCCTTTAGGCTCCATCACCAAGGACGAGAAGGTCCACACCCACCGGGTCAAGACCATGCTTCCTCCGTTTCCCATCATCTGGCGTTACTTCTTCCGTCCCAACCAGAAGCTGGAATGGCATGGTCGCACCGACCTGTCCAATGATGACCTGATGGTCCAGCTGGCCATGCACATCAACTCGGATGTCCCTGGTGCCCTCTGCGTGTCCAGCGGAAAGGACATGGCCGTGTTCAAGGGGAACGGCTACTCCTACGAGATCTCCAAGTTCTTCGACCTTGGTCGATACTCGGGCAAGATGTGGCTATCCCACTCGCGCTTCCCGACCAACTCCCCCGCATGGTGGGGAGGGGCTCATCCCATCAGCATCCTGGACTGGTCGGTCTGCCACAACGGCGAGATCACGTCCTATGGGGTGAACCGCAAGTTCGTGGAGATGTCGGGTTACCGCTGCTCGGTGCTCACCGACACGGAGGTGATCGCCTACACCTGGGACCTGCTGGTGCGCAAGCACGGGCTCCCGGTCCAAGCGGCCGCGTTCGCCATGGCACCGTGGTACCATCAGGACATCCTGCGCCTGGACCCGGAGAGCGCCCGCCTGGCCACCTGGTTGAGGCTGACCTACAAGGAGGCGCTCCTGAACGGTCCATTCAGCATCATAGTGGGACGCAGGGAGCCAGAGGTGACGATGATCGCGCTCGCGGACCGGAAGAAGCTCAGGCCCCTGCTTTGCGGGCGTTCCCTGGATGGTAAGATCGCGTACGTGGCGAGCGAGGAGTGCGCGGTCCGGGTGGTCGAGCCGAACGCCGAGACCTGGACGCCTAACGCGGGAAACCCGTTGATAGCCCAGGTAGGCAAGGGCATCATCCGCACCGGGACGGAGCATCCATTCGTGGGGGTAGGGTGATGGTCCAACATACATCTTCCAAGAGGCGCTTGGAGCTGGAGGCCCCGGACCGCTTCCGTCCGGTGGTGGACCACGAGCTGTGCCGGAAGTGCAAGAAGTGCGTCACGGAGTGCTCCTTCCGCGCCTTGGAGTTCGTGGATGGGGCGGTCAAGCCCATCGGCGGATGCGTGGCCTGCGGGCGCTGCATCAATGTCTGCCCGGTCCAATGCATCGAGGTCCGCCAGATCCAGTCGATGTTCCCGCCGCACGCCAACTTCAACGAGCACGTTCGCCGCGGGATAATGTCCCAGGCCACCACCGGGGGCGTCCTGCTCACCTCCTGCGGCACCGACATCCCCTATCCAGTGATGTTCGATGAGCTGCTCCTGGACGCGGCGCAGGTCACCAACCCGGCCATCGACCCCTTGCGGGAGACGGTGGAGACCGCCACCTTCGTAGGGGGGCGCAAGGGCATGCTGGAGGTCAAGGAGAATGGCCGCCTCTACATGGAGAAGGACCCCGGCCCCATGGTGGCGATGGACATGCCCATCATGATCGGGCACATCTCACTGGGCTCCGTCTCGTATAACGCGCAGAAGGCTCTCTTCGCGGCCGCCAAGGAGCTCAACATCCTCGCTGGCTCGGGCGAGGGCGGCCTGCACAAGGACTTCAACGTCTACTCGCAGAACGTGGTGAGCGAGGTCGCCTCTGGCAGGTTCGGCGTGACCGGGGAATACCTCAAGCGCACCGCGGCGGTCGAGATCAAGATCGGCCAGGGCGCCAAGCCTGGCCATGGCGGCCACCTTCCCGGGGAGAAGGTCAGCGCCCTGATCTCGCAGACCAGGATGATACCCCTGGGCACGGACGCGCTTTCCCCTTACCCTCACCATGACATCTATTCCATCGAGGACCTCCAGCAGCTGATCTCCGTGGTCAAGGAGGCCACCGAGTACAAGGTGCCCATCGGGGTCAAGATCGCGGCCGTGCACAACGTCGGCGCCATCGCCTCGGGCATCGTCCGGGCGGGCGCGGACTTCATCACCATCGATGGGTTCAGAGGAGGGACCGGCTCGACCCCGCGCATCATCCGCGACCACGTGGGCCTGCCCATCGAGGTGGCGATCCCGGTGGTCGACCAGCGCCTCACCAAGGAGGGCTTGAGGAACCGCGTGACCGTCTTCGCTGGGGGAAGCATCCGCTCCTCCGCGGACATGATCAAGGCCATCGCGCTCGGGGCCGACGCGGTCATGGTCTGCACCGCGGCCTTGGTGGCCATGGGCTGCCGGGTGTGCCAGCAATGCCATAGGGGGGTGTGCTCCTGGGGCATCGCCACCCAGAGGGAGGAATTGGTCTCTCGCCTCGATCCCGAGGTCGGGGCGGCTAGGATCGTCCGCCTCTTCCGCTCCTGGAACGAGGAGCTGAAGGAGATCCTAGGGGCGATGGGGATCGATTCAGTGGAGAGCCTGGTGGGCAACCGCGACCGCCTGCGCTATTTCGGGCCGAACTCCAAGATCGCCGAGATCATGGGGGTCAAGCACGTAGGGGAGGGATGGGGATGACCGCCTTCGACGTTTGGGGCGAGAGGAAGAAGGTCGAGGCCTTC